>DASPKC010000071.1:0-18504 GCA_035628295.1 Baekduia sp.
GCCGACGTGCGCGAAGACGACGAGGAGACGCGCTCGCGCTGGGGCGAGATCCTGTTCCGCTTCTACGTCAACGGCCCGTACCGCCACTTCCTGCTCAACGGCGATCCGCACCCGGGCAACTCGCTGTTCCTCGACGACGGCCGCGTCGCGTTCCTGGACTTCGGGTTCTTCAAGCGCCAGACGCAGGAGGAGGTCGACGTCCAGCTCGAGGTGCTGCGCGCCGTCTACGCCCAGGACGCCGAGGCGCTCTACGAGATCACGCGCCGCGAGGGCACATCACCGGCGGCCGCGAGCTCGTCGGGCCGCTGATGGAGAAGTACGAGGCGGCGACGTGGTGGTTCCTGCGCGACGAGGACGTGCGCCTGACGCCCGACGTGGCGACGCGCCTGGTCCTCGAGCACGGCGACATGCGCCAGGGCTTCGGCAAGCTCAGGCTGCCGGCCAACCAGATCGTCACGCTGCGCGCCTTCGGGCTGGTGCTCGGGATCCTCGGGCAGCTCGAGGCCACCAACAACTGGTTTCGCATCGGCCGCGAGACGCTGTTCGACGAGCCGCCCGTCACGGAGCTCGGCAGGATCGAGGCCGACGCGGGCGCGTTCACGCGCCGCTGATCGCGCCGTCGCGCGTCGCGCGCAGCACGAGCAGCGCGGCGAGCAGCTCGGCGGGGCGCTCCTCGATCGAGCGCCCCAGCAGCCGCTCGGCGTTGCGCAGGCGCTTGGCCACGGTGTTCTCGTGCACCGCCAGGCGCTGCGCCGCACGGCGCGGGCTGCCCTGCAGCTCGAGCACGGCATGGACGGTCTGGGCGAGCCGGCGCGTCGGCTCGTCGTCGGCCGCGAGGTCGCCCAGGACCCGCTGGGCGAAGGCGCGCGCCTGCGGCTCGTCCTTGGTCAGCAGCGCCACCACGGCGACGTCGTCGTAGGCGGTCACGCCCGCCAGGCGGGCCAGGCGCGCGACCCGCCGGACCTCCTGGGCCTCGGCGTGGCTGCGGCGGAAGCCGTCGAGGCCCTCGCCCGGGCTGCCGAGCGCCACGCACAGCCCGGCGGGCGCCGCGGGGCCGCCGGGGAGCGGGGGAGGGGCCCAGCCCGCCACCGCGCCGCCGCCCAGCGCCACCACCAGCGCGCGCGGGCCGCCGACGGCGACGGCCGCCGCCTCGAGGTCGCCGCCCTCCTCGCCGTCGGCCCAGACCAGGAAGGCCACGTGTTCGCGGCGCAGCTCGTAGCGCAGGCGCGCGCCCGCGGTCGCGGTGTCGACGGGCTCGCCGCGCAGGAGCTCCTCGACGGTGGCCCGGCGCAGCGCGTCGGCGCTGCGCACCCACCGGTCGCGCTCGACGGCGTAGCGCTCGAGCGCCGCGTCGACGAGCGCCTCGCCGGTGATGAAGACGGCGTCGGTGAAGCGCTCGAGGGCGACGTCGAGGGCCGGGTCGCCACCGAGCGCCCGGCGCAGCTCGGCCACGCCGAAGCGCCACACCACGTGCTGGGTGATGCGGTAGGAGCGGGCGAGCTCGGACATCGGGACGTTGCGGTGGGCCAGCTCGCGGGCGAACGCGACGGCCTGCGGCGGCGGGCTGTAGTCGTCGAGCCCGATCGACCCGCGCGTCATCTCCACCGCCACCGCCAGCGTCGCCGCGACGCTGCCGCGGGCCAGCTGGCGCAGGTCGTCGTCGGCGCGCAGCGCGGGCATCTCGCGCTCGAGCGCGTCGAGCGCGTCGCGGGTGAGCGCGTCGACGCCCTGCTCGTCCAGCGCGCGCTGCACCACCTCGCGCCAGGTCGGGCCGGAGACCATCTGCGGGAGCCTATGTTGTGCCCGCGGCACACCCGCGTCGCAGCGTCGTCGCGCACGATGGCCCGATGCTTCGCACACGCTTCACCGACACGTTCGGCATCGAGCACCCCATCGTCCAGGGCGGCATGCAGTGGGTGGGACGGGCCGAGCTCGTCGCCGCCGTCGCCGAGGCGGGGGCGCTCGGCTTCCTCACGGCGCTCACGCAGCCCACGCCCGAGGCGCTGACCGAGGAGATCCGCCGCACGCGCGAGCTGACCGACCGGCCGTTCGGGGTCAACCTCACGATCCTGCCGGCGATCACGCCGCCGCCGTACGCCGAGTACCGCCGGGCGATCGTCGAGGCCGGCGTCGAGATCGTCGAGACGGCCGGGTCCAACCCCGCCGACCACCTGCCAGACTTCCACGGCGCCGGCATCAAGGTCATCCACAAGGCGACGTCGGTGCGCCACGCCGTCAAGGCCGCGTCGCTCGGCGTGGACGCCGTCTCCATCGACGGCTTCGAGTGCGCCGGCCACCCGGGCGAGGACGACGTCCCCGGGCTGGTCCTGATCCCGGCCGCGGCCGACGCGCTGCGCGACAGCCCTTGCGTGCTGATCGCCTCGGGCGGTATCGCCGACGCCCGCGGCCTGGTGGCGGCGTTGGCGCTCGGGGCCGACGCGGTGAACATGGGCACGCGCTTCCAGTGCACCGTGGAGTCGCCGATCCACGACCGCATCAAGCAGGAGATCGTCGCCAACGACGAGCGCTCCACCGACCTCATCTTCCGCACGCTGCGCAACACCGCGCGCGTCGCGCGCAACGAGGTCTCCCAGGAGGTGGTGCGCATCGAGCGCGAGGGCGGCACCTTCGACGACCTGCGCGACCTGGTGGCCGGCGCACGCGGGCGGCTGGTCTACGAGGAGGGTGACCCGGACCGCGGCGTCTGGAGCGCGTCGCTCGTGCAGGGCCTCATCCACGACGTGCCGACCTGCCAGGAGCTGGTCACGCGGATGGTGGCCGAGGCCGAGGAGCTCATCACCAGTCGCCTGGCCCGCATGGCCGGCGCCCTCGAGACCCGCTGAGCGCGACATGGGCACCAGCACCATCGAGGCACCCGGCGGCCTGACCGACGAGCAACGCGACCTCGTCGCCGCCGTGCGCGACTTCTGCCGGCGCGAGTGCGGCACCCGCGAGCAGCGCGACGCGCTGACCCACCACGGCCGCCATCCCCACAACCCGGAGCTCTACGCGAAGGTCGCCGAGCTCGGCTGGCTCGGCGTCGCGGTGGCCGAGAGGTTCGGCGGGAGCGGCGGCGGCCTCGTCGACCTGTGCCTGTTCTGCGAGGAGACGTCGCGCGGCATGGCGCCGATCGGCGCGTTCGGCGTGACGATGATCGCCGCCGGTGCGGTCGAGCGGTTCGGCAGCGACGCGCAGAAGGCGCGCGTGCTGGGCGGCATCGTCGACGGCAAGGTGACGTCGATCGCGATGAGCGAGCCAGCCGCCGGCTCCGACGTCGGCGCGCTGCAGTGCCGCGCGGTGCGCGACGGCGACCGCTACGTCATCAACGGCCAGAAGACGTGGATCAGCGAGGCGCAGTTCGCGCAGGACGTCGTCCTGGTGTGCCGCACGGCGTCTGGCTCGCGTAAGCACGAGGGCCTGACGATGCTGCTCGTGCCGGCCGACGCGCCCGGGTTGGAGATCCGCGGCATCGAGACGATGGGCGGGGAGGTCGTCAACGACCTGTTCTTCACCGACGTCGAGGTCCCGGCGAACGCGCTGATCGGCACCGAGGGCGGGGCATGGACGCAGCTCATGGCGGGGCTGAACCTCGAGCGCCTCATCCTTGCCGCGCTCATGCTGGGCACCGCGCAGCGGGCGTTCGACGACGCGCTGGCCTACGTCAAGGAGCGCGAGCAGTTCGGCCGGCCGATCGGGTCCTTCCAGGCGCTGCGCCACCGCATCGCGGACCTCGCGACGGAGATCGAGTGCTGCCGGCTGCTGGTCTACGACGTCGCGCGCAAGGTCGACGCGGACCCCGGCGCCATGTTCCCCCGGGAGGCCTCGATGGCGAAGCTCAAGGTCACCGAGACCGCGAAGCGGGTCGCGCTCGAAGGGCTGCAGATGATGGGCGGCTACGGCTACGCCACGGAGTACGACATGGAGGGCCACGTGCGCACGACCCTCGTGTCGACGGTCTACGGCGGGACGAGTGAGATCCAGCGCGACATCATCGGCAAGACGTACGGCCTCTGATCAGCGCGCCGGACCGGCCCGCAGAACCGCCGAGGGCCCGGAAGACCGGGCCCTCGGTGCGTCCAGGCAGGGGACGTTGGTGACGGTCCCGCACGTCATGCGCTGGGACCTGAAGGGCTGGTTGATCCTGCACGCCGTCCCCCTCTTGGGCGCCTGCGATCACGATGACCGACAACGAACATCCTGTCAACCGTTTCGGGGTGGATGCACGACGTCTTGGAGCACCTCGACGGCCCGCTGCCGCCCGGTCCGGGGACCGGGCGGCGCTGACGACGAGCCGGGTGGCTGCTACGAGGAGGACGACGAGCCGCCGGAGGACCGGCCGCTCGAGCCCGAGCGCTTGGCGCCGGAGCTGCTGCGCGAGGAGGTGCCCGACGAGCGCTTGGCCGTCGAGGACGCGCGCTTGGTGGTCCCGCCGCTGCGGGACGACGCCGACGACGAGCGCTTCGTGGTCGAGCCGGCGCTCGCGGAGCGGCTGCGCGACGTGCCGGCGCTACTGCCGCGCGAGGAGCTGCCGCCCCGTCCGCGGCTGCTGCCGCCGTTGGTCGGCGCCTTGCGCTGCGCCGCCGGGATCTCCTCCTTGACGACGTCCTTGGTCAGCTGCGGGATCACCTTCTCGAGGAAGGCCGCCATGCGCTCCTCCTGCTTGCGGTGGTCGCGCGCGAGCTTGGCCGTCTCCTTGTCGTCCAGCGCCTCGGCGAGCGCCTCGATCGCGAGGTAGTTCGCGATCTCCTCGTGCTCGTTCCAGAGCTCGGTCTTGGCGTTCTTGAGCTGCTTCTCGGCGACGCCCTGGCCGCGCAGCGCGTGGCCGACGCCCTTGACCATCGACACCGCCTTGTTGGCCGCCGCGTTGCCGGCCGCCGCCACGTCCACGACCGGATCGGGGACCCAGCCGTCGGGCGGACCGCCGAGCGCCTTGATGCGCTTCTCCAGCGCCTTGCTCTGCGCCTTCGTCTCGCGCAGGTGCTCTTGCAGGCGCTTCTTGTAGGTCGCCTTCTGGGCGATCTTGATGTGGGCTTGGAGGGCGGTCTCGAGCTCCTTCTCCTTGCCGTGGGCCTCCACCAGGTACTGCGCGAGCTTGGCTTCGCGCAAGGTCTGCTCGTCGGGCATAGCCGCGTCTTTCCCGGTACACCGCCTGCCAACCGCATATCGGGCTATCCTGCCTGCAGCCTGGTGGGCGTAGCTCAGCTGGTAGAGCTCCTGGTTGTGGTCCAGGCGGTCGGGGGTTCGAGTCCCCTCGCTCACCCTGTATCCGGAAGCCCCGTGTCTCACGGGGCTTCCGTCGTTCTACGACACGGCCGCGATCGCGACGTCGTCGGCGCGGAGGGTACGTGAGGGGTACGCGAGGCTCCGCACGGCGCGGATCTCGGCCTCCGCGTCGATGACCTGGCGGTCGCGGTAGTCGGCGATCACATGCCCGTACGTGCGCAACGTCTGCTCCGCGCCGTGGCCAAGTTGCTCGGCGACGTAGTGCACCGAACGGCCCTCGGCCAGCAGCAGGGACGCGAACGTGTGGCGCAGGTCGTACGGCACCGGGCCGTCGAACTTGACGCGCTCGCGCTTGCGATGGCGCGCGTCCTTGCGCGACTGCACAACCTCGAGCGTCGCGATCCCCGCCGCGTGAGCCGCCGGGCGCCACACGCGATCCCGCCAGTTGTCCCAATGCGTCTTCGACCACGCCTGCCCGGACGGGTGCGGGACCACGAGAGCCGTCTTCGCCGGTCGTCCGCACCGAAGTCGCCACGCCGCGAGGTCCGCGGCGAGCGGCGCGAGGAGCCGCACGCTGCGCGACGTGTCGGTCTTGGTGCCCTGCACCGATCCGTCGCACATGCTCGCCGCGCGCTCGACTCGGATCGTGCGCTCGGTGAGGTCGCCCCAGCGCAACGCGAGCGCCTCACCGGGCCGCATGCCGGTGTACGCGAGCAGCGTCACGAGCATCGACCACCCCTCGTCAACCGCGCCTCGCCGCGCCTCGACCTCACGCACGCTCAGCGCCCGCCCGGTCTTGCGCGGCGGGCGCCGCACCGGCCGGACGGCACGGGCGGCGTTCACCTGGACGTGCTCAAGCTCGACGGCGTAGCCGAGGATGCCGCCGACGAGGCTGAGCGCCTCACGGATCGCCGTCCGGCCTGCTCCGGCCTTGACGCGCTCGGCCTGCCAGGCGGCGACGCGCTGCGGGGAGATGTCACGCAGCGGCACGTCCGCGAATGTGGGGGCGATGTGCGCCCGGTACAGCCCGGCGTAGAACGTGCGGGTGGCGGGCTTGAGGTCGGCGGCGCGCTGGGGCGCCCAGACGTCGGCGACGAACCGGTCGAGCGTCATCGTCCCCGCGTCGAGCGTCGCGAGCGTTCCGAGGCGCCTGCGGCGCACGAGGTCGCCTCGAACAACTCAGCGTCACGGCGCGTGCGGAACGTCTTGGACCGGTTGCGGTCGCCCTCCCGCCACCTGACGCGCCACGACCGCGTCCCGTCGGCGTTGAGGCGCTTCTCGACGCTCACGACCCGCTCCCGCCAAGCGCCTCGAGGTCCTCGATGCGCTTCGCGATCTCCACGAGTTCGGTGCCGGCGCGTCCCTCGTCAACGGCGGCCTCGAGGTCGTACAACTCCTGGCCGGCGGCGTACCTTGCGAGCTCGAGGCCCTGCTGGCCTCGGGCCACCGCCGTGCTCGCCCACGCCGCGATGCCACCGGCGAAGCCGGAGCCGGCGACGGCGATGATGGCGGCCCAGATCACGTCGCTCATACCGAAAGGCACCCGATCCCCTCGGACAGTCGCCGCTCATCGCGCCGCGCGGGGAAACCCGGCGCGCATCGACTCGGACGTGCGGGGTACGGGGCCCGCTACATAGGCCGAGCACCCGCATGGCACGGCCGTCTAACAAATCGAGACGCCCGCCTTTCGGCGGGCGTCTCGTTCCTTCGGGCTTGATAACGCGGCGGCCTCAATGAGAAGACCGCTGGGGGTACTCAGCGCAGGTCGCGGTCGTCGTGGCGGTTCTCGTTGGTGCCGCCGGACCAGTAGGGGTCGCGGCTGCCCGACTTCGCCAGCCCGCGGCTGATGAAGTAGGCGCCGGCCACGATCGAGACGTAGAGCCACGCCTGGCGGGCGATGAACTCGTCGGTGCCCTCGGTGTCGCCGCCCTTGATGACGGCGGCGCTGATGAGGATGCCTGCGATCACGGCGAGCATCGCGAAGAACTCGGTGGTCTTCGTGGAGTGCTTGGTTTCCGTGGACAGGCGCTCAGAGCCGGGCCTGAACCGGGTGTCACGGTCGGTGCCGCGCCCCGTGCTAGCGGTGCCAGCCATAACTTGCCTCCTTGAAGGCTCATGCGGTTCGGCGAACCGCGGTGAGGCGACCACGTACCCGGCAACTCCCGCGCGAACCAGGCGCACCACCGCCCACATGTTGCTTTCCAACCTGGCGAGGACGTCGCCTCGCTCATGGACCGCAGTGGGGGCCCGCGCCAACCTGGGAGGGCTGCGAGAGCCCCCGAGCCTGCAACGGGTCGAGCTACCAAGTGCCGAGCCGATGACTCATCCTTGGCAACGGCTCGGACCAAGTGCCCGCCCGTGAGAGACGGTAGCCCGGACATGGGCCGTGGGCGGGCCGGTGCGGCGCCGGCGGGTAGCGCGAGGACCCCCCTCGCACACGCAGCTGGTGGGCCGGCTCCGGGTACCTCGCGGGTACATCACGGGTACATCGAGGTCCATCGCGGCCCGGAGCCCGCCCGCAGATTTGGCTTGACAGCGGCATTTCGCGGTCTCTGCGGACGGGCCGGGCCTGGTTGTGGTCCAGGCGGTCGGGGGTTCGAGTCCCCTCGCTCACCCTGTAGGGAAGCCCCGCGCCGCGGGGCTTTCGTCGTTTCGTGCGCGCGCTCAGCGGCTCGCTGCGGCGCCCGGCGCGCCGAGCAGCTCGCCGACGCGCTGCAGCGCGCCCGGCGCCAGCGTGAAGTAGGCGTAGGACCCGCGCTTCTCGCGCTCGACGAGGCCGGCATCGCGCAGCAGCTTGAGGTGGTAGCTGACGGTCGGCTGCTTGAGGCCGAGGAGGTCCTCGAAGTCGCAGACGCAGACCGCGTCCTCGCCGGCGGCCAGCAGGCGGTTGACGATCTTCAGGCGATGGCGGTCGGCCAGGGCCTTGAAGAGCTTCTCGAGCTCCAGCGCGTCGCCGTCGGCCAGCGTGTCGCCCGCCAGCGGGGCGCAGCAGCGGACGGTGGGCAGCGCAGTCATGCCGCCGTAGTATATCGACAGACTTCGATGGCCGTGGTACGTTGCGCATCGACAATGTTCGATGACCTGGAGGTGCGCGTCATGTCCGTCCATCAGCTCCCCGTCGCCGTCATCGGCTCGGGTCCCGTGGGGCTCGCCGCCGCGGCGCACCTGCTGAGCCGCGGTGTGGAGCCGCTCGTGCTCGAGGCCGGCGACGAGGTCGCGGCCGGGGTCGGCAGCTGGGGGCACGTCAGGCTCTTCTCGCCCTGGCGCTTCAGCATCGACGCCGCGGCGCGTGAGCTGCTGGAGCGCACGCGCTGGACGGCCCCCGATCCAGAGGAGCACCCGACCGGCGCACAGCTGCGCGACCGCTATCTGGTGCCGCTGGCCCAGACGGCCGAGCTCGCCGGGCGCGTGCGTCTCGCGCACCGGGTCGTTGCGGTGACGCGCCGCGCGACCGACAAGATGAAGGACGCCGGGCGGGAGGCCGCGCCGTTCGAGCTCGTCGTGCAGACCCTGGAGGGAGTGCGGCGGCTGGCCGCTCGCGCCGTGATCGACGCCAGCGGCACGCTGATCCAGCACAACCCGTTGGGCTCGGCAGGCGTGCCGGCGGTGGGCGAGGCCGACGCCGGCGAGCGCATCACCTACGGGGTGCCCGACGTGACGGCGCAGGCCGAGCGGTTCGCCGGGCGCCACGTGCTGGTCGTCGGCGCCGGCCACTCGGCGATGAACGTGGTGCAGGACCTGGCGGCGCTGCGGCGCGCGCATCCGGGGACCCACATCACGTGGGCCGTGCGCCGGCGCGCGCAGGACGAGCTCTTCGGCGGCGGCAGCGCCGACGGCCTGCCCGCGCGGGCCGCGCTGGGTCAGGCCGTCCACGACCTGGCCGCGGCCGGCGAGGTCGAGCTGCGCCACGGCGTGCGCATCGAGGCCATCGAGGCGCTGGGCGACGGCCTGGCCGTGGTCTACGACGGCGGCGTCATCGCGCCGGTGGACGAGATCGTGGCGGCGACGGGGTTCCGGCCCGACCTCGACATGCTCCGCGAGATCCGCCTGGGGCTCGACAGCTCGGTCGAGGCGCCCGTCCACCTCGCGCCGCTCATCGACCCCAACGTGCACTCCTGCGGCTCGGTGCCGCCGCACGGCGAGCGCGAGCTGGCGCACCCCGAGCCGGGGTTCTACCTGGCCGGCATGAAGAGCTACGGGCGCGCCCCGACGTTCCTCATGCTCACCGGCTACGAGCAGGTCCGCTCGATCGCGGCGGCGCTGGCGGGCGACCGCGAGGCCGCCGATCGCGTGGAGCTCGTGCTGCCCGAGACCGGGGTCTGCCGGGCCACGCCGCGCGTGCAGGCGCCGGCCGAGCCGGCGGCATGCTGCGTGCCGAGCGCCGCATGAGCGCCGCCCCGGCGGCCCCGGCCGGGCAGGGCGCCTGGCGGATCGCCGGGGCGCTGGCGGTGACCGAGGCCGTCTCCTGGGGCATCGTCCACTACGCCTTCGCCGTGTTCCTGCTGCCGATGCAGCAGGAGCTCGGCTGGCCGGTGTCGCAGATCACCGGGGCGTTCGCGCTGGCGGTGCTCGTCTCGGCGGCGGCCGGCGTCGCGGTCGGGCGCCATCTCGACCGCCACGGGCCGCGGGCCGTGATGACCGCGGGCTCGTCCCTCGGCGTGGTCCTGGTCCTCGCCTGGTCGCAGGTCGAGGGCCTGGCGGCGCTCTACGCGGTGTTCGCCGGCCTCGGCCTCGTCATGGCGACCGTCCTGTACGAGCCGGCGTTCGTCGTGCTCGCCAAGGCGTTCCCCGACACTCGCCGGCGCCGGCGGGCGATGACGGCCGTGACGCTCGTGGGCGCGCTGGCCTCCTTCGTCTTCCTGCCGGTGGGCCAGGCGCTCATCGACGCGCACGGGTGGCGTGACGCCCTCGTGGTCCTGGCGGTCGTGCTGGGCGCGATCACCGTCCCGCTGCACGGCCTCGTCCTGCCGGCCGGCCCGTGGGCGTCGCCGCCGGCGGCCGCCGCGCGCGCCGCGCGCAGCGGCGAGGTCCTGCGCTCGCGGGAGTTCTGGACGCTGTCGGCCGCGTACGTGCTCGGCTCGGCGGCGGCCGTCGCGGCCCTGATCCACGCCATCCCGCTGCTGGTCCAGCGCGGTGCGACGCCGGGCTTCGCCGCGTTCGCGGTCGGCCTCGCGGGGCTGTCGCAGATCCCGGGGCGGGTGCTGTACGGCGCGCTCGCCGGGCGCGTGCCGGGCGCGCGGCCGGTGCGACCGTCTTCGGCCTCGTCGCCGTCGGCCTGGCGCTGCTCGCGGCGCTGCCCGCGCGGGGCGCGGCGGTCGCCGGTGTGGTGCTGGTCGGCATGGGCAACGGCATGGCGACCCTGGCTCGGGCGACGGCGCTGGCCGACCGCTACGGCACCGCGGACTACGGCGCGATCGCCGGCGTCGCGGGCGGCGTCACCACGGCGTCACGCGCGCTCGCTCCGGTGGCCGCAGCGCTCTACGCCGCGGCGCTCGGTCTGCCGGCCCTGTTCTGGACGCTGGCGCTGGTGGCGGCGCTCGCCGCCTGGTTGGCCCATGACGCAGAGCGCCCGCGCCGGCGGCCGGCACGGGCGCGGCGGCGCGCGCCCGTGCCGGAGGCCTGCAGGCCGTGAGCGCCCTACGCGCCCGACGGCGGCCGCTCGGGCCCGGCCTGGCGGCCGGCGGCGCAGCCGCACGTGGCCGGCGGCGCCTGGGCGGCGGTGGTGCCGCAGCAGGCGGCCTTGTCGGTCGGCGCGCAGCAGGTCCTCCGGGCGCCGGTGGAGCAGCAGGTCGTGATCTCGGTCATGGCCTTGCTGACGCGCGGACCTGCGAAGGGATGCAGCCGCCCCGACCATCATGCAACGCCTCGACGACGACACCGCGTGGGCCGAGCTCCACGGGCGCCTGCACGCGTTCATCGCCCGCCGCATCCGGGATCGGCACGACGCCGACGACATCGCCCAGGACGTGCTGCTGCGGCTGCACCGTCACGCCGGCGATCTGCGGGCCCCGGACCGCCTGGACGCCTTCGCCTACCGCATCGCGCGCAACGCGATCACCGATCACTTCCGCGCGGGCGCGCGGGCCCGCGAACTGCCCGTCGCACCGCAGGACCTGGCCGCCGGTCTCGCCGCGGAGGGCGACCGCGCGGACGCCACCGCGTCCCAGGACCTTGCCCGCTGCCTCGGGCCGCTGGTGCAGCGGCTGGGCGAGCGGGACCGCCGCGCCCTGCAGCTCACCGATCTCGGCGCCCTGTCCCAGGCGGACGCCGCCCGGCTGCTGGGCCTGTCGATCCCGGGCATGAAGTCGCGCGTCCAGCGTGCTCGTGCACGGCTGCACGACCTGCTCACGCGGTGCTGCATCGTCGAGCTGGACCGCCGGCGGGGCATCGCCGAAGTCCGCCGCCCGGGGCCGTGCGCGTGCGGGGCGCCGGCGGGCGATCACGCGCCGGTGAGCCGCGAGACGGCCTGCACCGGCTCGACGAGCGCCTCGCAGCACAGCTCGTAGACGTTGCTGCGCCCGCGGGGCTGCGAGCGGACGATGCCCTCCCGGCGCAGGATGCCGAGGTGGTGGCTGACCAGTGTCTGGCCCAGTCCGAGGTCCTGTTGGAGCTCCTTGACCGTCCGGGAGCCTTCGCCCAGCAGCAGGACGATGGTCAGCCGGTGCGGATCGCCGAGGGCCTTGAGCCGGGGAGCGAGGCGCTCGGCGACGTCGGCCGGGGTGGTCGAGGTGCGAGCCATGGGCGCATTGAAGCATCAACGATGACTGTTGACAACACTGGGCGGTCATGACACATTGCACCAATGACCGTTGGTGGGTTGCGTGGGCTCGGGGTGCCGGTCGCCGCGGTGCGCCGCGAGGAGGACGGCTGGGTCCTGGAAACCGACGAGGCCGACGTCCGGACCGGCCAGGTCGTCGTCGCGACCGGCTACAGCAACGAGCCGCACGTCCCGCGCTGGGCCGCCTCGAGGAGCGAGATGCGTCTGGACGCACGGCGGATCGCCCGGGCGGTGGGTGCCGAGCGGCGGCGGCCTGCGCCGTCGCGCGCCCGGGTGGCCGCGTGAGCCCGCCTGCCCGCGGATGGGCGCTGGCCGTGTCGTCGCTGGCCACCGCCCTGCTGCTGCTGGACGTGACGGTCGTCTACGTGGCCCTGCCGGAGATCCAGCGCGACCTCGGCGCGTCGTTCACCGAGCTGCAGTGGGTGGTCGATGCGTACGCGCTCGCGCTCGCCGCCGTGCTGCTGACCTGCGGGACGCTGGCCGACCGGATCGGCCGGCGGCGCGTCTTCGCCGCCGGCCTCGTGGTCTTCGCCGTCGCGTCAGCGCTCTGCGCCGCAGCGCCGGATGCGACGGCGCTCGACCTCGCGCGCGCGGTCCAGGGTCTCGGGGCGGCAGCGATGTTCGCCACGTCGCTGTCGCTGATCTCCGCGCGCTACCCGCCGGGCGACCGCGGGTTCGCCTTCGCCGTCTGGGGCGCGGTCAGCGGGGCGGCGCTGGCGGTCGGCCCCGTCGTCGGCGGCGCGGTGCTCGAGCTCGCCGACTGGCGCTGGGCGTTCTGGCTGAACCTCCCGCTCTGCGCCGGCCTGCTCGCCGCCACTCTCGCGCGCGTCGGCGAGTCGCGGGCGGCGGCGCCGCGGCGGCCGGACCTCACCGGCGCGGTGCTGTTCACCGTGGGAGCCGGGCTGCTGGTGGCGGGCCTGCTGCGCGGGGAGCCCGACGGATGGGGCAGCCCGGCCATCGTCGCGTCGCTCGCCGGCGCTGCGGCCGCGCTCGGGCTCTTCACGGTTGTCGAGTTGCGCCGCGACGAGCCGATGCTCGATCTGCGCCTCTTGCGCCGCGGCGACTTCGCCGGCACCGCCCTCGTGGCGTTCAGCCAGTCCTTCGCCCTGTACCCGATGTTCCTGTTCCTGGCGATCTACCTCCAGGCCGTCGAGCGCTTCGACGCGCTCGCGACGGGCGTGCGGATGCTGCCGGTGACCCTCGTCCTCTTCGCCGTGGCGCCGCTCTCGGGCCGCCTCACCGCGCGCCTGCCGTTGCGCGTGCCGCTCACGGCCGGACTCGTGGTGATCGGGACCGGCCTGCTGCTCATGCGCGCCGTGGACGCCGACTCCGGCTGGCAGGCGCTGCTGCCCGGGCTGCTCACCGGCGGGGCGGGCATCGGGATCATCAGCCCGGCGCTCGCCGCCGCCATGGTCGGCGTGCTGTCCGAGGACCTCGCCGCGCTGGCCACGAGCGTCAACAACACCTTCCGCCAGCTCGGCATCGCCATCGGGATCGCGGTGCTCGGCGCGATCTTCAGCGCCCGCGGCGGCGACGCGCTCGCCGCTGCCCCGGTCGTGGCCGGGCTCGACGCGGTGTTCCTCGCCGGAGCGGGCGTGGCGCTGCTCTCGGCGCCCGTGGCGTGGCGCGCGCTCGGGGACCTGCGCGCCTGAGGCGGCGCACGCATCCTGCGGCGACCAGCTCGTACCCCGGTCCCGCGCGACTGCGTCGTCCTGCGGCGCGCGCAACCCGATCCCGCCGCGCCTGGCAGCCTGTCGCGTCATGGAGACCCCGGCGCCGGCGCGCTCCTTCCTCGACGACCGCTCGCTCCTGCTCGGCGTGTTCCGTGACGTCGTCGCCCGCGCGCAGGGGCCCGAGGTCCTCGAGGTGCACGACCGGGCCGTCGCGCTCGCGCGCGAGGCGCGCGCCGGTGACGCCGACGCCGCGGCCGCGCTGGGCGAGCTCCTGGGCGGGCTCGACGTGCCGACCGCCGAGGTGCTCGTGCGCACGCTCACCCGCTGGTTCGAGCTCATCAACCTCGCCGAGGACAACGAGCGCGTGCGCAGGATGCGGGCCCGGGAGCGGCGCGAGGCGCCCGCGCCGCGCCGCGGGTCGATGCGCGACGCCATCAGGCTGCTGCGCGAGGACGGCGCCGACGATGCCGCGGTGCGCCGCCTGCTGGACCGCGCGGAGGTGCGCCTGGTCCTCACCGCGCATCCCACCGAAGCGCGGCGGCGTACGACGATCGAGAAGCTGGCCCGCGTCTTCCGCGTCCTGCGCGAGCTCGACGAAGCCGCCCTGCCGGATGTCGAGGCGGCGCGCCGGCGCCTCGCGCCGACGGTGCAGGAGCTGTGGGGCTCGGACGAGCTGCGCGCCGTCTCGCCGACGGTGCTCGACGAGGTGCGCGCCAGCCTGGTGTGGTTCGTCACGACGCTGGCCGCCGAGGTGCCGCGCGTGTACCGCGACCTGGAGGACGCGGTCGCCGAGGCCACGGGCGACGACACGGCGGTCCCCCCGCTGCTGAGCTTCGGCTCGTGGATCGGGGGCGACCGCGACGGCAACCCGCACGTGACCCCCGCGGTCACCGCCGAGGCGCTCTCCCTCATGCGCGACCGCTGCCTGCGACTGCTCGAGGCGCGCGTCGAGCTGCTCGCCGGCCGCCTCTCGCTCTCCGAGCGGGTCGTCGGCGCCGTCAGCGGCCTTGACGCCATCCTGCAGGAGGGCGCCCAGTGCTTCCCGCAGCTGGCCGAGCAGGTCGCCGCACTCAACCCGGAGGAGCCCTACCGGCGCGCGCTGACGTTCGTGCGCGAGCGCGTCCGCGCGACCCGCCGCGGCAGCCCGGGCGCGTACGGCGCACCGGACGAGCTGCTTGCCGACCTGCGGACCATCGAGGCGTCGCTGCGGGCGGGCGCCGGGGAGCTGACCGCGGCCGGCGACCTGCACGACGTGCTGCGCCAGGTCGAGGTCTTCGGGTTCCACTTCGCCGAGCTCGACATCCGCGAGCATGCGCGCCGCCACCGCGACGCGCTGGACGAGGTCCTCGCCGGGCTGGGCGTCCAGGAGGGCTACGCGGGGCTGGCCGAGGCGAAGCGCTGCGACCTGCTGTGCCGGCTCATCGCCGACCGCCGGCCCGTGATCCCCGAGGAGCTCGCCGGGTTCTCCGAGGACACCCAGACCGTGGTGCGCGCGCTGCGCACGGTGCGCGCGGCGCTGCAGGGCGACCACCGCGGCGCCGTGCGCTCCTACGTCGTGTCGGGCACCGAACGCCCGTCCGACCTCCTGGAGGTCCTGCTGCTGATGAAGGAGGCGGGACTCGCGCGCGCCGGCGGCGAGGAGGCGCAGCTGCGGATCGTCCCGCTGTTCGAGGCGGGCGAGACGCTGGCGGCCGCGGCGGAGACGATGGACGCCCTGCTGGGCCGCGCCGAGTACCGCGCCGCCCTGCGCAGCGTCGGCGACCAGCAGGAGGTCATGGTCGGCTACAGCGACTCCAACAAGGACGCCGGCTACGTGGCGTCGTCGTGGGCGACGTACCGCGCGCAGGAGCGCGTCGCAGCCGTCCTGCGCGAGCACGGCGCGTCGTGGATCTTCTTCCACGGTCGCGGCGGGGCGCTGGGCCGGGGCGGCGGGCCGACCAACCGCGCCATCCTCTCGCTGCCGGCGGGCACGGTCGGCGGCCGGCTGAAGATGACCGAGCAGGGCGAGGTGCTCGCCGCCCGCTACGCCGTCGGCGAGGTGGCCCACCGCGAGCTCGAGCTGACGCTCAGCGCCGCGCTCGCGGCCGCACGGCAGAGCCCGCCGCCCCCGGGAGCGGCGAAGGCCGAGCGCCACCAGCGGGTCATGGAGGACATGGCGGCGCGCTCGGAGGCGGCCTACCGCGAGCTCGTCCACGGCGATCCGGACTTCGTGCGCTTCTTCGCGGCCGTCACGCCGTTGGACGAGATCTCCCGCCTGCGGCTGGGCTCGCGCCCCGCGCGCCGGCGGTCCGAGGGCGGCATCGAGTCCCTGCGCGCGATCCCGTGGGTGTTCTCGTGGACGCAGGCGCGCATCGTGCTCCCGGCCTGGTACGGCCTCGGCACGGCGCTGGAGGTCGCCATCGAGGACGCGGGCCTCGACGTGGTCCGCGACATGGAGCAGTCGTGGGACTTCTTCTCCGGGCTGCTGGCCAACGCCGCCATGGCCCTGGCGAAGGCCGATCGCGCGATCGCGCGCCGCTACGTCGAGCTGTGGGACGAGGAGGAGCCGCGCGAGCGCATCTGGGGGCGCATCGCCGACGAGGCCGACCGCACGGACCGTGCGCTGCGCGCAGTGCGCGGCGAGGACCGCCTGCTCGACCGCCAGCCGGTGCTGCAGGCGTCGATCGACCGGCGCAACCCGTACGTCGACCCGCGGTCGTTCCTGCAGGTGGAGCTGCTGCGCCGCATGCGCCGTGGCGACGACGACGCCGACGGGCGCCTGGGTCGCGTGAGCCTGCTGACGGTCAACGGGATCGCCAGCGGGCTGCGCAACACGGGCTGAGCGCGCGCCGGCGCGACCGGTGTCAGACCTGGCGCGCGCGCAGCATCTCCACCACGAGGAACGACAGCTCCAGCGACTGCTGGGTGTTCAGCCGCGGGTCGCAGGCGGTGTCGTAGCGCGAGCCGAGGTCGTCGTGGCCGATCTCCTGCGCGCCGCCGACGCACTCGGTCACGTCCTCGCCGGTGTGCTCGACGTGGATGCCGCCCGGGTGGGAGCCCAGGTCGTGGTGGACCTCGAAGAGTCCGTCAGCTCGTCCACACCACAACGCGCGACGTGACTGACCGCTGTCTGACAGCCGGCCTTCAGGTCCTCACCGCGATGGACGATCCGAGCCGTGGGACGGGATGCGCAAGCCGCTCGCGCATCTCCTCACCCCGCAGCCCCACCGCGCCCTCCCCCGGGCGGGCCGGGCGGCCGCGCCTATGCCGCCGCCGCGCCGGCCAGGTACGACCAGGAGATCCCGATATGCCCCAGACGTCCGGCGCCGGTGCGAGCCCGCACGCCCCCCAGACCATGCCCCCGGCGGCTCAGCGGGGCGCGCCCGGCGCCCATGCCGGCGAGGCGGGGTTCACGCTCGTCGAGGTCCTGGTCGCCGCGGTCGTCCTGCTGGTCGGCGTCCTCGGGCTGCTCACCGTCCTCGACAGCGCCAACGCCGGGACGGCCACGGTCCGCGCGCGAGAGGGTGCCACGACGCTGGCGCGCCAGGTCACCGAGGCGGCGCGCTCGGTGCCGTACGCGGGCCTGACCGCGGCCACCGCCGAAGGCGTCCTGCAGCAGCAGCCCGGCCTCGGCGGCCACGCCGGCGCCAGCTGGACCATCCGCCGGCGCGGCATCACCTACCAGCTTTCGGCGGCCGTCTGCGCCGTCGACGATCCCGCTGACGGCGCCGGCGTGCACGCCGCGGGCGAGTTCTGTCCCGGCGCCGCGGCGGGCGCCGCCGACCGGACTCCCGACGACTACAAGCGCGTCCGTGTCGACGTGGCGTGGGGGGAGGGCTCGGCGGTGCGCCGCGTCCGGCAGGTCGCCATCGTCAGCAACCCCGGCAGCACCTGGGCCCCCGCAGTCGAGCAGGTGGAGCTGATTTCGCCCTCGAGCTCGCCGGTCACGGCCGACGTCGCCTCGGTAGGCCTGGCGGCGACGACGGCCGCTCCGGCGGCGAGCATCGCCTGGTCGGTGGACGGCGCGCCGCACGCCAGCGCGACCGGCAGCGCCACGGGCTGGACGTTCACCTGGGACGTCGGCGGCATCGTCGACGGCACGCACCTCGTCACCGCCCAGGCCTTCGACGCGAGCGGCGCCGGCGGCCCGACCCGCTCGCTGACAGTCACGCTCAACCGCTTCGCTCCCGAGGCACCGGCCGGCCTGGTGGCCGGCCGCAACGGCGACGTCGTCGAGCTCGAGTGGCTGTCCAACGCCGAGCGCGACATCGTGGGCTACCGGGTCGTGCGGGAGGTGGCCGGCGGCGAGCACGTCGAGGTGTGCGCGGTGCGGCGGGCGACGACCTGCCAGGACCGCACGCCGCCCGCGGGCACGCTGGCCTACCGCGTGGTGGCCGAGGACCTCGACCCGTCCGGCGCCCGCCGCGCCGGCGCTGCTTCGCCGGCGGTGACGGTCGCGACGACGAACCGCGCGCCCTTCGCGCCGCCCGAGCTGACGGCGACCTCCGACGGCGCCGCGACCACCCTGCGCTGGACTGCCGCCGAGCCGGCCGACCCCGATGGCGGTCGCGTGGCCTTCTATCGGATCTACCGCGACGGGACGGCCTACGCGGACCGTTACGACCGCACCGGAACCGGCAGCGAGGTGTCCTTCGTCGATGCCAACACCGAGGGCGTCGCGCACCGCTACTGGGTCGTCGCGGTCGATGACCAGCTCGCGGAGTCGCCCGCCGTGGGGCCGGTCACGCGATGAGCGCCCGAAGCGCGCTGCGGCGCCTGGCCAGCGAGCAGGACGGGTTCACGCTGGTCGAGGTGCTGGCCGCGACCGCGATCATGGGCGTCGTCCTCGCG
>DASPKC010000072.1:0-9913 GCA_035628295.1 Baekduia sp.
CCGGCACCGCGCGGCGGACCGCCGCACGGGCCAGGATCGCGCTCGCGCGCTGGTCGCGCACGCTGTCGGCGCTCGTGTCGGCCGGCGTGCCGCTGCTGCAGGCGCTGGACATCACGGCCAAGACCGCGGGCAACCGCGTGATCGAGGACGCCATGGCCGCGGTCATCGAGTCGGTCAAGTCGGGCGGCTCGATCTCCGACCCGCTCAAGGACTCGCCGGTGTTCACCGGCATGGTCACGCACATGGTGGGCGTCGGCGAGGAGACCGGCGCCCTGGACACCATGCTCACGAAGATCGCCGACTTCTACGAGGACCAGGTCGCCGCTGCCGTCAAGCAGCTGACCTCCATCCTCGAGCCGGTGATGATCGTGATCGTCGGCGGCATGGTCGGGTTCATCGTGATCGCGATGTACATGCCGCTGTTCAAGGTCTACGACCAGATCAAGTAGCGAGGCGTGCCGTGAGCCAGCGCACCCGCGTGCTGCAGCAGCTCATCCAGCAGCGGCTCTACCCCGTCGACGAGGCTGCGGTGGCCGAGGCGATCCTGGCCCGTGCGGCGGTCCGCCGCGCGGTGCCGGAGGTGGACCTGCGGGCGTCGGAGCGGCGTGAGGCGGTGCGCTCGTTCCGCCCCGATGCCCGGGCGCGCTCGTTCCGGCTCGCCGCGTCCCGGCGGCCCGGCGCGCACCGCTAGCCGCGCGGCCTCCGGAGGGCCCCGTACCTGCCGTGCGCGGCGGGTGCCCTATGGTGAGCGTATGGTGGCCGAGCATGCCGAGCCGCCCCTCGCCGAGATCTGCCTGGTCTGCGGCGGGAGCGAGTGGCTGCACCGGGTGTGCCGCGACTGCGGGCAGGTCCACAGCGAGTTCGCCCCCGAGCCGCTCGGGCTCGAGCCGCTGTTCGTCTGGCGCCCGACCCCTGACGGCGACGGTGACCTCGAGCTCGTCCGGGGCAACCGCGCCGGCATCGTCTTCACGCGCGGCGGCATCGAGCGGATGCGCGGCAAGCGGGCGACGGAGATGTACGCCGACGAGCCGGCGATCGTGGAGGCGCTGCGCCACGTTGCGGCGACGCGCGACGTCCTCGTGGAGCACCGGCGCTACCGCATGCGCTCGGCGCCCGACGACGAGCGCGACGTCGCGGTCGTGCTGCGTCCCGGCTGCCGCGACCTCGTCTTCGTCGTGGTGCTGGACGCTGCGCCGGCGCAGCGCGACCGCGAGCTGCACGCCCCGGCCTAGTGGCCGAGGCGCTGAGCGCCTCACGTGCCGACTGCGTCGTCCTGCGCCCGGTCTGCGGGCGTGGGGCGACGCAGTCGGCGAGAGCCCGGGGCTCCGTGGAGCGCACGGATGCGGTGCGGCGGCCAGGGCCGCCGGCCCGTCAGCCAGGAAGGACCCGCGCGCGCAGGCGTGCGGGCGCGGCCTCCAGCAGCGGCGCTGCGGCGGCCAACAGCTCGTCGTCGTCGCGCAGCTGCGCGGCGAGGCGGTCCTGGCGGTCCTGGCCGAGGCGCTCGACCGCGGCGAGGATGCGCCCCTGCTGGTCGGGTGCGAGATGGGAGGCGAGGGCGATGGCCTCGGTCCACAGGCCGTGCTCGTCGGCGGCCTGCAGCAGCTCGTCGAGCCGGTGATCGCCCAGCAGCGCGACCACGGAGTCCAGCCGGTCACGCTGCTCGACCACGAAGCCGGCGCGCAGGAGGGCCTCGCCGTCGAAGTCCTCCAGGAGCTCGCGCAGCTTGGCGTCGTCGACGTGGCCGACGAACGCGCCGAGCACCATCCACTCGCCGCGGGCGCGCAGCTCGGCGCCGGCTGCGGCCATCGCCTGCGCCGAGATGCCGTGGATGAGCGGCCCGACCTTGCGCAGGTCGATGTGCTCGGCCACCTGGGAGAGGAAGTGGGGCGGCAGGCGGTGCGCGAGGTCGGCGGCCTTCTCCGGCGTCAGCAGCGCCGCCGCCCGGCCGCTGAGCACCGGGCCCATGGCGTGCTCGGCGAGGCGTGCCGCGAGGCCGCCGGGCAGGTGGTCGGCGAGCGCCACCGCACGCTCGAACGCGCGGCGGCTGCGCTCCAGCAACCGGTCGGACACCGCGTTGCGCAGCGCGCGGAGCTCCGCCGCCGGTGCGTCGTGCAGGAACGCGAGGTCGCCGGGGTCCACGCCAAGGACGCGGGCCAGCCGCAGCACCTCCGCGTAGCGGTCGATGTCGCCGGTCATCCGAGCAGCACCCGGCGCACGACGCCGCGCAGCGGCCGCGGCACGATCCGCAGCGAGTGCTCGAGCGCCTGCGCGGCCTCGTGCTCCTGCCGGCGCTCGGCGTCCTCGACCAGACGCTGCACCGCCGCCTCGGCCTCGGGCCCCAGCGCCCGGATCCCGGCGGGGAGGACCAGGGGCTCGCGCCTGCGGGGTCCGTCGTCCACGGCGGCGACGGTACCGAAGGTCTGCGTCAGGCCGCGAAGCGCTCGGCCGCCGCCACGGCCAGGACGTCGGCGCGCTCGTTGAGCTCCGTGCCGACGTGCCCGCGCACCCAGTGCCAGCGGACCGCGGCGTGGCGGGCGCACTCGGCCTCCAGCGCCTGCCAGAGCTCCTGGTTCTTGACCGCGTCGCCGCCGGCGGTCTTCCAACCGCGGCGCTTCCAGCCGGTCATCCAGGACGTCATGCCGTCGTGCAGGTAGCGCGAGTCGGTCACCACGCAGGCGATCGCGCCGGCCTCGAGCGCCCGCAGGCCCTCCAGCGCGGCGGTCATCTCCATGACGTTGTTCGTCGTGTGCGCCAGCCCGCCGCTGAGCTCGCGCAGCGCCGCCCCCGGCGCGCAGATCAGGGCCGCCCAGCCGCCGGGGCCGGGGTTGCGCTTGCACGCGCCGTCGGTCCAGACCAGCACCTCGCCCAGCGCGGGCTCCGGAAGGCCTCCGGGCAGCGGCTTGGAGCGGCGGCGGTACGGACGGGCGGCAGGGGGCATCGGCGCGCCACCCTACGCGCGGCGCCGGACGCGCCGGGGCGCGGCGCTAGCGTCTGCGCCGTGCTGGACGTCGACCGCCTGCGCGACGGCGCCGCCGTCGAGGTGCTGCTGCTCGACGGCTTCCGCGTGGGGGAGGGGCCGCTGCGCGAGCCGCACCGCCACGACTACCACGAGCTCATCTGGATCCGCGACGGCACGGGTGAGCACCGCATCGACGACGTGCGCGTTGCCGTCGAGCCCGCCACCGTCACCGTCATTGGCCGCGGCCAGGTCCACCAGTTCCGGGAGGCGCGCGCCGTCCACGGCGCGGTCATCCGCTTCGCCGACGACGCGCTGCACGGCGGTGACGAGCGGATCGCCACCGGCTGGCTGCTGGCCGGGCCCGGCGGGCGGCGCATCGCCGTGCCCGCCGACGGCGTGGCCGGGGTGGAGGCGCTCGCGGCGGCGCTGCACGGCGAGACGCGGCGGCCGGCCGACGCGTACACGCCGGACCTCCTGCGCCACCACCTCTCCACGCTGCTGCTGTGGCTCGAGCGCTGGTACGACGCGACGCGCACCGAGCGCTCCGATGCCGACGACGCCGCCATCCAGCTGCACCGCCGGTTCGCGCGGCTGCTGGAGGAGGACTTCGCCGCCCACCACGACGCCCGCCACTACGCCGACGCGCTCGGGGTCCCGGCGCCGGCGCTGGCCCGCGCGCTGAGCCGGCTGACCGGCCGCACGACGAAGGAGCTCGTCCTGGACCGCGTGATGGTCGAGGCCGCGCGGCTGCTGCGCCACACCGACCTCACCGTCGGCCAGATCGCGCACCGCGTGGGCTTCGACGACCAGCTGTACTTCTCGCGCGCGTTCAAGCGCCACAGCGGGCGCGCGCCGCAGGCGTTCCGCGCGGCGGCGCGCGGTGCGGAAGTCCATGCACCCGTGCGTCCCGTCCATTCCGCCTGACGCCGGACGGCCGCACACTGCTGGTGTGCCCACCACCGCCCCGACCCTGCCCGCCACGCTCCGGCTGGGGGCCACCCACCTGACCGTCACCGATCTCGACCGCTCGGTCGCCTGGTACCAGACCGCCCTCGGACTGCGCGTGCACCGCCACGACGCCCAGCGCGCGGAGCTCGGCGACGGCGAGGCCGCGACCCTGGTCCTCCAGGAGGACGCCCAGGCGCGTCGCGCCGGCCGCCATGCCGGGCTCTACCACGTCGCGCTGCTGTACCCCAGCCGCGAGGAGCTCGCGCGCGCCGCCCTGCGGCTGTCGGCGAGCCAGACCCGCATCCAGGGCGCCTCGGACCACGTCACCCACGAGGCCATCTACCTGCCCGACCCGGACGGCAACGGCCTCGAGCTCGCCGCCGACCGGCCGCGGGAGACTTGGCCGGACCCCCAGAGCCAGATGTCGGAGTTCTCGCGCGGCGGCCCGATGCCGCTGGACTTCGGCGGACTGCTGGGGACCGTCGAGGGCGAGCGGGCGCCGGCGCACGTGCAGCCGGGCCTGCGCACGGGCCATCTGCACCTGCACGTGGGCGACCTGGACCGCGCGCTGGCGTTCTACGGCGACGTGCTCGGCTTCGAGGTCCAGGCGCGCATCCCGACGGCGGTCTTCGTCTCGGCCGGCGGCTACCACCACCACCTCGCGTTCAACGTGTGGCAGGGCGAGGGCGCGCCGCCGATGCCGGAGCGGACGGTCGGCCTGCGTCACTGGACCGTCGAGCTCGCGACCCCCGCGGAGGTGGCCGAGGTGCGCGAGCGCGTCCGGGCCGCGGGCGCGGCCGCTGAGGAGGACCCGCAGGGCTTCCTGACCCGCGATCCGTGGGGTCTTGCTGTCCGCCTCGTGACCGCGTGAGCGCCCCGCCGCGGAAGCGGACCCAATTCCGACCCGGGCGGTAGCACTTAGGCTGCCCGAATGGTACGGTCCGCGCGCGATGAAACTCGGCAAGCGGGTCCGCGTCAAGAAGCGCTGCTGCAAGGACAAGCCGCGCTGCAAGCGCTGCCCGGTCGTCGTCAAGCGCTTGGAGAAGGACGGACTCGTCGAGCGCGTCACGCGCCGCGAGGTGGTCGTGGTCGACGTCATCTCCAAGGCCCAGCTGAAGGCCGCGCGGGCGCGCGGCTAGCACCGGGCGGTCCGGAAACCAACACCTGTCAAGGCGCGGGTTTCAACCACCGGCCGAGCGGCTACAGTGAGGTCTGGCCGGAGTCACGCCGGACGCACCTCCCCCCACACACGCGTCGCCGAGCGTACCCCCCTGCCCCTCGGCGATCTGCAGCGTCCGACACGGGCTCCGGCCAACCCCCCTTCGCGCGCGAGCGCCGTCAGACCGGTTCGACCTGCAGCTGGCGCTGCGGGCCGATCCGCAGGCTGCGACGGCCGGCGAGCAGCTCCAGCAGTTCGTCGCCCACCACGGCGCGCCGCCAGCCCTGCAGCGTGCGCACGTCGGGCTCCGGGTGACCCTCGCGCAGCGCGGTGACGACGCGCTGCAGATCGGCGCGGGACGCCAGCAGCTCGTAGGCCAGACCCTCCTCGGCCGCCTTCGTGCGCACGAGCGCCTCGGAGAGCGCGATGAGCGGCGCGTCCTGCGGATCGGCCTGGGCGGGCCGCTCGCCGACGACGGGGATCGGCTCGAGCTCGCGGCCGCGCTGCACCGCCTCCAGCAGCCCGCGGCCCCGGCGGTGCAGGGTCGCCTCGGTGACCCCGCGGATCTGGCGCAGGCGCTCGGGGGACGCGGGCCGGCGCTTGGCGATCTCCACGAGCGTCGTGTCGTGCAGGACCGTCGAGACCGGGCGGTCGGCGTCCTGGGCGGCGCGCTCGCGCCACACGACGAGCTCGCGGGCCACTGCCCGTTGCGCCGGGTCCAGCGAGTTGATGCGCGGCAGCTTGGCGAAGAGGACGTCCGCGTCGCGCGCGTCGTCGATGCTCTCGAACGCCCGGCACTCCTCGCGCGCCCACTCCAGCCGGCCGCGTTCGGCCAGGCGCTCCTGCAGCGCGGTCGCGGCCTGCAGCAGGTGCACGACGTCCTCGCGCGCGTAGGAGAGCTGCTCCTCGGTGAGCGGCCGGTCGTCCCACCGCGTGAACGACGCGGACTTGCGCAGCCGCACGTCCAGCAGCTCCTTGAGCAGGGGCTCGTAGCCCAGCTGGGCGCGCATCCCCGCGAAGCCCGCCGCGACCTGGGTGTCGAAGACGTTGCGCACCGGCGAGCCCCAGTCGCGGCGCAACAGCGCCACGTCCTGGCGGGCGGCGTGCAGCACCACCTCGATCTCCGGGTCGCCCAGGACGTCGGCGAGCGGCGCGTAGTCGTGCTCCTCGGTCAGCGGGTCGAGGACGAAGACGTCGGCGCCGCCGGCGCCGTCGTCGAGGGCGATCTGCGTCAGGCACAGCAGCGGCTGGTAGCGCCCCTCGCCCATGAACTCCGTGTCGATGCCCAGCCGCCCGGTCTCGCGGGCGCGGGCGGCGAGCTCGGCAGTCGAGGCGGGCATGTGAAGGGCGACCCTACAGCCCCGGCAGCGGGCCCGACCCCGCAGGCGCGAACGTGGCCGGGTCGAAGCGCGCGACGAGCTCGGCGGGCGCGGGCCGCTCGTGCGGCGCACACAGCCCGACGCTGGCGGCCAGCATCGCCCGGACGTCGCCGGGCGTCTCGCCCAGGGCGATGCGCCCGGCGAGCGTGACGGCGCCGTCGCGCTTGGCCAGCCGCCGGCCCTGCGCGTTGAGCACGAGCGGGACGTGGGCGTGCGCCGGCCGGGGGAGGCCCAGGCGGTCGGCGAGCCACAGCTGGCGGTGCGTCGTGTCCAGGAGATCCTCGCCGCGGACGACCTCGCCGATGCGCTGCTCGCCGTCGTCGACGACCACGGCCAGGTTGTACGCGTAGGCGCCGTCGTTGCGGCGCACCACGAAGTCGTCGACCACGCCTTCCTGCGGGCCGCGCAGCCGGTCGTGGAAGGCGACGCGGGCGGCCCGCGCGCGCACCCGCAGCGCGGGCGGCCGCCCGGACGCCTCGCGCTCCGCGCGCTGCGCAGCCGTCAGGTGCAGGCAGGTGCCGGGGTACGCGCCCTCCGGCAACGGCCCGTGCGGCGCCTGGGCGGCGTGGCGGATCTCCGCGCGCGTGCACCAGCACGGGTACAGCAGCCCGTCGGCCTCGAGGCGCACCAGGGCGGCGGCGTAGCGGTCGGCGCGCTCGGACTGGCGCACCACCGGCCCGTCCCAGTCCAGGCCCAGCGCGGCGAGGTCGGCGAGCTGCTGCGCCTCGTGCTCCGGGCGTGAGCGGCCGGCGTCGAGATCCTCCACGCGCAGCACGAAGCGCGCTCCCTGCGCCCGGGCGTACAGCCAGGCCAACAGCGCCGTGCGCAGGTTCCCGAGATGCAGGGCCCCGGTCGGGCTGGGGGCGAAACGGCCGTCGGGCGCGATGTCCCGGCGGTCGCTCAGCTCCGGGTCCCCTGCCCGAAAGGCGCTACCCTCGCCCGCGCCTTGAGCGCCGCTGAGGAGGATCCGGAGACCCCCGCCCCCACGCCGTGCCCGCCCTGTCGCGGCACGGGGAAGGTCGTCTCGAACCTGGGCGGCTCGCCCTCGACGGTGGACTGCCCCTGGTGCGATGGCACGGGCACCGTGCTGCCGGGGCGCGACGCCCAGGAGCGCTGGCGCGCCCAGGACAGCGCCGGCTCCTCGACATAGCGCCAGCTCAGCGCCGCGAGCGCCAGCGACGGCGGGGCGGCGACGGCCAGCGCGAGCAGCGCGTCGGACGGCAGCAGGCCCTTGGAGCGCAGCCACACGAGCACGGGGACGTGCCAGAGGTACAGGCCGTAGCTCCACAGCCCCGCCCGCGCCAGCGGCGCCGACCCGAGGATCCGGGGGACCGACGCGGCGGTGGCCGACGCCGCGACGACGAGCGCGAACCCGGCGGCCGCCGGCAGGTCGCGCACGATGCGCAGCTCGACCCACGACGAGCCCTCCGCCGCGCCGAGGCCGTGCCACACGGCGTCGCCGGCGACGAGCAGCGCGCCCGCGACGAGCAGCCAGCCCCGCGCGCGCGACCCGGCGGTCCGTCCGTGCGCGGCGACGGCTGCCAGCATGCCGACCGCGAAGTACGGCGCCATGGCGGGCAGGACCTTCGTGACGGTGAGCGGCAGGTCGCGCTCGGCGATCCACCAGTTCCACGCCACCCCGAGCGCCAGGAACGCGAGCGGCACGGCCGCCAGGGTCCACCGGCCGCCGCGCCCGCGCAACGCGAGCGCGACGGCGCCCAGCACCGGCAGTGCCAGGTAGAACGTCGCCTCGACCGTCAGCGTCCACATCGGCGGGTCGAGCTTGAGCAGCGTGGCCTCCTTGAAGTTCTGGCCGAGCACGGCGAACAGCCAGAGGTCCTCCGCGGGCGGCAGCCGCACGCCGGCGGTGCCCTCGATGGGCCAGACGAGCGCGATCGAGCCCACCAGGGCGACCCAGTACGCCGGCAGGATGCGCGCGGCGCGCCGCAGGGCGTACGGGCGCAGGCGCGGCCCCGGACGGTCCTCGAGCGCGCTGCGCACCCACGGGCCGAACAGCAGGTAGCCCGACAGGACGAAGAAGAGGACGAGGCCGAGGCGCAGCTCGTGGGCTGCGCTGTCGAACGCGGTCTCGCGCGTGGAGGACGACACGCGCGGCAGCGAGTACAGCCACGCGTGGTAGGCGAGGACGGACAGGGCCGCGACGCCGCGCAGCCCGTCGATGGCCCGCAGGCGGCTCACCCGGCGGGCGACACCACCAGCGTGCCGAGGCGGGCGCCGCCGAGCTCCGTCACCACAGCGAAGCGACCCGGCTGACCGGCGACGAACTCGAGGCGGGCGGGCGCGCCCGGCGCCGCGTCGGCCTCGAAGCCGAGCCCGGCGATCCGCACGCGGTCGAAGCGCTTGGTGGCGGCGTCGAGCACCACGACGTCCCCTACCCGCGCGCGCACGATCTCATCGGCCGGCAGCCGGCCCGTGGCCTGCACCACGCCCTGCGGCGGGGACGGCGGCGGCTTCTCCGCCCGGTCGGCCCGGTCGGTCCCCGACAGCGAGCCGAGCATCGCCGTCAGCACGAGGAAGACGGCCATCGCGACGAGCATGCGCCGGACGAGCACCCGGTCATGGTGGCAGGCCCGGGGGCGATGACCGCGCGCGGACGATGCCCGCCAACGGACATCACCATCGGGGCCCCACCCGTCGATGAGCACCCCGCAAGGCCAGAACCGAGGTGCCAAGGGCAAACCGGCCGTGAGGTCGGGACGCAAAGCCACGGACCTCCTCATCGCGAGGAGGGAGCCGGGCCGCCGCCGCGGATGCCGAGGGCTGGCAGCACAAGCAGGTCCAACCCACCTGATCCCAGGAGGATCCATGCTGCAGCGCTTCAAGAAGGACGAGGGCGGGTTCACGCTCATCGAGCTCCTCGTCGTCATCCTGATCATCGGCATCCTGGCCGCGATCGCCCTGCCGACCTTCCTCGGTCAGCAGAACAAGGGCAAGGACGCCTCGGCGAAGTCCGACGTCCGCAACACGGTGACCAAGGTCGAGTCCTGCTACACCGACGAGCAGAACTACGCCAACTGCGAGGCCACCGACACGGCCATGACCGCCGAGCAGGTCCCCACCGGCGTGACGATCAACGTGGCCCCGACCACCCCGGTCGCCGGCGTCTACAACGTCCAGAAGACCTCGTCGTCCTCCGACGCCACGGTCTACACCCTGACCAAGCTGGCCAACGGCACCTACCAGCGCACCTGCGACGACGCGGGCAAGGGCGGCTGCAACAGCAGCGGCGCCTGGTAGCTCCGGCTCCGACCGACCGACCGCGCGAGGCGGGCCCCCGGGCCCGCCTCGATCGCGTTGGAGGGCCGCGTCGGACACCCGTCCAAGCCCGGCCGCACCCGCGATGGCCCGCCGGAGGGGTGCCGATGAGCACCCCGCAAGGCCAGAACCGAGGTGCCAAGGGCAAACCGGCCGTGAGGTCGGGACGCAAAGCCACGGACCTCCTCATCG
>DASPKC010000073.1:0-7020 GCA_035628295.1 Baekduia sp.
TCTCGGTGGCCGCCGGGTCCGGGACGGCGAGGAGATGGCCGAGCCGCTCGCGCTTGGCTCGCAGATAGGCCACGTTCTGGGGCGTCGGCGCGGTGACCAGCGCCACCCGCTCCACGACCTCGATCCCGTAGCCCGAGAGCCCCAGGTACTTCGCCGGGTTGTTGGTCAGCAGGCGCAGGGCGCTGACCCCGAGATCGGCCAGGATCTGGGCACCGATCCCGTACTCCCGCGTGTCGACCGGCAGGCCGAGATCGAGGTTGGCGTCGACGGTGTCGCGCCCCTGGTCCTGCAGGGTGTAGGCGCGCAGCTTGTGGCCCAGGCCGATGCCGCGCCCCTCCTGGCCGCGGAGGTAGACGACCACGCCGCCGCCCGCGGCGGCGATCTGCTCCTGCGCGAGACGGAGCTGGGCGCCGCAATCGCATCGCGCCGAGCCGAAGACGTCCCCCGTCAAGCACTCGGAGTGCACGCGCACCAGCGGCGGCGCGCCTCGGCCCAGGTCCCCATGGACGACCGCGACGTGCTCGATGCCGTCGAGCACCGACCGGTACGCATGGACGGTGGCCGGCCCGTAGGGCGTGCCGACCGGTGCGCTGGAGACGCGCTCCACCAGGCGCTCGGAGCGCCGCCGGTAGGTGATCAGCTGGTCGATCGTGATGCGCGGGATGCCGTGGCGCGTCGCGAACCGCGCGAGATCGCCGCGGCGGGCCATGGATCCGTCGTCGTTGACGAGCTCGCACAGCGCCCCCGCCGGCTCTCGCCCGGCCAGGCGCGCGAGGTCGACGGCCGACTCCGTGTGCCCGGCCCGCTTGAGCGCCCCACCCGGACGGGCGCGCAGCGGGAACACGTGGCCGGGGCGCGTGAAGTCCGCCGGCCCGGCGGCACGGTCGGCCAGGGTACGGACCGTCATGGCGCGCTCCGCAGCCGAGATCCCGGTGGTCAAGCCGCGCCGCGCGTCGACCGAGACCGTGAACGCCGTGCCCTGGCACTCCGTGTTCGCGGCGGGGTCAGCGACCATGAGCGGCAGCTCGAGCCTCCGGGCCCGCTGCTCCTCGAGCCCGACGCACACGATGCCGCTCGAGTGCCGGACCAGAAAGGCCATCGCCTCCTCGGTCATGCACTCGGCGGCCATGACCAGATCGCCCTCGTTCTCGCGGTCCGCAGCGTCCGCTACCAAGACGAACGACCCGCGGCCGATGGCGGCGATGGCGTCCTCGACGGTGTCCCAGCTCGTGTCCGGCATCGCCGGCGACGCTACGGCGCCGCGCCCGTGGCGCCCATGGCCCGGTGCGCCAACGGCGCGGCATCCCGTTCTGCCCGGTGACCAGTCAGGTCCCGGATGCCGGGCCGCCGAGCGCGTCGCGGACGAGGAGCGCGGCGTGGACCTCGTGCACGCAGGTGGCCAGCGGCCTGCCGAGCGCCGCCTCCACCTGCTGCAACCGGTAGGCGATGGTGTGGGGGTGCGCCCCGAGACGCCGCGCCGCCTCGCGCTGGTTGAGGTTGGCGGCGAGGAGGACCCAGACGGTCTCGCGCAGGCGCTGCCCCGCCGGCGTGTCGGCGTCCAGCGCACCGAGCGCGTGACGCGACAACCGCCGCGCGCGGGCCCGGTCACCGAGCAGGACCGAGAGCAGCGCGACGTCGCGGTAGCGCGCGACGTCGACGCCCGAGGTCATCGCGGCCTCGAGCGCCTCCTGAGCCTGGGCGTGGGTCTCGCGAAAGCCCTCGACGCCGGTGCCGAGCTCCCCGATGCCGACCACCGCTCCGGTGTCCGCGACGATGTCCTGCAGCTGCGCCGCATCCGCCGCCGCGCCGCTCGGGGGGTCGGCGACCCAGACCCAGGCCGTCTCGTTGCCGGTCGGCAGCACGAGCGGCCGGCCCGGCGAGAGCAGGCGCGCCAGCCGCACGGCGATGAGCTCGGCGCGCGGCTGCGGCTCGCCCCCCGGCGGCACGCCGTCCGCCGCTTTCACCACGGCGGCCACGTGGGCGCCTCCCAGCTGGTACCCCAGCGCGGCATCGAGGTCGCCCGCGGACGTTACGTCCCCGTCGAGCAACGCCACGACCGCGCGGAGCTTGCGCGCCACCGGCCAGCGCATGAGCGCATGACGCTCGACCTCGAACTCGTCGGTGATGTGCCGGGTCGCCCCGTCGATGAACCGGAACACGATGTCCGATGCGGACTGCAGCACCTCGGCCAGGGGCGCGCCGTCCTGCGGGACGCGCTCGAACGCGACCCGCGCGCAACAGCGCCACAGCGCAGCGTGGCCGATGCGGTAGCCCCGCACGAGGGAGTCGACGTCCAGCGAGCGGTGCACGAGCATCCGCAAGTAGCTCATGGTCTCCGGCGGGGGCGGGGGCAGCTCGACCGCGACCGCATCGGCTCGCACGAGGGCGGCCCGATCCAGCACCTCCGCCACCGTGTGGATGTTCGCGGCACAGCTGCGCCGGATCTGCCGGGCCCCGTCGGACCCCATGTCCGGCATGACCGGCACGATGTCGCGGGCCAGCACACCGGCGAACTCCTCGGCGCGCTCGCGCAGGCCCGCGGCGATGGCCGAGAGCCCGTCCTCGACGTTCATGCGGGCTGCCTCCTGCAGGGCTCCTCCCCTCCGTCTCGCCCCGGCAGACCGGCACGGGCGCGGCCCTGACTCTCGCACATGCACGGTGATCACACGGTCCAAGACGCCCGCCGGGCTTTGGGCGACCGTGCCATTCCCCGGGCGGGCCCCGCGGATCTACGGTGGCGCCGCCTGCCCCGCCCGAGCGGGACATCACCAGGAGGAGGAACGATGGTCAAGCTACTGGTGCTCTACGGGCACCCGAAGGATCCCGCGGCGTTCGAGCGCCACTACGCCGAGCGGCATCTGCCGCTGGCGCAGCAGATCCCGGGGCTCCGCCGCCTCGAGACGGCGAGGGTCGTCGCCCGCAACGGCGACCAGCCGGACCCGTACCGGGTGGCCTCCCTCTACTTCGACTCGCTCGACGACCTCGAGGCCGGCATGGCCAGCGACGAGGGGCAGGCCAGCGGCGCGGATGCCGCGTCCATCGCGACGGGCGGCATCGACCGACTCGTCTTCACCCTCGACTGATCGACGAAAGGCACCACATGCGCTTCATGGTCGCCACCGAGTGCGAGACCCCGCCCGGCACCACGCATCACCGCAGGTACAAGGAGGCCATCGAGGAGGCGAAGTTCGCCGAGGAGATGGGCTTTCACACCTGGGGCACCTCCGAGCAGCACTTCATGAGCCCGGTCTCGTGCGTCTCGGCGCCCGAGGTCCTCTACGGCACGATCGCGGCCGTCACGTCGCGCATCCGCATCCGGCACGCCATCGTCCTGCTGCCGTTTGCGTTCAACCACCCGCTGCGGGTGGCGGAGCGCATCGCGACCCTCGACATCGTCTCGGACGGACGGGCCGAGCTCGGCGTTGGCCGCGGCAACCACCTCAAGCAGCTCGCCGCGTTCGGCGGGACGGCCGAGGAGACACGGCCGCAGATGCTGGAGGCCGTCGAGATCATCCAGAAGGCGCTCTCGCAGCCGGTGTTCTCGCACGACGGCGACCTCCTGAAGATCCCCGAGCTCTCGCTCTGCCCCAGGCCGGTGCAGCAGCCCCACCCGCCGATGTTCATGGTCGCGACCAGCCTGGAGAGCCACCGTCACGCCGGCCGGCTGGGGCTGAGCGTGCTGAGCAACGACAACTGGATGGGCTGGGAGCATCTGGCCAAGCAGGCGGAGGCCTTCCGCGAGGGGCAGGCGCAGCGCAGCGACGCGGCGCAGGGCCTGGACGCCCTCCAGCACGACCCGGCGGGGTCGGTGCCGATGAACTTCACGGCCTTCACCGGCTACATCGGCCGCGACGAGGCGGAGGCCGTCGAGGTCGGCGGCCCGATCGCCTTCAGCTTCCTCGGCCCCGTCCTCGAGATGTTCTACGAGCCGCTGGCCGAGGCCTCGCCGAGCTACGCCTACATGAAGCAGATCCGCGAGGCCATCGGGGACATCATCGAGACGCAGGACGTGCCGGCGCTGATCGACCGCACGCCGAACGTGCTCGTCGGGACTGCCGAGCAGATCATCGAGAAGATCGAGCAGCTCGAGCTCCTGGGCTACGGCGACGTCGGCTTCCGCATCGACGGCCACGACCACCACGGGATCATGGAGCAGCTCGAGCTCTGGGGGAAGTACGTGATCCCGCACTTCACGATGCGCAACAGCGTGGTCCCGAAGGACATCGCCGTGCCCGGGCGCGTCGGTTGAACCTGCCTGTCCCCCTTCCAACGACCCATCGAGGAGCTCGCATGACCGCCAACGACGTCGCCGAGATCGGCGACATCATCCAGCGCTGGATCCAGGCCTTCTGCGTCGTCGACGCCGACACGATGAAGACCTTCTGGCCGCGCGACTACGCCGACATCGTCTACCAGTCCGAGGAGAACCAGCACGCGCTGAGCTCCTACGACGAGATCGCTGCGTACTGGGACCACGTGCCGAGCACGCTGGAGTCCATCCCGGCGGTCGAGGACGCCGACGTGCGGATCCACCTCCACGGCAATGACATCGCGACGGTCTACCTCTACGCGATGGCCTCCGCCAAGTTCCCGGGCGCCGAGCGGCTCTACCGGGCGCCGTTCCGAGCCTGCATCGTCCTGCGGCGGCTCGACGGGGCGTGGAAGTTCATCCACTACCACGAGTCGCGTGTCCTGGATCTGCAGCGCGTCACCGACGCGCTGAACGCCGGCGAGGACGAGGTCCTCGCCTACGGCGCGACGCACGCGTAGCCGGCAAAGGCTCCGGCGGCGGCACGGCGATCGACACGCCGGCCGCGCGCCGGGGCGTGCGGCGCGGAACCCGGCCGCTCGACCTACAGCGCGGCGAGCACCGCGTCGAGCTCGGCGACGACGTCACCCTCCAGCTTGACGGCGGCGTGGCGATCCCACGGCGTGGGCCCGGCGGTGACGATCGCGACCTCGCCCCCGTTGCGCCTGGTCACGCCCGGCAGCTGCGCGACCGGCTGCACCTCCAGCGACGAGCCGATGCAGAGCAGCACGTCGGCCGCGGCGGCCAGCTCGAACGCGCGCTCGAGCGCCCCCTCGGGCAGCATCTCGCCGAACAGGACCACGTCGGGCTTGAGCGGCTGGCCGCAGACACAGGCCGGCAGGCCCGACGCCTCCAGCAGCTCCTTCACGCGGGCCAGTGGCATCCGCAGCCCGCAGTGCAGGCAGGACGAGGTGTCGATGGTGCCGTGGACCTCGATGAGCGTCGTCGTGCCGGCCACCCGGTGCAGGCGGTCGATGTTCTGTGTGACGACGGCGTCGAGCTTGCCGCGGCGCTCGAGCTCGACGAGGGCGTGGTGCGCGCCATTGGGCTGCTTGCCGTCGAGGGTCGAGAAGCGCTGACCGTAGAACTCCCAGAAGCGTCGCGGGTCGGCGCGCCAGGCATCGATGTGCGCGACCTCCATGGGATCGACGCCCTCCCACAGCCCGGAGCCGGGCGAACGGAAGTCCGGGATCCCCGAGGGGACGGAGATCCCGGCGCCGGTGAGCGCGACGACGGAACGCGCCTCGCGGATGAGCGAAGCGAGCTGCTGGACCTGGTCGGAGGCAACGACGCTCACCGGCCCCAGGCTAGCGCCGCTATCGCGCGCGCCACTGCGGCTTGCGCTTGCCGAGGAAGGCGCTGATGCCCTCCTTGCCGTCCTCGGACCCGAAGACGGCGGCGAAGCCCTGCTTCTCGGCCTCGATGCCGTGCTCGAGCTCGCCCTTCGCGCTGACGCGCTTGACCTGCTCGACGGCCAGTGGCGCCTGCTCGGCGAGCTTGCGGCCCCAGGCGAGCGCCGTGTCCAGCAGCTCGTGGTCAGCGACCAGCCGGTTGACGAGCCCGAACTCGTAGGCCTCCTCGCCGCCGATCGGGTCGCCGACGAGGTTCATCTCCAGGGCCTTGTTGGCGCCGACCAGGCGCGGCAGGCGCTGGGTGCCGCCGAAGCCCGGGATGATCCCGAGCTTGATCTCGGGCTGACCGAAGATCGCCGAGCGCGCGGCGATGCGCACGTCGCAGGCCATCGCCAGCTCGCAGCCGCCACCGAACGCCAGGCCGTTGACGGCCGCGATGGTCGCGACCCCTTCGGTGCCCAGGGCGTGGAAGAGGCTGTGGGCGTCGTCGAGGAGCCGGCGCCCGCCCGCCTCGTCGAGCGTCGTGAACGCCTTGATGTCCGCCCCGGCGCTGAAGAGGAACGGGTTGGACGACGCGATGACCAGCGCCCGCAGCCCGCGCTCCTTCGCCGCGGCCCAGACCTTGCCGAGGTCCTCGAGGACACTGGGCGCGATCGAGTTCATCTGGCCGTTGGCCAGCCACGCGATGCCGACGTCCCCGCGGGTCTCGAGCTTGACGACCTCGCCGACCGGATCCTCGTCGGGCTGCGGGTAGGGGTAGAACCCCTGGCCGCTCTTCTGCCCCAGGCGGCCCTGGGTCACGAGCCGGCGCAGGATCACCGGCGGCTCGAAGCGGTCGCCGTAGCGCTCCGTGGCGTTCTCCAGGCGCTCGAGGACGGTGTCGAGCCCCTCGATGTCGGCCTTCATGAACGGCGGTAGCAGGCCGCGGCGGGGGTCGAGGCCGGCGCCCGCCATCATCCCGAAGTCGATGTCGCGATGGGTGGCGACGCCCTCCTCGAGCACGAGACAGGCCTCGACGAACGTCTTGAGCGTGAGCAGCTCCACGAGCTCCGCGACGTCCGGCTCGGCGTCGCCGTCGAGGTTCGGGTTGCCCGAGGTGTCGTAGAAGCCGTCGCCGCCCGTCTTCGCACCGAGCTTGCCGTCGGCGACCAACTGGCCCATCCCCTGCGGGACGTAGAAGCGGTCGCCATAGGCGTCGGCGAGGTGCTCGGCGACGTGCAGGACGGTGTCGAGGCCGAGCAGGTTGATGAGGAAGAACGGCCCCATCGGCGTGAGCTTCTTGCCGGCGATGCCCTCGTCGAGCGCCTTGATCGACAGGCCGCCCTCCTCCTGGGCGCGCCAGACCTCGCCCATGCCGGA
>DASPKC010000074.1:0-14572 GCA_035628295.1 Baekduia sp.
GGATCTCCAGGTCGCGCATGGCGATCTTGAAGCCCGCGCCGAGCTCGGTGTAGTCGCTCAGGGCGCTCAGGCGCTTGGTCGCCTCCTCCGTCAGGACCGCGTGCGAGGGGTACAGCAGGTACGCATAGGCCCGCTCGCGGGAGCGCCCGACGCGCCCGCGGATCTGGTAGAGCTGGGCGAGGCCGAAGAGGTCGGCGCGCTCGACGATCAGCGTGTTCGCGCTCGGGACGTCGATCCCGGACTCGACGATCGACGTGGCGACGAGCACGTCGGCCTCGCCGCGGACGAACCCGAGCATCCGCTTCTCGAGCTCCTTCTCGTCGAGCTGGCCGTGGGCGACCGCAAAGCGCACGCCCGGGCACAGGCCCCGCAGGCGCTCGGCGACCTCGTCGATGGTCTCGACGCGGTTGTGCACGAAGAAGGCCTGGCCGCCGCGCGCGTGCTCGCGCAGGATCGCCTGCTTGACGAGGTCCTCGTCGTACTCGCCGACGTAGGTCTTGACCGGCCGGCGTCCCTCCGGCGGGGTCTCGATGACGGAGATGTCGCGCACGCCCGCCAGCGACATCTGCAGCGTGCGCGGGATCGGCGTCGCGCTCATGGCGATCACGTCGACCTTGAGCTTGAGCTGGCGCAGCAGCTCCTTCTGCTTGACGCCGAAGCGCTGCTCCTCGTCGACGACGATCAGCCCGATGTCCTTGCCGCGCAGGTCGCGGCCCAGGAGCCGGTGGGTGCCGATGAGGATGTCGACCTGGCCCTCGTTGAAGCGCGCGATCGTGTCCTTCTGCTGCGCGGCGGTGCGGAAGCGCGAGACGTGCTCGATCGTGAACGGGTAGTCCTTCAGGCGCTCGGCGAAGGTGCCGAAGTGCTGCTGGGCCAGGATGGTCGTCGGCGCCAGCATGAGGACCTGCTTGCCGTCGTCGGCGGCCTTGAACGCGGCGCGCAGCGCGACCTCGGTCTTGCCGTAGCCGACGTCGCCGCAGATCAGGCGGTCCATCGGCTGCTCGCGTTCCATGTCGGCCTTGACGACCTCGATGGCCTCGCGCTGGTCGGCGGTCTCGGTGTAGGGGAACCCCTCCTCGAACTCGCGCAGCCACTCGGAGTCCTCGGGGAAGGTGTGGCCCTGGCGCTTGCGGCGCTCGGCGTAGAGGTTGAGCAGCTCGCCGGCGAGCTCCTGGGCGGCGCGGCGGGCGCGCGCCTTCATCGTCTCCCAGGCCTTGCCGCCGAGCTTGCTCAGCGTCGGGGCGCTGCCGCCCGCGCCGACGTAGCGGCTGACCTTCGCGAGGGCCTCGACCGGCAGGAACACGCGGTCGGAGCCGGCGAACTCGAGCTGCAGGTAGTCGCGGGTGACGCCGGCGACCGTCTTGGTCTCGAAGCCGGCGAACTGGGCCACGCCGTGGTCCTCGTGGACGACGTAGTCGCCGGTGCGCAGGTCGGCGAACGAGCGCAGGGCGCCGCGGCGCGGCCGGGCGTCGCCGGTCTCGGCGCGCCGGCGGCGGAACAGCCGGTGCGACGGGATGACCGCCAGGCGCGGGCCCGCGGCGTAGAAGCCGTCGCGCAGCGCGGCCTCGGCGAAGAGCAGATCGGCGGTGGCGCCGGCTTCGTCGCTGAGCCAGCGCGCCTTGAGGCGGGCGAGGTTGTACGCGGTGCGCTCGCCCTCGCCGCGGCGCGGCCAGGTGACGACCGTGCGGTAGTTCGAGCGCAGCAGCCGCTCGAGCTCCGGCTCGGCGTCCTTGAGGCTGCGGGCGCCGACGTCCGCGGCCTGGGCGCGGAACTCGTACGGCTGACCGGACGCCAGTGTCGAGAGGCGCACGTGGGCGCGCTCCTCCACCACCGCCTGGACGTCCTCCGGGCGCAGGTAGAGGTGGTGGGCGTCGGCGTCGTGGAAGGCGGCGCAGACGTCCTGCCACTGGTCGCGCAGCGCCGGCTCGAAGTCCTCCTCGGAGGCCAGGACGATTGCGGTGTCCTGCGGGGCGAGGGACAGGAAGCTGTGGAAGCGGTCGACGGGCAGCAGCTCGGCGACGTCCGGGCGGTCCTCGTCGTCGGACACCGCGGCGACCTCGGCCGCCTCGCGGTGCTGGGCGGCGAGCTCGGCCGCGGGCGCGATCTCGACCTCGTCGACCTCACCGAGCGAGCGCTGCGTGAAGGTGCTGAAGAGCCGCAGCGACTCGATCTCGATGTCGAACATGTCGACCCGGATGGCGTGGTCGCTGGTGGCCGGGAAGACGTCGAGCAGCCCGCCGCGGATGGCGAACTGGCCGCGGTCCTCGACCTGGTCGACGCGCTCGTAGCCGGCGGCCACCAGGTCGGCGGCGGCCTCGTCGAGGTCGAGGAGCTCGCCCACCTTGAGGCTCCAGGAGCTCGGCCGCAGCGCCGGGTCGGGCACCTTCTCGGCCAGCGCGGGCGCGCTGGCCACGACGACGGGCGGCTCGCGGTCGGGCTCGTGGTTGAGCAGCGCGTCGAGGGCGGCGACGCGCAGCCCGACGAGGTGGGCGGGCGGCGCGAGGTGCGACTCGTACGTGACGCCGCGGCTGGGGTAGACCCGGACGGTGCGGGGCGCCAGCCACGCGCGCAGGTCGGCCGCGAGGTCCCGCGCGGCGCGGTCGTCGCCGGCCACCACCACGACCGGGCGGCCGTTGAGCGGGCCGTCGACGCCGTCGACGAGCGCCGCCAGCAGGTAGGCCCGCATGGACGCGCTGACGAAGGCGCGACCGCCCTCGGCGGCGAGGGCCGGTCCGGAGGGGTCGTCGGCGAGGTGCTGGAGGAGCGGGCGCAGGTGCATCGAGGCGGCCCGCCCCAGTCTAGGAACGCGCGGCCCGAGGCGGCCCCTGGGCGGCGGCTATTCCGTCCGGCGGCCCCGCCGACGGCCGAGCAGCACGAGCAGGAGCGCCAGGACGATGAACGGCGCCGGGCGGCCCTTGACCGTGCCGCCGATGATCTGCAGACGGTCCAGCAGCGCGCGGAACATCAGCGACCCGGCGTCGAGCTCCGCGGCCTGCGGGCGCGGCGGCGGGGCGGCCTGGGGCCGCGGCGGCACCGCGGCCGGACCGGGACCGGCCTCGGGCGCCGGCGAGGCCCCGTCGGCGGCCGGCGCGTCCCCGGCGGGCTCGGGCGCGGCCTGCTCCGGCGCGGCCTGCGCCGCGGCGCCCTGGTCGGCGGTCAGCATCGCCTCGAGGTTCTCGGCGAAGTCCTTGAGCATGCGGTTGGCGATGTCCTGGACCATGCCGCCGCGGCCGAAGCGCGCCAGCTTGCCGGTGATCGTGTAGTCCGTGGAGACCTCGACGCGCGTGCCGCCGTGCAGGTCGTCGTGGACGATCGAGTCGATCGTGGCGCTGGCGCCGCCCTGGCCGCGCCGGTCCTGCCCGCGGGCGGCGAGCCGGGCCTTCATCGCCTCGTCGTCGCGCTCCTCGATCTTGATCGCGCCGTTGTACGACGCGGTGGTGGGGCCGAGCTTGACGGTGAAGGTCCCGCCCCACGAGCCGTCGTCGCGTTGCTCGTTGATGTCGGCGCCGGGCAGGCAGCTGGCCACCCGCTCGATGTGCAGCAGCGTCTCGTAGACAGTGCGCGGCGGCGCCTTGACGGTGAACGACTGGTCGAGCTTCATGGGGTGAGGGCCTCCAGGTCGGCGGGGGTGTCGACGTCGGCGGGGTCGGCGAGGGCGCCGAGCTCGACGGGCCGGGCACCGGCGAGCAGGTCGCGGGCGCCCGTGTCGCCGCGCAGGGCGCGCAGCTGGTCGAAGGTGGTGCGCCGCAGGGCGACGGGGTGGCCGCCCTCGCCGGCGTAGGTGGCGCGGACGACGTCGGTGCCGGGGGCCGCGGCGCGGGCGGCCTGGGCGACGGCGGCGACGGCGGCGGCGCCCACGCGCGGCTGGTCGCCGAGGGTGATGAGCAGCCATCGAGGTCGCACTTCGGGGTCCTGGTCGCCCTCAAGTGCGACGTCGTCGGCCCAGGCCACGGCGGCGCGCAGCGACGCGGCCAGGCCCTCGTCCCAGTCGGCGGCGCGCACGACGTCCGCGCCGCGGACGTCCACGGCCGCGAGGACCTCGTCGGCGCGGGCCCCCACGACCACGGCGCGGCGGTCCAGGCCACCGGCCGCCTGGGCGTCGATCGCGTGCTGCAGCAGCGGCAGGCCGCCGACGTCCGCGAGCTGCTTCGGCGCGTCGCCGAAGCGCCGGCCGGCGCCGGCGGCGAGCACGGCGCCGGCCACGGTCACGTGCCGACCTCGTGGATGCGCCCGCCGCCGTCGCGCAGGCGCCCGCCGGGGTGCCCGCGGCGGACCGCGACGACTTCGGCCATGATCGACAGGGCCGTCTCCTCGGGCGTGATCGCCCCGAGGTCCAGGCCGATCGGCGCGCTGAGGCGCGCGAGGTCGTCGTCGGTCATGCCCTGGGCGAGCAGGCGCTCGCGGCGCTTCTCCTGCGCCCGGCGCGAGCCCATCGCCCCGATGTAGGACGCGTCGCTGCGCAGCGCCAGCAGCAGCGCCGCGTCGTCGAGCTTGGGGTCGTGCGTGAGGACGGCGATCGACGTCGCCCGGTCGATCCCGCCGATCTGGGCGAACGCCTTCTCCGGCCAGGCGGCCACGACCTCTTCGGCGTCCGGGAAGCGCTCGGGCGTGGCGAACCGTGCCCGTGGGTCCACGACGTAGGGGCGCCAGCCCGACGTGCGGGCCAGCGAGCACAGCGCGGCCGCGAAGTCCACGGCGCCGAAGACCACGAGCCGGGGCGCCGGGAACGTCGCGTCGACGAACAGCTGCACGTCGCCGGCCGAGCGCAGCTCGGAGCGCTCGGCCCACATCAGCTCCTCGGCGAAGCCCACGGCGGCGTCCTCGACCGCCGCGTCGCCCAGCGAGCCCGAGCGGGCGCCGTCGGCATCCACCAGCAGCCGGCGGCCGTCGTCCAGCCGCGTCACCAGCGCGCCGCGCCCACCGCTGCGCGCCAGATCGGCGAAGCCCTCGTCGGGGTCGGCCTGCACCCAGACGTCGATCTCGCCGCCGCAGGGCAGCCCGACGTCCCAGGCCTCCTCGTCGGCGATGCCGAACTGCAACAGGCGGGGCGGCCCGCCGGCCAGCACCTCCTCGGCGGCCACGACGACGGAGCCCTCGACGCAGCCGCCGGAGACCGCGCCGGAGATCGCGCCGCTGGAGCTCACGGCCATCTTGGCTCCGGGCGGGCGCGGGGCGGAGCGCTTCACGTCCACCACGGTCGCGACCACCACGCGCTCGCCGCCCGCGGTCCAGGCGTCGATGTCGTTCAGCACCTCATGCACGTCGATCCTCCAGTCCCTCGTCGAGCAACGTGACCAGCTCTTCCAACGAGCGTAGGGAGTGCCCGGGCAGGAACCGGTCGGTGTACGGCAGCGCGGCGGCCATGCCGCGCGCGAGCGGCTCGTAGCCCGGCGCGGCGATGAGCGGGTTGAGCCAGATCACGCGCTGGGCGGCGCGGCGCAGCCGCGCCATCTCCGAGGCCAGCAGCTCCGGCTCGCCGCGGTCCCAGCCGTCGGACAGCACGACGACCACGGCGCCGCGCCCGACGCGCCCGCCGTGGCGGCGCGTCAGCTCGGCCATGGCGGCGCCGATCCGCGTCCCGCCGGAGAAGTCCTCGATCGCCTCGGTCGCGCGGGCCATGGCGCGGTCGGGGTCGCGCTCGCGCAGCAGCGGTGTCAGCCGCGTCAGCCGCGTCCCGAGCGCGAAGGCCTCGACCCGCCGGCGGCTGGCCACCGCGGCGTGCGCGAGTGCCAGGAGCATCCGCGCGTACGGCGCCATCGAGCCGCTGACGTCGCACACGAGGACCAGCGGGCGCTGGACCACGCCGGGCGTGCGCCAGCGGCGGTCCAGCGGCTCGCCGCCCGAGCGCACGGCGGCGCGCAGCGTGCCGCGCACGTCCGGGCGGCCGCCGGCGCCGCGGCGCGGAGCCGCGACCATCCGGCGCGAGCGGCGCCAGGGCCCGCGCAGCGCCAGGCGCCGCAGCGCGGCGATGACCACCGCGCGCTCGGCGTCCGTGAGCTCGGCGACGTCGCGGTCGCGCAGCAGCTCGACGGCACTGTAGGCCGCCGGCACCGGCGAGGGCTCCGACGGGACGGCGCCCTGCTCCGGGCCGGCGTCCGGGTCGCCCACCCGCGGCAGCGCCAGCGACGCAGCACCCAGCTCCTCCAGGACGTCCCCGCGCGCGGCGCCCGCGAACGTCGCGCGCCACGCCTCGTCGAAGACCGCGAGGTCGTCGTGGCGCGAGCACAGCACCGCGCGCAGCGCGTCGCGCGCCTCGTCCTCGCGCGCCGCGTCGACCGCCGCCAGCGCCCGGTGCGCCGCCAGCACCTCGCCCACGCCGACGCGCGCACCGCCGGCGCGCATCGCGGCCCCCAGGCGCGAGACCGACGCCGTCACGCCACACGCACCAGACGGCCAGGCCCCTTGGTGCGTCGAGCGCTCAGACCCCACCGAGCACCTCCCGCTCGCGCACCAGCTCGACGTCCTCGCGGACCTTGAGCGCCATCCCGAGCGTGTCCTCCAGCGGTGCGTCCGGGCCAACCGCCAGGAGGGCGCGTGCCCAGCCGATGGTCTCGCCCACGCCCGGCAGCTTGTACAGCTGCTCCTCGCGCAGGCGCCCGACGGCCTCGACGACCCGCGCGGCCACCGCCTCCGGCACGCCCGGGACCCGCGCGGCGACGATCGCCCGCTCGCGCTCGGCGTCCGGGTAGTCGATCCAGTGGTAGAGGCAGCGGCGCTTGAGCGCGTCGTGCAGCTCACGCGTGCGGTTGGACGTCAGCGCCACGAGCGGCCGTCCCGCCGCCCGCACGGTGCCCAGCTCCGGGATCGTCACCTGGAACTCGGCCAGCAGCTCGAGCAGGAAGGCCTCGAAGGCGTCGTCGGCGCGGTCGACCTCGTCGATGAGCAGGACGACCGGCCCCTCGTGCTGCAGCGCCTCCAGCAGCGGCCGGCGGATGAGGAAGCGCTCGGAGAACAGCTGACCCTCGTCGATGCCGCCCTCGGCCGCGCGCAGCGCCAGCAGCTGGCGCGCATGGTCCCAGTCGTACAGCGCGTGGTGCAGGTCGATGCCCTCGTGGCACTGCAGCCGCACGAGCCGCGCGCCGGTCGCGGCGGCGAGCGCCTTGGCCACCTCGGTCTTGCCGACGCCCGCCTCGCCCTCCAGCAGCAGCGGCTGGTCGAGGTCGCCCGCCAGGAAGACGGCGGTCGCCAGCGCCCGGTCGGCCAGGTAGCCCTGGCCGGAGAGCGCGGCGACCACCGCATCGACGTCGTCGAACCAGCGGCTCAGAGCCCGGCCGCCTCCCGCAGCGCCCGGCCGGTGAGCACCCGCGCCAGGTGGCGCTTGTACTCCGGCGTGGCATTGAGGTCGGCCGGCGGATCGGTGCCCTCGGCCGCCTGCGCCGCGGCGCGCTCGATGGACGCGGCCTCCAGCGGCTGCCCGCGCAGCGCCTCCTCCGTGGCGGTGGCGCGCAGCGGCGTCGAGCCCATGTTGGTGAAGCCGATCCGCACGTCCCGGCAGACGCCGCCCTCGGCCTGGACGGCGACGCAGACGCCCACCATCGCCCAGTCCTCGGCCCGGCGCGTGAACTTGCGGTGCGCGAAGCCCCAGCCCTCCAGCGCCGGCAGCCGGATCTCGGTGACGACCTCGGACGGCTCGAGTGCCGTGGTCAGGTAGTCGCGGAAGAAGTCGGCGGCCGCGATCTCCCGTTCGCCGCCGGTGCCGCGCGCCACCACCCGGCCCTCGCAGGCCAGCAGCACGGCCGGCAGGTCCGACGCCGGGTCGCCATGGGCCAGCGACCCGCCGATCGTGCCGCGGTTGCGCACCTGCTGGTCGGCGATCGACGCCGCCACGCGCGACGCGAGGCCCATGTCAGGCCGGTCCTGCAGCTGCGCGTGGCGGGCCAGCGCACCGATGCGCCAGTCGCCGTTGGAGCGCTCGATCGCGTCCAGGCCGGGCACCCGGCCGATGTCCACGAGCTGCGTCGGCGCCGCGAGGCGCAGCTTCATCAGCGGCACGAGCGAATGCCCGCCGGCCAGGAGCTTGGCCTCCTCGTCGGCGGCGAGCACCGAGACCGCCTCCTCGACCGACGAGACGCGGACGTAGTCGAACTCCGGCGGGATCATGCCGTCACCCCCTTGGCCTCCTCGATGGCTTGCCACACCCGCACCGGCGAGAGCGGCATGTCCATGTACGTGACGCCCAGCGGGCGCAGCGCGTCGACCACCGCGTTGACGATCGCCGGGGTCGCGGCGATGGTCCCGGCCTCGCCGACGCCCTTGACGCCCAGCGAGTTGACCGGCGTCGGGGTCTCCGTGCGGTCGGTCTCGAAGCTCGGCAGCTCGGCGGCCGTCGGCAGCGCGTAGTCCACGAACGTGCCCGTCACCAGCTGCCCGTCCTCGTCGTAGACGACCTGCTCGTAGAGCGCCTGGCCGATCGCGAAGGCGATGCCGCCGTGGACCTGCCCGTCGATCAGCATCGGGTTGATCGCCGGGCCGCAGTCGTCGACCGCGATGTGCCGGACGACCTGCACCTTGCCGGTCTCCCCGTCGACGTCCACCACGCACGCGTGCGCGCCGAACGGGAAGACGAAGTTCGCCGGGTCGTAGAACGCGGTCTCCTCCAGGCCCGGCTCCATGCCGTCGGGCAGCGGGTCCGGGATGTACGCGGCGCCCGCGATCTCGGCGAGCGCCATGCCCTTGTCCGGCGAGCCCTTGACGGAGAACCTGCCGTCGCGCACCTCGATGTCCTCGGGCGCGGCCTCCAGCATGTGCGCCACGATCGCGCGGCACTTGTCGGCCACCTTCGACGCCGCCCGCGCGGCCGCCTCGCCGCCGACCGCCGTGGACCGTGACCCGTAGGTCCCGAGCCCCTGCGGGCCGGTCCCCGTGTCGCCGTGCAGGACCTCGACGTGCTCGGGGTCGCAGCCCAGCCGGTCGGCCACGACCTGCGCCAGGGTGGTCTCGAGGCCCTGGCCGTGCGGCGACGTGCCGGTGTAGACGGTGACCGCGCCGGTGATGTGCACGCGCACCATCGCCGACTCCCACAGCCCCGTCTGCAGGCCGAAGCCCTGCGGGCCGGTGACCCGCGACGGCGCCAGGCCGCAGATCTCGGTGTAGGTCGAGAAGCCGACGCCGCGGTAGATGCCCTTGGCGCGCAGCTCCTCCTGCTCGCGGCGGAACGCCCCGACGTCGAAGTGCTCCAGGAGCTTGTCCAGCGCACCCGCGTAGTCGCCGGAGTCGTAGACGATGCCCAGGGCGGTCTCGTGCGGGAAGTCGTCGGCCGGGATGAAGTTCCTGCGGCGCAGCTCCAGCGGATCCATCCCGAGCTCGGCCGCCAGCTGGTCCATGCACACCTCGATCATGTGCGTGGCCTCTGGGCGGCCGGCGCCGCGGATGGCGTCGGTCGGCATCTTGTTCGTGTACCAGCCGGTGATGTCGGTCTGGACGTTGGGGATCGCGTAGACCCCGCTCATCACGAACGCGCCGAGCGACGGGATCGTCGGCGTCAGCAGCATGAGGTAGGCCCCCATGTCCGCGTCGATCTTCGCGTGGATGGCGGTGACCTTGCCGTCGCGCGTGGCGCCCAGGCGCACCTTCGCCACTTGGTCGCGGCCGTGGTGGCTGACCATCATGTGCTCGGAGCGCGTCTCGACCCACTTCACCGGGCGGCCCAGCTTGCGCGCCGCCCACGCGCAGAACAGCTCCTCGCCGTAGATCTGCAGCTTGGCGCCGAAGCCGCCGCCGACCTCCGGGGCGATCACGCGGATGCGCTCCTCGCTCATCCCCAGCAGCAGCGCCAGGAACAGCCGCAGGAAGTGCGGCACCTGCGTGGAGCTCCAGACCGTCAACTGGCCCGCGCGGTCCTCGGCGAGCACGGCGCGCGGCTCGATCGGCGCGCCGGAGATCCGGTGGTTGACGACGGTGCGCTCGATCACCACGTCGGCCTGCGACAACCCGGCCTCGACGTCGCCCCCGCCCAGCGACCACTCGTGGATCTTGTTCGTGCCCGACTCCGGGTGCACGAGCTCCCCGTCGCTCATCGCGGCCTCCAGCGAGGCCACGACCGGGAGCGGCTCGAGGTCCACGACGACGTCCTCGGCGGCGTCGACGACGCTGTAGCGGTCGGTGCCCAGCACCACGGCGACGGGGTCGCCGACGTGGCGCACGGTGCCCTTCGCCACACAGAGGTGCTCGCTGGTGTTGACCTCCACGCCCGGCGGGACCCAGGCGCACGGCAGGGCGCCGGCGTCGACGTCCTCGCCGGTGAAGACGGCCACGACGTCGTCGCGCTCCAGCGCGGCGGAGGCGTCGATCGAGACGATCTTCGCGTGGGCCTCGGGCGAGCGCACGAACGCGCACCACAGCGTGCCCGCCAGCGCGATGTCGTCGACGTAGCTCGCACGGCCGGTGATGAGGCGCGGGTCCTCCTTGCGGCGCATCCGGCGCCCGACGGCGCCGTTGCCGGGCACGGTGGCGCTCATGCGCCCAGCCCCTCGCCGGCGAGTGCCCGGCCGCTCTCCTCGCCGCCCGGCGGCAGGTCCGGCGGCGCGGCGGAGCCCTCCCGGGCGTGACGCGCCGCGGCCTGCACCGCGCGCACGATGTTGTGGTAGCCGGTGCAGCGGCACAGGTTGCCCTCGAGCCCGTGGCGGATCTGCTCCTCGGTCGGATCCGGATGGCGCTCGAGCAGGTCGGCGGCCGCCATGATCATCCCGGGCGTGCAGTAGCCGCACTGCAGCCCGTGCTCGGCCCAGAAGCCCTCCTGCAGCGGGTGCAGCGTCTCGCCGTCGGCCATCCCCTCGATGGTCTTCACCGCGCACCCGTCGGCCTGGACCGCCAGGACGGTGCAGCTCTTCACCGCCTCCCCGTCGAGGTGCACCGTGCACGCCCCGCAGTTGGAGGTGTCACAGCCGACGTGCGTGCCCGTGAGTCCGAGCTCGTCGCGCAGCAGATGGACCAGGAGCATCCTGGGCTCCACATCGACGGCGTGCGTCTGCCCGTTGACGGCCAGGCGCACCGGGACGGTGCCGCTCATGCATCTCCTCCGGGGGGTCGGTTGGCCCGACGCTACTGCCGCCCTTCAGGGCGACGCAACCGGATGTCCGACGAGTGCAACGTCGGTGCAACGTCAGCGCACGGGCGGGCTCAGGCCAGGACGGCCGAGCCCTCGACGACGCGCTGCACCACGTCGGCGGCGCGCTCGACGAGCTCGCGCACCTCGTCGTCGGACTGCTTCCAGCGCCCCAGCACATGGGCCGAGACGGTCTCGGGATCCGTCGTGTCCGGGCGGCCGATGCCGATGCGCACGCGGCCGAAGTCCGGTGAGCCGAACGCCGCCTTCAGCGACTTCAGGCCGTTGTGGCCCGCCAGCCCGCCGCCCATGCGCGGGCGCAGCTCGCCGAACGGGAGGTCGAGCTCGTCGTGGACGGCGATCACGCGGTCGAGGCCGACCTTCAACGCGCCGCGCGCCGGCCCCGCGCTGCGTCCCGACTCGTTCATGTACGTCTGCGGCTTGAGCACGGCGACGCGCGGGCCGCCGGGCATCGTCCGTCCCTCGAACAGCAGCCCGTTGAACGTCTTGCGGGGCTTGCCGAGCTCCCAGCGCCGGGCGAGCTCCTCGGCGACGAGGAACCCGACGTTGTGGGGCGTGCGCGCGTAGCGCTCGCCCGGGTTGCCCAGGCCGACGACCAGCCAGTCGGCGGGGGTGGTGCCGCGGAGGAACCCCACGGCGCGGGGCGGCTACTCCCCGCCGTCCTCGGCGGGGACCTCGTCGGCGTCGGGCGACTCCGCGGCGCCCTCCGCCTCGCCGGCGCCCTCGCCCACGACCTGGGTCTCCGCCTCGACCTCGTCGGACGGCTCGGTCTCCACCGTCGGCGGCGTGATCGAGGCGATGATGATCGCCTCGGGCTCGTCGGCGACGATCGTGATGCCCTCGGGGGCGGTCACGTCGGCGAGCGTCAGGGTCCCCGCGACCTCCATGCCCGAGACGTCGACCTGCAGCGTCTCCGGGATGTCGTTCGGAAGCGCCTCGAGCGTGACCTCGCGGGTCTCGTGCGTGAGGATGCCGCCGTCCTTGACGCCCGGCGCGTCCTCCGCGCCGAGGAGCTCCACCGTGACCTGCGCCTGGATGACCTTCTTGAGGTCGACCCGCAGGAAGTCGATGTGCAGGATCTGGCCGCGCACCGGGTGGCGATGGGCGTCCTTGACGACGGCCGGCTCGCTGGTGCCGCCGTCGAAGGCGAGCTCGAGCACGGCACCGGTCGCCGCGAGGGCGTGGCGCAGCTCGCGCTCGTCGACGTCGAGGGCGACGGGGTCGTTGCCGAGGCCGTAGAGGACGCCGGGCACCCGGCCGCTGCGGCGCAGGCGGCGGATCTCCCGCGAGTGCGCGGGCTGGCGGGTGGCGACGGCGAGGTTGGTGGACTGCGACTTGGCCATGGGCGGCGGCGGATGGTAGCGAAGCGCCGGGTTTCCCGACCTACCGTGCGCGCGCCGTGGTCGCGAGCTGCGTGGCGGCCCGGAAGTTGCGCTGCAGGTCGAAGAACGCGGGCTTCCTGACGCCGTCGAACGTGACGACGCCCTTCTGGTGGATGGGGGGCTGCGGGCGGGGGTTGCCGCCCTCCCAGCCGGGGCGCACCCGGAACTCCTGCAGCGCCCACCACACCGACCCGCTCAGCCACGGCTTCGTGGCGTAGACGCCGAGGTGGTAGTTCACGAAGTCCTGCTGGTGCTGGTAGGTGCCCTTCTCCTCCACCGGGCCGTCGCGGTTTGCCTCGGCGCCGAACTCGGTGATGACGACGGCCTTGTCGCCGTAGCAGGCGCGCACCGAGTCGAGGTACTCGGGCAGGATCTCGCGGTCGGCGATCTGGCCGTTCGGGCCGGGGTACCAGCCGAAGTACTCGTTGATGCCGATGATGTCCAGCGGCGCGTACTCCGGCTGGCAGCCGGCGGCCGGGTAGCCGGCGACCGCGTAGCCCACCGGGCGCGACGGGTCGAGCGTCTTGGCCCGCTTGACCGCGTCGGCGATGTACATGCCCTGCACGGGGCCGGGGCGCGCGCTCAGCTCGTTGCCGATCGACCAGACGATCACCGAGGGGTGGTTCTGGTTGGTCAGCACCGCGGACTCCAGCTCCCGCGCGGCGGCGCGGCGCACGTCGCGCTTCTTGAGCTGCTCGGTCTTGACCGCGTACACCGGGACCTCGACCCAGGCGAGCATCCCGAGCTCGTCGAGGCGCTCGTAGTAGTGCGGGTGCAGCGGGTAGTGGCTGCGCAGCAGGGTCGCCCCGCTCTCGCGCGCCCAGGCGATGTGCTGGTCGCGCACCGTGTTGTCGATGGCGAACCCGCGGTCGCGCGAGTCCTCGTGCAGGCCGTAGCCGCGGAAGTCCAGCCGCTTGCCGTTGAGGTACAGCAGGCCGCCGGCGACCTTGATGGAGCGGATGCCGGTGCGGTTGCGGAAGCGCTGCAGCACCCCGTCCTTGCCGGAGGCGGTGAACGACGTGTCGTACAGGCGCGGGCTGCCCAGCGACCACAGGCGCGGGCGCCTGACCGAGACCGTCCGGATGACCGTCGCGAAGCGCTTGGCGCCGATGACCCGCGTGCCGAGGTCGATCGTGCGGGCGCCGAGCTTCGCGCGCACGCGGACGCGCTGCGCGCGGTCGGAGAAGTTGCGCAGCGTCGCCCGGTAGGTCAGCCGGGCGCTGCAGGTCGCGCACGGCAGGTCCGGGCGCACCGCGACCGTCGTGAAGTCCACGGCGTCCACGCGGCGCAGGTAGACCTCGCGCAGCAGCCCGCCGTAGTTCCACCAGCCGCCGGTCGGGGTGCCCGTGACCGACAGGCCCGACGGCGGGAAGTCGCTGGCCAGCCGGTGGGAGTCCACGCGGACGACCAGGCGGTTCGTCGCGCCGCGCTTGAGGACGCCGCCGGGCAGGCGGACCTCGAACGGCAGGTAGGCCCCGTTGTTGGAGCCGACGAGTCGGCCGTTGAGATAGACGCGCGTCCGGTAGTTGACCGACTCGAACCGCACGACCCAGGAGAAGCGCCTGGCGCTGCTGGGCAGCCTGAAGTCCTTGCGGTACCAGCCGACGTCGCCGGCGAACGACGTGCCGCTCTCGTCCGTCGCGTTCCACGCGTGCGGGACGCGCACCGGCGTCCAGCCGGCGGTGTCCGCGGCGGTGGTGAAGCCCTGCCGGCGGCCGTCGCCGCCGGGGGGATCCATCCGGTGCAGCCACTGGCCGCCCATCAGGTAGCGCCCTGACGGGCCGTTGTCGTACAGGGCCTTCGTGCTCAGGCCGGACTGCGCCTGCGCGGCCCCGGCAGGGGCGAGCACGGCGAGCAGGGCGAGCGGGACGGCGAGGAGGCGGCGGCTCATGCGGCGGGTCGGAACACTCCAGGCGGGTCGACGTTGCGGTGCCCGGGGCGCGTGCTGTCAGGGACAGGGCGACTCGTTGTCGCGCAGGGGGGCACTGACGCGCAGCAGGCTAGTCGAGCGCCCGGTCAGCACGCCGCCGTCGCGCAGCACCTCGAAGCACTGCACGACGGGCACGCCCTCCTCCCCGCGGACCCAGACCACCCGGGAGGTCCCGCGGGCGGTCCCGAGCGCGTA
>DASPKC010000075.1:0-6738 GCA_035628295.1 Baekduia sp.
CGACGCGGTGCCCCCGGTTCTGCAGGCCGAGCAGCATCGGGTCGAAGTCGCCGGCGGCGGGCGAGAGGGGGGACTCGACCAGTAGGAACGGCCCGCCCGCCAGCCGCAGCTCCGCCAGCGCGTCGTCGTCGAGGTCGATGCCGTAGCTCAGATCGACCTCGGCTCCGGTGACGAGCTCGAGGGCGATCCCGGCTGCATCGAGCGCGTCGCGCAGCGCGTCGCGCGCCTCGAGGATCTGGGCCGGCGTCGTGCGGTACTCGAAGCTCACATGCGGCGTGGCCACCACGGTCGAGACGCCGCTGTCGGCGATCGCCCGCGCGAGGTCGACGGCCTCCTCGACGGTCGCGGGGCCGTCGTCGATGCCGGGCAGGACGTGGGTGTGGAGGTCGATCAAGGTGCCGGCGGTTGCTTCGGTGCCGCGCAGCTCGCGCTCGAGCGAGGCTAGCGGCGTGTGGGGGTCGCGCACGGCTCAGCGCACCACGATCGTGCGGGTCTGGATGTCGTACTTGTCGCCGTTGCGCAGCCGGGCCTCGAGGCGGTAGCGGCCGCGCTCGAGCCTGCGGTCGGGGCGCACGGTGAGCGTGCGGCCCGGAGGCCGCAGGATCTTGAAGGCGGTGGCGTAGGTGCGGCCGCGGCGCGTCAGGCGCACGCGGACGCTGCCGGCGTTGTTGACCTCAACCCGGCAGACCACCTGGGCTACGCGGCGGACGCGCGCGAGGCGGCAGCCGAGGCCCGTCACGGGATCGAGCTTGACCGGCACGGCGAGCAGCGGGTCGGGCGCCACACCGCCGGCGCCGGAGCCGCCGCTGCTGCCGCCGCCGCTCGGGCCCTCCGGGGCCGTGGGCGTCCGGTAGGTGTCGATGATGGGCGTCGGCTTGGACGTCGACGCGGTGATCGTCGCGACCGTGTTGCTGGTGGGCCGCAGGAACCACATCGTCCGGCCGGCACCCGCGGCGATGGCCGTCGGCTCGCCCTCCACGGCGCGGACGGGGAAGACCGTGACGGTGCCCTCGGGCGTCAGGCGGCCGATGCGGCTGACGCCGGCGTCGGCGTACCAGAGCGCCCCGTCGCTGCCCAGGACGATGCCGGTGGGTGAGCTCTCCTGGTGCGAGAGCCGGAAGCTGGACGTCCGGCCGTCGGTCGTGATCCGTCCGATGCGGTTGGCGCCCGGGTCGGTGAACCACAGCGCGCCGTCGGGCCCCGCGACGATGTCCGTCGGGGCGCCGCCGCCGAGACCCGCGAAGCGCGTGACCGCCCCGTCGGGCGCCATCCGGCCGATGCGATCGGTGTCCGGCTCGGTGAACCACAACGCACCGTCCGGTCCCTGAGTCACCGCCGTGGCCGGGTCCTCGGCGCCGGCGATCATGAACTCGGTGACCTTGCCGTCGGTGGTCATCCGGCCGAGGCGGGGCGCGTCGGAGAGGCTGAACCAGAGCGCGCCGTCGGCGCCCGTGGCGATCTGGTCGGGGCGGGCGCCGGACGGCACCGGGAACTCCTTGACCTCGCCGGCGGGCGTGATGCGCCCGATCTTCGCCACCCCCGGCTCGGTGAACCAGAGCGCGCCGTCGGGGCCGGCGGTGATGGCCGCGGGTGCCTGCTCGCTGCTGGCCAGGGGGAATTCTGTAATCGCCCCGGCCGCGCTGACGCGGCCGATCCGGCCGACGTTCGCCTCGGTGAACCAGAACGCTCCGTCGTGTCCGGCGACGATGTCCGTCGCACCGCTGTCGGCGGTCGGGATGGGGAACTCGCGCTCCGGCGCCGAGTCCGTCACAACGCCCTCGCGCGCGGGCTGCTCGACCGCCGCCGCGCCGGCCGCCGTGGCGCCGGCGATCAGCACCGCCGCCGCGATGAGCGCGCGGCGTCCCTGTCGCATCTGTAGGCCAACTCCCGCAAGCATCCCTGGCGTCCCCCTGTCTCGGCGCATCCGTACGCCCGGACGGCTGCACCCCCGCGGCACGTCCGCGAGAGACGCTAACGCACGGCGCAAGGGCCTCGACGCGGTTCGCGGGGTTGTCAGGTTGCGAACGCCGCGCCCGTATGGAGTCATCGAAGGCCGGCCGGGGGGCGGGCCTCGAACGACGAATTCGAAGGAGCGACATGTTCAAGGTCAAGACGGCCATCGCCGTGATTCTCGTGGGGGTGCTGTCGCTGACGGCGGTCGCCATGGCGGCGACCATCCGCGGCACCGAGGGCCCCGACAAGCTGATCGGCACGACGCAGTCCGATGACATCGGTGGCCGTGGCGGCAACGACGTGGCCTACGGCCGCAACGGCAACGACCGCGTCACCGGCGGCGCGGGCAACGACACCATCTTCGGCGACGGCGTCTGCCCGCCCGGCACCTCGAACCTCGCCTACTGCGTCAGCGCGGGCGGCACCGGCAACGACACGCTCGAGGGCAACGAGGGCGACGACTTCCTGCGCGGCGGCGACGGCCGCGACAGCCTCAACGGCGGCGCCGGCGACGACAGGCTGCGCGCCAACGACGGCAACGACCGCATCCAGCCGGGCCCCGGCGAGGACGACGTCAGCGCCGGCCCGGGCCGCGACAGCATCTCGGCCCGCGACGGCCAGCAGGACACGATCCAGTGCGGCAACGGCCGTGACTCCGTCAACGCCGACGCCATCGACGAGGTCGACGACGACTGCGAGCGCGTCAACCGTCCTCGCGGCGGCGGTGGGGGCGGCAGCAACGACTGACGTCGCTTCAACCTCGGAGCTTGACGCCCGCCCGGCGCTCGGCAGAGCGTCGGGCGGGTGTCGTTCGGGGGCGGGACGACACCGTCTTGGCGCCTAAGGCCGCTGGTAGCTTGAGCGGCCTCTGAGGAGTGGTGTAGCTGGCAGCACGCGGCACTTTGGATGCCGAAGCTCAGGTTCGAGCCCTGGCTCCTCAGTTGGGGAAGGGACGGACTGCGGGTTCGAGCCCACGCCGAGTCCGTCCGAGCGCCATGCGAACATATGTTCGCGCCGTGGGGAGGTTGACTTACACAGAAGCTGAGGCACGCGAAGCCATCGCTGCGTCTCGCTCCTGGGCGGAAGCGCTGCGGCGCCTCGGCATGTGCTCGACCGGGAACGCGTGGCGGATCCTCAAGAAGCACGCGGCTACTTGGAACATCTCCACCCTCCACTTCGATCCTCGGGCGGCGTTGGTCGAGGCGCAGCGACAGAAGGCGCCCGCCCTGGCAGATGTGCTCGTCCCTGGCTCGACCTACAAGCGGGCGACGCTCAAGCGCCGGCTCTACGCCGAAGGGCTGAAGGAGCGGCGGTGCGAGCTCTGCGGTCAGGACGAGTTCTGGAGGGGAAGCCAGATGGCCCTGATCCTCGATCACATCAACGGCGTCTCCAACGACAACCGGCTCGAGAACCTCCGGATCATCTGCCCGAATTGCGCGGCCACGCTCGACACCCACTGCGGCCGCAACAGGCGTCTTCATCATCCGCGCGCCTGTGAGCGCTGCGGCGAGACCTTCCAACCGAAGCGCGGCGCGCAGCGCTTCTGCTCGCAGTTCTGCGGCGTGCGGAGTGGAGCGACCGGTCCGCGCCCGCAGCAGCGCAAGGTCGCGCGCCCGCCCCTCGACCAGCTCCTCGCCGAGGTCGACGAGCTGGGCTTCTCCGCCGTCGGGCGCAAGTACGGCGTGAGCGACAACGCGGTGCGCAAGTGGCTGCGCAGCGCGGGCGTCGAACCGCCGCGGCGGGCGGGGCGGCACTGCCGACGCGTCGAGCCGGCGGGCGAGGAGGCGGCGTAGCGCTCGGCCTGGCGCTCCGCGGACGCAGCGGATCCTGCCTCGACTGCCGTGCGACCACTCAACCAACGCGGCCGGCCGCCGACTACCGGTGCGATGCCCGACCGCCGCACCTCCGCCCGCTGGATGCTGCCCCTGGCCCGCCTCGGCGCGTCGCCGGCCACCGTGCTCGCGTGGGACGTCGCCTGGGCGGCGGCCGCCTTCCTGGTGGCCGACTTCGAGGTGCTGGCGGCCGTCGGCGGTGTGCTCGTCGCCATCGCGCTGCAGGCGGTGCGCCAGGGCTACCGCCCGGGCCGGTGCCTGCGGCTGCTCGCCTGCTGGCTGCTCGGTGCCGGCGCCGTCGCGGGCGGCCTGCTGACGGCGGTCGCGCTCGGCGGGCCGCCGGCGCGCGACCTGGGCTTCGCGCTGGTCCTGCTGATCGTGCCGGTGCTGTGGGGCGTCGTCCGCCGGGCCGCGCTCGTCGCGCCCGGCGCCGGCCGGCAGCTCGCCTGCGACGCCTGACGACGACCCGCCCCGGGCCGCGGCTGCCCTCCCCAGAACCGGCGATGGCGGCCCGGCCGTTCGTCCGCGGAACCCCGCACATTGCGGGACCGAGCCGCCGTCCGGGCGCCGTCCGGCCTACCATCCCCGCACGTGAGCCCCCTCACCGCCGTCGTCCTTGCCGCCGGCAAGGGCACCCGGATGCGCTCCGCCGTCCCGAAGGTCCTGCACGAGCTGTGCGGCCGCCCGCTGCTCGCGTGGCCGTCCGCGGCGGCCGGGGAGGCAGGGGCCGACGAGGTCGTCGTGGTCCTGTCGCCGGGCGTGGACGTGGGCGGGCAGCTTCCCGCGGGCGCGCGCGTGGCGGTCCAGGAGGTCGCCAACGGCACGGGCGGGGCGGTGCTGGCCGCGCGCGAGGCGCTGCCGGCCCAGGGCGCCGTCCTGGTGGTCAACGGCGACGTCCCGCTCGTCACCGGCCAGGCGCTCAGGTCGCTGCTGGACACGCACACCATGTCGGGCGCCGCGGCGACCATCGGCACCGCGATGCTCGAGGACCCCGGGCAGTACGGCCGCATCGTGCGCTCCGGCGACGGGGCCGTGCAGAAGATCGTCGAGGCGAAGGTGGGCGGCGACGCGACAGCCGAGGAGCTCGCCATCCGCGAGGTCAACGCCGGGGTCTACGCGTTCGACGCCGCGGCGCTGCACGTCGCGCTGGACCGGTTGCGCCCCGACAACGCCCAGGGCGAGCTGTACCTCACCGACGCCATCGAGCACGTCCGGGCCGCCGGCGGCGTCATCGCCGCGCACGACCTCGGCCCGGAGGCGATGCAGGGCGTCAACGACCAGGTCGAGTTCGCCCAGGTGCGCGCACTCGTCCAGCGCCAGATCATCGAGGCGCACCAGCGCGAGGGCGTGATCGTCGTCGACCCGCTGTCGACGTACATCGACCACGACGTCCGCATCGGCGCCGACGCCCGGATCGAGCCCGGGACGACGCTCAAGGCCGGCACGGTGGTCGAGGAGCGCGCGGTCGTCGGGCCGCACACCACCGCGACCGCCTCCACGATCCGCGCCGGCGCCACGGTCCTGCACGCGGTGCTCGTCGAGGCGGAGGTCGGCCGGGACGCCAGCGTCGGCCCGTTCGCCTACCTGCGCCCCGGCGCGGTGCTACGCGAGGGCAGCAAGGCCGGGACGTTCGTCGAGCTGAAGAACACGGACCTCGGGGCGGGGTCCAAGGTCCCGCACCTCTCCTACCTCGGCGACGCGACGGTGGGGCCCGGCTCCAACCTGGGTGCCGCCACGATCACCGCCAACTACGACTCCAAGCGCCGGGTCAAGCACCGCACCACGATCGGTGCGGAGGTCAAGACCGGCGTGGACACCACGCTCGTGGCCCCCGTGACGGTGGGGGACCGCGCCTACACCGCGGCCGGGTCCGTGGTGACCGATGACGTCGAGCCCGGGGCACTGGCCGTGGCCCGGGAGCGCCAGCGCAACCTGAAGGACTACGCCGACCGATGAGCGACACCATCCTGACCCCCGAGGCCCTGCTGACCCCTGCCGGCAGCGTGCCCGAGGCGGCCTTCGCGGCGGGGGCCGAAGCCGCCGAGGCGCGGTCTACACTCGCGTCCGCCGTGAGCGTCCAGGAGCGTCCGTCGCCAGCCACCAGCCTCCCGATCGGCTACGACAAGAAGCTCATGCTGTTCTCCGGGCGCGCGAACCCGGAGTTGTCGGCGCGCATCGCGGGCAAGCTCGGCGTCGACCTCGGCCCGATCACGCTCAAGACGTTCTCCAACGGCGAGGTGTACTGCCGGTACGAGGAGTCCATCCGCGGGGCCGACGTCTTCCTGGTCCAGCCGATCTGCGCCAATCCCATCACGGGCATCTCCACCAACGACGCGCTGATGGAGCTGCTGGTGATGATCGACGCGGCCGTCGGCGCGTCGGCGCACCGCGTCATCGCCGTCACGCCGTGGTTCGGCTACGGCCGGCAGGACAAGAAGTCCTCGCCGCGCGAACCGATCAGCGCGCGCCTCGTGGCGCGCTGCCTGGAGGCGGCCGGCGCCGACCGCGTCCTGGCGATGGATCTCCACGCCGGCCAGGTCCAGGGGTTCTTCAACATCCCGATGGACCACATGACGGCGTTGATGATGCTCACGCAGTACTTCGAGGACCTGCACCTGCAGGACCTCGTCGTCGTGGCGCCGGACGCCGGTCGCGTCAAGCTCAACAAGAAGTTCGCCTCGAAGATCGGCGCCGAGCTGGCCATCCTCGACAAGGAGCGCCCGGCGCAGCAGGTCGCCGAGATCGGCTACGTCATCGGTGACGTCAAGGGCAAGACCGCCGTGATCGTGGACGACATGATCGACACCGCCGGCACCCTCGCGGCTGCCGCGCGCACCGTCCTCGAGGAGGGCGCGGCGCGCATCTACGCCGCGGCGACGCACCCGGTCTTCAGCGGGCGCGCGTACGAGAACCTCGCGGCCGCCGGCTTCGAGCAGATCGTCGTGACCGACAC
>DASPKC010000076.1:0-6057 GCA_035628295.1 Baekduia sp.
GACGTCGCCGGCGGCGACCTCGTCGCCCCGGCGCACCGGGATCGAGACGACGACGGCCGGGGCCAGGTTGCGCACCAGGCCGCCGTCGTCGCGCCCGATGCGCTGCGCGATGCCGTCGATCTCCACGACGTACTCGGTCCCCTGGACGCCGACGACCGCGCGGACGCGCTCGCCGCCGAACGCCAGGCGGCGCTCGTGGGCGCCGAGGCGCTCGACGTCGACCTCGAGGGTGGCGCCGTCGACGGTCAGCCGGTAGCGGGCCGGCGCGACCTGGGCCACGGTGAAGCGGTAGCGCACGCCGCGGTGGACGAGGTCGACGACGTGGACGGTGCTCGCCGCGCACTCGGGCCGCCCGCGACGCGCGAAGGCCAGGAAGCGCGCGCGGTCCACGCCGGTCATCGCGTCGGCGAGCTCGATGGCGGCGACCAGCAGCGCGGCGTCCGGGCGCGGCGCGCGCGCGCCGAGGAGGTCGCCCCGGTTGGTGGTGCCACGGTCGAGCACCAGCGTCGTGTCGGCCAGCGCGCGGTGCAGCCGGGCGGTCGCCTCGGCGCTGTCGCGGCCGGTGGCCACGACGGTGAGCACGTCGCCGGCGGCCCGGTCGCCCTCGGTGACCCCCACGTCGACGCGGATGCCGGCGCCGGCGGGCGGCCGCAGGAGCTCCACGCGACCGTCGCCCGTCGCGCGCAGGTGGGCGGCGACGGCGTGCGCGCCGCTGCGCGCGGGCGGGACGCCGGCCGCTTCGCCGTCGGCGAGGTCCAGCGCCAGCCGGACGAGGTCGAGCCCGGTCGCGGCCTCCGTGACGGCCTGGCCGGCGCACAGCGCGCCGGCGACGCGCGGCGCGGGGTCGAAGCCGACGGTGACCACGCCGGCGGCCCGGGCGGCGCGGGCCGCGTCCAGCGCGGCAGCCGCGAGCTCGGGGGAGTAGGGCATCGAGACGCTCTCGGTGAGGGTCGACCGCCGCAGCCCGGCGACCCAGCCGGCGCCGGTGCGGTCGAGCACGACGTCGGCGAGCACGCCGTCGGCGGCCGCGGGACGGCCGCCGAGCGCCGGCAGGCCGGAGCGCTCGCAGACCGCTGCGAGGCGCGCGTCCTCCACGACGCCGCCCCAGCCGGCCCACAGGGCGTCGGCGCGGGCGGTCGCGAGCGCCGCGTCCAGGCCGCCGGGCGCCGCGGGGTCGAACGTCACGAGCTCGTCGGCCAGGCGCGCCGCCAGGCAGGTCGCCTCCCCGGCGGGCACGAGGAGGACCGTGCGCAGCGCACCGCCGCGCTGCTCGTTGCGCTCGCGGACGGCCTGCAGGATCCGCATCGCGGAGATGCCGCGGTCCGCGATCGCCAGGCGCTTCAGCGGCTGCGGCCGCGTGGCGGTGGACGTGCTGCCCAGCGTCGCGGTGCGCATGATCAGGCGCCCTTCATGGCCGTGCGCAGCGGGGCGAGCGCGTCGGCGTCCAGCCCCCCGGGCAGCTCGATCGTCCGGTAGCCCTCCAGCCGGATCCGCGCGCGGCCGGTCTCGTCGACCACGAGCGCGTCGGCGCCCGTCCCGTCGGCCCGCGGCTCGACGACGGCGAAGAGCCGGCCGGGGTCGTCGGCGCCGGCGAAGCGCACGACGCGGTCGACGTGCGTCGGCAGGGCCATCCGCCCCGTGGTGCCGATCTCGAGGATCCCCGCGGTCTGGAAGCACAGCTCGATCAGGCGCGGGACGAGCTCCGTCGGCATGCCGGGCGGCTCGTGCTGCGGCGGCAGGTCCGGTGCCAGCTCGCCCACGACGTGGCCGTTGCTGCGCCAGGCGCGGTCCAGCACTTGATAGGCGGGGCCGTGGAAGAAGACGCGGTAGACGTCGTCGTGGCCGACGGTCGTGCCGCCGTTGCCGGGCGCCTGGACCGTCGGCGGCGCGGGGGCCTGGCGCGTGAGCACCGCCCGGCCGGTGAAGTGGACCGTCTCGGTCTCGCCCTGGCCGGGCAGCGTGCGCCGCCCGAGGAGGCGGCAGTCGGCGACGAGCGTGCCGTCGCCCGCGTCGCGCAGCAGCGCGCGCAGCTCGAGCACCCGCGGCTCGTCGCGGTAGAACTTGACCGGCGCGAGGAGCTCGATGTCCTCGACGGCCCCGACGGCCCAGCCGGGCACCATCGCGTGCGCCACCTCGGCGAAGCCCTCCATGCCCATCACGCCGGGCAGGACCGGCGTGCCCTCGATGCGGTGGTCGTGCAGGAACGCCTGGCGCCCGGGATCGATCTCGGTCTGGACGACGACGCCCTCGCGGGCGGTCATCCGGACCACGCGGCCGAGCATCGGCCCGTGCGGGGCGCCGACGGCGGCGGTGGCGGCCTCGGCATCCAGCCCGCCGGTCGGATGGCGCTCCTCGAGCAGGATCCCGAGACGGCCGGCGATGACGACCTCGCCACCGGCGCCCCGCGCCGTGATCTCGCGGCGCACGGCCGGGACGCCGATCTCGGGCGGGAGCATGTCGATGCCGGCGAGCTCCATCATCTTCGGGATCGAGCCGCGGGTCGCCATGCCGATGCCGGCCCATGCGGTCCAGTCGATGGCGATGCCGCGGGTGTCCTCGCTGCGGCGCAGGTGCGAGATCGCCTTGCACAGCAGGTCGTTGGCTGCCGCGTAGTCCGTCTGGCCGGCGTTGCCGAACCGCCCGGCGATCGAGGAGAACGCGACCACGGTGCCCACGCGGCCGCCGCGCAGCGCGTGCAGGAGGTGGAACCAGCCGTCGGCCTTGACGTCGAAGACGAGGTCGTACTCGCGCTGCGGCTTGTCGGCCAGGACGTGCGAGATCTCCAGCCCGGCGCAATGCAGCAGCACGTCGACGTCGTCGATGCCGTGCAGGGCCCGCTGGACGGCGCCGGCGTCCGTCAGATCGACCTGGTGCCAGTGCGCGGTGCCGCCGGCGCCTTCGATCGCCTCGATGGCGTCGAGGGCGGCGCGGGCGCGCTCGATGCGCGACAGCTCGCGCTCGACCAGCTTCGGCGTCGGCTTCTCGCCGGCGGCGCGCAGGCGGCCGGCGAGCTCGCGCTTCAGGCCGTCCTTGTCGGTGGCGAAGCGCCCGAGGTCCGGGTCCGCGCGGTCGGGCGCCGGGGTCAGGTCGAGCAGGTGGAACGTGCCGGCCGTCGCCTGGGCGAGATCCGCCGTGATGGCCGAGACGATGCTGCCGGCCGCGCCGGTGACCACGAACGTGGCCCCGGCGCGGAGGCCGTGCGTCATGTCGTGGGCGGCGGGGCGCTCCACCAGGCCGACCGACCAGCGCAGGTCGTCGGCGTGGCCGACCTCGACGGCGCCGGGGTCGCGCTGCGCCTCGGCGAGCAGGAGCTCGGCGGTGGCGGCCGGGTCGGTGGCGGACGGCAGGTCGACGGCCTTGACGAGGGTGGCCTCCCGCTCGCGGGCCAGGGCCTTCGTGAAGCCGGTGACGGCGCCGCCGAGCACGGAGGTCGCGCCGCCGGCGTCGTAGCCGTGCTTGCCGCCCAGGCGGGTCGCGCTGACCAGGAACGCGTCGGGCAGCGCGCGCATCGTGACGGCGAGGAGCTTGACCCTGACGCGCAGGGCCTCCTTCCAGCCGGCCGGGTCCAGGCGGTCGAGCGGACCCTCGTCGTCCAGGGCCGGCAGCCAGAACACGCCGTCGACCCCGCCGACGGTCGCCAGGCGCTGCTCGAGCTCCTCGGCGGCGGGCGCGTCGGCGACCGTGTGGACCTCGGCGCCGCGGGCCGTCAGCGCGGCGGCCAGCGCGGCGCCGACGCCGCCGGCGTCGGCGACGACCAGCACGCGGCTGCCCTGGCCCAGCGTCACGCCGGTCGCGACGCACTGCTCCAGCGCCGGCCGCACGATCGGCACGGGGATCCGCCGAGGCCAGTCGCGATCGACACCCTCGGGCATCCCGGCGACGGTGGCCTGCGGCGCGGGCGCGGGCGGTGCGGGTGGTGTGGTGGCGGTGGTGTGGGGGCGGCGGTCTTCGACGAAGCCGACGACGTGGGTGAGGGTGGGGTAGTCGCGCAGCTTGAGCGTGTCGTCGCGTTGGATGGCGTAGTGCTCGCGGATGGCGGCGAAGACCTCGGCCTGCTTGACGGTGTCGATGCCGAGGTCGGCTTCCAGGTCGAGCTCGGGATCGAGCAGGTCGGTGGGGTAGCCGGTCTGGGCGGCGACGATCTCCAGGATGGTCGGCAGGACGTCGTCGCCGGCGGGCTCGGCGGCCGGCGCGGCCTGCGGTTCGGGCGCGCGCGGGGCGGTGGCGGTGCTCTCGGGGCGGCGGTCTTCGACGAAGCCGACGACGTGGGTGAGGGTGGGGTAGTCGCGCAGCTTGAGGGTGTCGTCGCGTTGGATGGCGTAGTGCTCGCGGATGGCGGCGAAGACCTCGGCCTGCCTGACGGTGTCGATGCCGAGGTCGGCTTCGAGGTCGAGCTCGGGGTCGAGCAGGTCGGTGGGGTAGCCGGTCTGCGTCGCGACGATCTCCAGGATGGTCGGCAGGACGTCGTCGCCGGCGGGCGCGGCGGCAGCGGCCGCCCGGGGCTCCTCGGCCACCTGCACCGCCTCCTCGGCCCGCGGCGGCGCCAGGGCCTGCTCGGGCGGGTCGGGCGCCGGCGTGCGCTGCGGCGCGGCGGCCGGCCCGCGGTCCTTGACGCGCAGCCGGTGCTGGACGACCTCGAGCTCGGGCGCGTCCTGGCCGCTCACCGACGCCAGCCAGCGCTGCCAGACCTGCTCGTCGGCCACGCGGTAGGCGAAGCCCAGCTCCTCGGGGTGGCGCCGGCGCCCGTCCGGTGCGGGCGTCCAGCGCAGCAGCAGCATCGCGATCTGCGAGCCGAAGCCTGCCGCCAGGCGCAGGGCGTAGCGCACGGGGTAGACGCCGCCCTTGGAGAGGTTGAGCGAGCCGAGCTCGGGGTCGACCTCGCGGAAGTTCGGCACGGGCGGCACCAGGCCGGTCTCGAGCGCCTTGACGGCCACGACGTCCTCGAGGCCGACGCCCATCGGATGGCCGGTGAAGCCCTTCGTGTTCGCGATGACGACCTCGCCGGCGGCCTCGCCGAAGACCCGCCGCAGGGCGTGGATCTCGGCCGCGGCGCTGCCGCCGCGCGCGGGCGTGTAGGTCTCGTGGGAGATGAACACCGTCTCGGCCGCCATCTCGGCGCGCCGGAGGCCCTGCGCCTCGGCGCGGCGCACCACGTCCTCCATCACGCCGCCGATGTGGTCCACGTCCAGGCGTGTCCCGTGGAACGCGGAGTTGGCCGTGACCGACCCGAGCACCTCGCAGATCGGCGTGATCCCGCGCTCACGCGCCGCCTGCGCGGACTCGACCACCAGGGCGGCCGCGCCCATCCCGAGGAGCATCCCGTGCCGGCGCTGGTCGAACGGCAGCGCCGCGTCCTCGACCGCCTCGTCGGTCGCCGCGGCGCCCGACGCCAGGAAGCCGGCGCCGATCCACGGCAGCATCTCGTCGGACGTCGCGTCGTCGGCGGCGATCACGACGACGCGCGAGCAGCGGCCGGCCCGGATCCAGTCCTCGGCCACCGCCACGGCCTGGGTGGTCGACGCGCACGCGGCGTTGAGCTGCGTGTTGGGTCCGCGGGCGCCCACGTGCTGGGCGAACTGGGAGTGGCCCATGGACAGCATGCGGAACAGAAAGCGGCGGTCGAAGCGGTAGGCGCTGCCCTCCAGGTCCAGGCGCAGCTCGTGGATGCGCCGCTCGATCTCCGCCCGCAGCACGTCGTCGCCGGCACGCGCCAGCAGCCCCTCGAGCGCTGCGATCTGCTCGCGCCGGGAGCGGTCCGCCCAGAAGGCGTCGAGCTCGGCCGCGAACTCCTCCAGGCCCGGGAACGCGGACGCGAAGATCACGCCCGTGTCGTCGCGCAGGGCGTCGGGCAGCGCCCACCCGTCGGGCAGCTGGGAGCCGACCGTGGTCGTGCGGTAGCGCTGCACGAGCGGGATGCCGGCGTCGCGCAGCGCGTCGATCCCGGCGGCGAGCGCCAGCTGCGTGTCCCGGCCGAACGCCGCCAGCAGGTCGCGGTCGACGCCGAACTCCTCGACGAGGTCGAACGCCCCGCCGCGTGCGGCGAGCTTGATGACGTCG
>DASPKC010000077.1:0-3021 GCA_035628295.1 Baekduia sp.
CTGGAGATGTTCCGGCGGCGCGGCGGGCGCTCGCGCTGGGTCCGCAGTGACGCCGCCGTCGCGGAACTGTGGCTGCACGCGCCGAACGGCGACGAGCACACCGAGACCGTCACGCTCGACGAGATGCGGGCGGCCGGCGTCGCGACAAAGGACAACTGGAAGCGCTACCCGAAGTCGATGCTGCGCGCGCGGGCCATCGCCTTCGGGCTGCGCGCACTGGGCGAGTCGGAGGGCATCTATTCGCCCGACGAGCTGGGCGCGGTCACGGACGAGGAGGACCGCGTCGTGGACGCGCCGCCGCGCGAGAGCGGGCGCAAGGCGAAGCCGGTGGACGTGGAGGCGGAGCCGTTGCCCCCAAAAGCCCAGGCGCCGGTGGACGCACCGGCTACGGCTGTCCCGAGTGCGGCCTCGCAGGATGCGACGGAAGGTGCCAGGACGACGTCGAGTGGGAGGACGTCTACTGGGACGCGCGCTGAACCGGAGGCCGCCGACACGGGCGAGGCGTCAGAGCCGCACGAGCACGACCGCCTCCGCGACGTGGCCAAGCAGTTGGGATGGCCCAAGACGCGCGCTGTGAACTGGCTGCGCAAGCACTTCGGCGTGACGACCGTCGAGAGCCTGACGAAGCAGCAGGCCGCCGACTGCCTCGCGCTGCTACTCGGGGCGCAGCAGAGCGACAACCTGCACGACCGGGTGCTGGCCGAGCTGGCCGCCATGGGGCGGGTGAAGCCGTGAGGTGGTCGGCGTCGTCGCTGGTGCGGCACTGCGCGCACCGCAACGTCCTGTCGAAGCTGCGGCCCCGCCCCGCGCGCACGGTGGCGGCGGCCGACAAGGGGACGCTGTTCCACGGCGCGGCGGAGCGCTGGATCCGGTCCGGCGAGGTGCCGCAGGTCGACGACCCCGAGGTGCAGGGGTGGCTCGACATGCTGGCCGTCGACTGGACGCCGCCTGCGCGGGCCGCGGTCGAAGCGGCCCTGGGGCTGTCTCCGGACCGGAAGTTTGTCGATGTCGACGAGCCGGAGCCGCATGTATATGTCGCCGCCGACCGCAAGTCGCCGCTGCTGACGGCGGGGCGCGCCGACGTGGTGTGGACGGAGGGCGACGTGGTGGTGGTGCGCGACTGGAAGACCGGCGTGTGGCCGGTGGCGCCGGCTGCGGAGAACCTCCAGGTGCTGGCGCTGGCGTTCGCGGCGGCTGACCTGACCTGGGCGCGGGCGTTTCGGGCGGAGATCTACTACGTCCGCGACGGGTACTGCGACAGCAGCGGGGAGGTCGCGCTCGGCACGCCCGAGGCGGAGGCGTGCTGGGCCATCGTGGAGGAGGCGGCGCTTCTGGACGAGACGCCGCGCCCGGGGCCGTGGTGCGGCGGCTGCTGGGAGCGGCGGGGCTGCGCGCACGCTGCGACGACGGAGGCGGCATGACCGCCCGCGAATACCTGAAGCGCGCGGCGTCCATCGCGTACCTGGAGACGTACAAGTACCTCGACGTATGGACCGTGATGCACGAGGCGGCCGGCTTCGACGCGGCGGCGATACCAGACGAGGCATACGACGCCCTCGCCGTGGCACTCGGCAAGGTGTCGCTCACTGAATGGGATCGGGAGCCGCGCCACCGGGACGAGGTGGGGGCGATGTTCGAGCGGGCCGCTGCGGCGGTGACGGAGCCCACGCCATGACCGACTACGAACGAGGCTGGCGGGACTGCCGGGAGGCGGCGGCGCGGGCGTGCGAGGAGACGGACATCCGCCAGTACCGCTGGGGCGGGGAGTTCCACGACGACGCCCGCGGCACTCTCCACGACGCCGAACGCGCCATCCGCGCCCTGGAGCCGCCCGCGGCGTGCTGGACGTGCGCCGGCAATGGCTGGCGCACGGAGCGCGACATCGACACAGAGGCGCATCGGGCCAAGTGTACGCGCTGCGACGGAACGGGCCGGGCGACCACGGCGCCCGCGGCGGCTGCCCCGTGCGGTCGGTGCGGCATCACCGGCTACATCACCGTCACGACGGCTTACGGACGCGAGTCGTCCCCGTGCCCATGCCGCTACAAGGAGCCCACGCCATGACCCACGCCCGAGCCGAGGAGTTACTGACCGAGCTGTGGCAGAGGCTGCGCGACGGGTTTGACAAGGAAGCGGTCGGTCGGGCGCAGGGCGCGATCCATATGGCCCGCCACGTCGGGGCACTGGACAACGACGCCGAAGATCTGTGGCTCCTCCGAATCCAGACGTGCCCCGGCCACGGCGACGAGGGCGGGCGCGACTGGTGCGCGTACTGCGGAAACATGCCCCCGGAGCCCACGCCATGACCCGCTGGAAGGCTGGCCCCGAGAAGCCCCGCACGCCCTGGTGCTGGGCGTGCAGCCGCCGGCTGCACGGGCGCGTGTTTGCGCGTGTGAAGGTGGACGGCGTCGAGCACGACGTTCACAAGGCGTGCGCGCCGCCGGGAGCGCCGGTGGTACTGGAGTCGACCACCAGGAAGGAGCCCACGCCATGACCATCACCCTCACCGACGCCGAGCGCGCCCGGCTGCGGGAGGTGGCGCGGGTGACGATGCGCGAGGTGCTGCGCACCTGCTCTCCGATTGACGGATGGGAAGCCATCACCGCCGCCCTGGAGCGCGCGGTAAGCGACGAGCGGGCGCGGTGCGAGCGGGCTGTCGCGGAAGTGCGCTGGCACATGGGCGCCGACGAGCTAACAGATGACAGGCGGGCGCTGCTCCGAGAGGGGCTCCATCACATCGCCGACGCCATCGCGAGGGGGACGTGATGACACGCGACGAGGGCGAGTCTGACCAGCGCGTGCGAGTCGGGGAAGTTACCGTCCTCCGTGCCGAGGTCGAGCGGTTGCGGGCCGCACTCTTAAGCGCCGTCGCGCGGGGGACGTGATGGGCGCCCACGACTGCTCAGCCTGCGGTCGCGGCACCGTGATTCCGACCTGCGACGACTGCGGCGAGCAGTGGCTCGACGAGGGGCTGGCGAAGCGCCTGGACGACCGCGAGAAGCACATGGTCGGCGTCCCCGT
>DASPKC010000078.1:0-7510 GCA_035628295.1 Baekduia sp.
GACCGCCTGCGCTCTGCGCAAGCTCGAGCGTGAGGGCCTGACGGCGCAGGAGCGCCGCGAGCGCTCGCGGGCCTTCCACCGCCGCCACCGCAAGGAGGTGGCTGCGCGCACGCGGCGCCGCTGAGGCTCCGCGCGAGTCCCGGGCACGCGGCGCGGGTAGGGTCGCCGCGTGCCCGTCAGCACCGCCGCGGTCGGCAAGACCTACCCGCCGACGACCTACGCCGTCGGGCGGGAGAAGATCCGGGAGTACGCCCGGGCGGTCTTCGAGCACGACCCGCGCTACCTCGACCTCGACGCCGCCCGCGCCGCCGGCTACCGCGACCTCGTCGCGCCGCCGATGTTCTGCGTCGTCTACAGCGCGCCGGCGATGGTGCCGGCGATCCTGGACCCGGACGTGGGGATCGACTTCGCTCGGATGGTCCACGGCGGGCAGGACTTCCGCTGGGGCCCGCTCGTCGTGGCCGGCGACGAGATCACCACGGCGGTGACGGTCGCCGCCATCGAGGAGCGCGACGGCAAGGGCTTCTTCGTCTTCGAGTCCGTCAGCACCAACCAGGAGGGACACACCGTGTGCGTCGGCACCTGGACCAACATCGTGCGGGGGGCGTGATGCAGCCCGGCGACGAGTTGCCCGAGCTGCGGGTCACCCCCGACCGCTACCTGACGATCCGCTACGCCGGCGCGTCGGGCGACTTCAACCCGATCCACGTCGACGAGGCGTTCGCCCGGCAGGTCGGCCTGCCGGGGACGATCCTGCACGGCCTGTGGTCCATGGCGCAGGTCGCCCGGGCCCAGACGGAGGCGGCCGGGGGTCCCGCCGCACTGCGGCGGTTGAGCGTCCAGTTCCGCGGCATGGGGCTGCCCGAGCGCGAGCTGCGGGTCACCAGCCGGGTCCGCGAGGTGCGCGACGACGGCGTGGTGGTCGTCGACACGGTGGCCGAGCAGGACACGACGCAGATCATCCGCAACGCCGAGGCGGAGCTCCAGCCGTAGGGGCCGCGGCGGCGCCCGCCGTCCTTCCTACACTCCAGTCGTGCTCACGCCCCGCCAGGAGCTGATCCTGCGCAAGGTCGTCGAGGCCCACACGGCCACGGGCCAGCCCGTGGGCTCGAAGACCCTCGCCACCGACCCGGAGCTCGGGTGCGGCCCGTCGACGGTCCGCAACGAGCTGGCGATCCTCGAGGAGCAGGGTCTGCTCGCCCATCCGCACACGTCCGCGGGCCGGGTGCCGACGGACGCCGGCCACCGCTTCTACGTCGACCGGCTGCTGCCCGAGCTGCGCCGCAACCCGGCCGGCCTCGGCCTGGAGCTCATGCGCAAGGAGGTCGATGAGGCGATGCGGGTCACGTCGGAGACCCTCAGCCAGGTCACCAACCTCCTGGCCATCGTGTCGGCGCCGCCGATCGACACGGCCACCGTGCGCCACGTCGAGGTCCTGCTGCTGCAGCCGCAGGTCGTCATGGTCGTGGTCATCACCTCGACCGGCGGCGTGACGAAGCGCGTCTTCACGTTCGACCGGCCGGTCGATCCCGGGCTCGCCCAGTGGGCCGGCCAGTTCCTCGCGGAGCGCCTGACCGGGATCGGCCTCGGCGCCCGCATGCTGCACGCGCGCCTGGAGGACCCCAGCCTCGGCGAGACCGAGCGGCGCTTCCTGCAGCAGCTCGCGCCCGCGTTCCTGGACCTGGCCGAGACCGCCGAGGACACCCTGTACGTCGACGGCGCGCACCGCCTGCTGGCCGAGCACCGGGTCCAGGACCTCTCCCAGATCAACGCGCTGCTGGCCATGCTCGAGCGGCGCGTCGCGCTGCTCGGCGTCCTGCGCACCGCGCTCACCACGCCGGACGTGCTGGTGCGCATCGGCTCGGAGAACGAGATGGAGGCCCTGCGCCCGCTCGCCCTCGTCGCCGCCGGCTACGGCCTGCCGGCCCGCAAGCTCGGCACGGTGTCGGTCATCGGCCCCGTGCGCATGGACTACGGCTCGGCCATCCGCGCCGTGCGCGACGCCGCCGACGAGCTGAGCCTCTTCATCGAGGACGTCTACCGCGCATGACCCACGAGGTGCACCCCGCTTGAGCAGCACGGTCCCCCGCGATCCCTACGAGGTCCTCGGCGTCGCGCGCGACGCCGACGCCGCGCAGGTCAAGAAGGCGTTCCGCAAGCTCGCGCGCGAGCTGCATCCCGACGTCAACAAGCACGACCCCGACGCCGAGGAGCGCTTCAAGGAGGCCGCCGAGGCCTACGAGATCCTCTCCGACCCCGACCGCCGCGCGACGTACGACCGCTACGGCCACGACGGCCTGCGCGCCAGCGGCGCGGGCCCGAACTTCGAGGGCTTCGGCTCGATCTCCGACCTGTTCGACGCCTTCTTCGGCGGCGCGTTCGGCGGCGGCGGCGGGGCGCGGACCGGGCCCGCGCAGGGCGAGGACGTCGCCCTCCGGGTGGCCGTGGACCTCGAGCAGGCCTTCCGCGGCGAGCAGGTGGAGGTCGCCTTCGAGGCGGTCGACCTCTGCGCGACCTGCCACGGCAACGGCGCGCAGCCGGGCACGCCGATCGAGACCTGCGAGCGCTGCGGCGGCGCCGGACGGCTGCAGGCCGTGAGCCGCTCGCCGTTCGGGCAGGTCGTGCGCACGGTGGCCTGCGACGTCTGCGGCGGCGACGGCCGCGTCCCGAAGGAGCCGTGCGAGGAGTGCGACGGGCGCGGGCGCGTCGTCGGCACGCGGCGCCTGGAGGTCGACGTGCCGGCCGGCATCGCCGACGGGCAGCGGATCCGGCTCGCGGGCCGCGGGCACGCGGGCGAGCGCGGCGGCCCGCCCGGCGACCTGTACGTCCTGGTGCAGGTGCGACCCCACGACCGCTTCCTGCGCGACGGCGACGACCTGGTGACCGCCGTCGACGTCCCGGCGCCGCGCGCCGCGCTCGGCGGGACGTTCACCATCGACACCTTCGACGGGCCGCGGGAGGTCGAGATCGAGGCCGGCACGCAGCCCGGCGCGGTCCTGACGCTGCGCGGCGAGGGCATGCCGATCCTGCGCCGGGGTGGGCGGGGACGGGATCCCCGCGGCGACCTGCGGGCCGTCGTCAACGTCCAGATCCCGCGCAAGCTGAGCAAGCGCCAGCGCCAGCTCTACGAGGAGCTCGCCGGCAGCATCGAGGACGACCAGCTGCACGCCGGCGAGTCGCTGCTGGGCAAGCTGCGGCGCCTGCTCGGGTGATCCGGCTCGCCGTCCGGGTGGCGCGCGAGCACGCCGACCTGGTCCTCGCCGAGCTGCTGGAGCTGGCGCCCGGCGGCGTCGAGGAGGCCGACGTCGACGGCGGGCTCGTCGAGTACGCGATCTACGGGCCGCCGGGCGAGGTGCCCGACCTCCCGGACCTCGAGGTCGCGGCGGGCGACGCCCTCGTCGAGGTGCGCACCACCGAGGTCGCCGACGACTGGGCCGACCGCTGGCGCCAGTTCCATCAGCCGGTCGTGGTGGGCGGGCGGCTGCACGTGCGCGCGCCGTGGTGCGCGCCGCGCGAGGACCTCCTGGAGGTGGTCGTCGATCCCGGCCAGGCGTTCGGGACCGGCGCGCACGCGACGACGCGCCTGTGCCTCGAGCTGCTGTGCGAGCTGGGCGGCCCGCGCGGGGCGGCCGTCGACCTCGGGTGCGGCTCCGGCGTGCTCGCGATCGCCGCGGCGAAGCTCGGCCATGCACCGGTCCACGGCGTCGACCACGAGCCGGAGTCGGTGCTCGCCACCCGCGACAACGCCGCCGCCAACGGCGTCGAGGTCACCGCCGCCCGGTTCGACCTGCTGCGCGGCGGGCCCGTGCCCGCGGCGCCGCTGGTGCTGGCCAACCTGCTGCGCCCGCTGCTGCTGGCCGTCAGCCGAGCCGGCTTCGCGGGCGGCGCCGTGCCGGACGTCCTGATCGCGTCGGGCTTGCTGGTGCACGAGGCCGACGAGGTGGCCGCGGCGTTCGCGCAGCGCCACGGGCTGGCCGAGGCCGAGCGCCGCGACGACGGCCAATGGGCGGCCCTCAGGCTGGTGCACGCCGGGGTGATCGGGTAGGCATCCGGGACATGGCCTGGCACATCGTCATCGCCGGCGGCGGGTTCGGCGGGTTCTCCGCGGCCCGCGCGCTGGAGCGCCGCCTCCCGCACCAGGCGGCCCGCATCACGCTCGTCAACGACGTCAACTTCATGCTCTACACGCCGCTGCTGCCGGGCGCGGCCGCGGGGACGCTGGAGCCGCGCCACGTCGTCGTGCCGCTGCGCGAGGAGCTGCACCGCACGGACCTCCGGCTCGGGACGGTCGTCGGCGCCACCCCGGAGCGCCGGTGCGTCCAGGTCCAGACGCTCGAGGGCCACCAGGAGGACCTGCACTACGACCACCTGGTGGTGGCGCTCGGCTCCGTCTCGCGCACGCTCCCGATCCCCGGCCTCGCCGAGCACGGCATCGGCTTCAAGGCGCTGCCGGAGGCGATCGAGCTGCGCAACCGGGTCATCCGGTCCTTCGAGGCGGCCGAGACGCTCGACGACCCGGCCGAGCGCACCGCCTGGCTGACGTACGTCTTCGTCGGAGCCGGCTACGCCGGGCTCGAGGGTCTGGCCGAGCTCCAGGACTTCGCAGCCGACGTCATCGAGCGCTACCCGCGCTGCCGCACGCAGGGCATGCGCTGGATCCTGGTGGAGGCGCGTGACACGGTGATGCCGGAGGTGGGGCCGGAGCTCGCAGAGTTCGCCTCGCGCGAGCTGCGCGGGCGCGGCATCGAGATCCGCACGGGCACCACGCTCGAGGAGATCACCGACACGACCGCCCGGCTCAGCGACGGCGAGGTGGTCCCGACGCGCAGCCTCGTGTGGACCGCCGGGGTGCGCCCGCACCCGGTCGTCGCGCACCTCGGGCTGCCGCTGACCGACGGCGGGCGCATCGACACCGACGCCACCCTGCGGGTCGCCGGCCACGACAACGTGTGGGCGCTGGGCGACGCCGCCGCCGTGCCCGACCCGGCGGCCAAGGGGCAGCGCCCCTGCCCGCCGACCGCCCAGCACGCCATCCGCCAGGGCCGCCTCGTGGCCCACAACGTCGCAGCGTCGATCGGGACGGGGAAGATCAGGACCTTCCGCTACAAGACCAAGGGCGTCTTCGTCGACATGGGCCAGGGCAAGGCGGTCGCCCAGACGCTCGGGATCAAGTGGCGCGGGACCCCCGCGTGGTGGCTCGCGCGCACGTACCACCTGGCCGCCATGCCGGGCATCAAGCGCCGCGTGCGCCTGCTCATCGACTGGAACGTGCAGCTGCTCTTCGGCCGCGACGGCTCCGAGCTCGGGGGCCTCGGCCACCCGCCCGCGTTGGCCGAGCCGACGGCCGGCGGCACCCCCGCCACGGGCACCGCCGACGAGCAGGTCGCCAACGGGGCGACGCCGGTCCGCTCGCCCTCCGCGCCGGGCGCGTGAAGGCGGCGAGGCAGGTCCGGGCGCCGTCGTACACTGCGGGCAGATGACGATCGCCGAGCGCGTGAAGGCCGATCTCACCGCCGCGATGAAGGCGGGCGAGAAGGACCGCGTCGGCGCGCTGCGCCTGGTCCTCTCCGAGCTGCAGAAGGACGCCAAGGAAGGCCCGGGCGACGAGGTCGCCGTGCTGCGGCGCGAGCGCAAGCGCCGGCTCGAGGCCGCCACCGCCTTCCGCGACAACGGCCGCGACGAGCTCGCCGACGGCGAGGAGCGCGAGGCCGCCGTCATCCAGGACTACCTGCCGGCCGAGCTCGGCGACGAGGAGCTGCGCGCGATCGTCGCGCAGGCCATCACCGACACCGGCGCGGCGTCGCCCAAGGACATGGGAGGCGTCATGAAGCTCGCCATGGAGCGCACGGGCGGCCGGGCGGACGGCAAGCGCGTGTCCGGCCTGGTGCGGGAGGCGCTGACCGGGTGAGGCGCCAGCTCGAGGTCTCCAACGACACCGCCGCCGCCCTCAGCGCCGGCCAGGACTCGATCCTGCGCGAGCTCGGCTCTCACGTGACGTGCGACGTCTACCTGCGCGGCAACCTCGTGACGCTCGACGGCGAGCCCGAGGCGGTCCAGGCCGCCGCCACGGTCGTGCGCGAGCTCAGCGAGCTCATCGACGCGGGCCACGAGGTCTCCGACGGCACGATCCAGGCCATCACGACGGCGCTCGACCAGCACAAGTCGCCGGCGACCGTGCTGGAGGACGTCGTCTGGCGCCACCGGTCGATCAAGGTCGCGCCCAAGTCGGTCAACCAGAAGCGCTACGTCGACGCGATCCGCTCGAGCACGGTCACCTTCGGCATCGGCCCGGCCGGCACCGGCAAGACGTTCCTGGCCGTGGCGATGGCCGCCCACGCGCTCGCGCGCAAGGAGGTCAACCGGGTCATCCTCACGCGCCCGGCGGTCGAGGCCGGCGAGCGGCTGGGCTTCCTGCCCGGCGACCTGATGGCGAAGATCGACCCGTACCTGCGGCCGCTCTTCGACGCCCTCAACGACATGCTCGACCCGGAGAAGGTGGCCGGGTTCCTGGAGAAGGGCGTGATCGAGGTGGCGCCCCTCGCATTTATGCGTGGCCGCACCTTGAATGACTCCTTCATCATCCTCGACGAGGCCCAGAACACCACGCCCGAGCAGATGAAGATGTTCCTGACGCGCCTGGGGTTCGGCTCGAAGATGGTCATCACCGGCGACGTCACGCAGATCGACCTGCCGCGCAACGAGAAGTCGGGGCTCCTGGTGGTCAACGAGATCCTGCGCGAGGTCGAAGGTGTGGAGTTCGTCCACTTCGGCGGCGCGGACGTCGTGCGCCACCGCCTGGTGCAGCGGATCGTCGAGGCCTACGACGCCCACGGGGGCGCCTCGACCGCCGAGCTGCGGCCGGCCGACCGGCGCCGGGCGTGAGCCTCGACGTCGAGGTCGTCAACGCGCCCGACCCGGAACTGGCGGCCGGGGAGGTCGAGCGCCTCGCCGCGCTGGCGCTCGCCTCGGCGGGCATCGAGGACGGCCATCTCGCCGTCGAGTTCGTCGGCCCCGGCCGCATCGCCGAGCTGAACGCCGCGCACCGCGGCAAGGACGGGCCGACCGACGTGCTGAGCTTCCCCGTCGACGAGCTCGACGACCCGCACGGGCCGCGCGAGCTCGGCGACGTCCTGATCTGCCCGGAGCACACCGAGGACCTGCGCGAGGCCGTCGTCCACGGCGTCCTGCACCTCACCGGCATGGACCACGAGACCGACGACGGCGAGATGCTCGCCCTGCAGGCGGAGATCGCGACATGGCTGCGCTGACCGGCACCCGCTCGGGCTTCGTCGCGCTCGCCGGCCGGCCGAACGTCGGCAAGTCGACGCTGGTCAACGCGATGGTCGGCCGCAAGGTGGCGATCGTGTCCGACAAGCCGCAGACCACCCGCCGCGCGATCCGCGGTGTGGCGACCCGCGACGACGTCCAGATCGTGTTGACCGACCTGCCCGGAGTGCAGCGGCCGCGCGACGAGCTCACGCGCCGCATGCAGCACCGCGTCGAGCAGGAA
>DASPKC010000079.1:0-3343 GCA_035628295.1 Baekduia sp.
CGACGTCACGGTCACCGGGACGATCTCGTCGGCCAGCCGCCCGTCGTCGGTGGCGGCGATCGCGCGCTCGTGGGAGCGCAGCGCCCACCGGTCGAGGTCGGGGCGGGTCATCTCGAGCTCCTCGCCGACCTCGGTCGCCTCGTCGTACATCTGCCTGCCGCTGAACGGGTTGGTCAGCCCGTCGTGGACCATCGCGTCGAGCATCTTGGCGTCGCCCATGCGATAGCCGAAGCGCGCCTGCGGCAGCAGGTACGGCGCCAGGGACATGGACTCCATGCCGCCGCCCACGCCGACCGTGACGTCCCCGGCGCGGATGGCCTGGTCGAGCAGGACCGTCGCGCGGATGCCCGAGGCGCAGACCTTGTTGACGGTCTCCGAGGAGACCTCCTTCGGGATCCCGGCCTCGATCTGCGCCTGGCGGGAGGGGATCTGGCCCTGGCCGGCCTGCAGGACCTGGCCCATGATCACGTGATCGACCTGGTCGGGGGCTACACCGGCGCGCTCCAGGGCCGAGGAGATCGCAAGGCCGCCGAGCTTCGGGGCCGGAACAGAGCTGAGTCCTCCACCGAGCTTGCCGATGGGCGTGCGCGCGGTGCCGAGGATCACGGTCTTGGGCATGTGCGGGACAGTACTGTCGGGCCGCATGATCCGCGTGCAGGCGACGACCGAGCTGGCCGCTGCCACCGGGGCCGACACCGTGGCGGTGGGCCTGCTGGACGGCGAGCGCATCCACCACGACACCGCGGACGGCGCCCTCGCGGCGCTGGTCGAGGCCGGCGAGGCGAAGGCGGCGCCCGGGCACCTGGCCGTGGTCCACGCCGACGGCAAGCGCTGGGTGCTCGTCGGCCTGGGCAGGCGCGAGGACCTCGACGACGAGCGCCTGCGCGTCGCCGCGGCCAAGGTGCACGGGCGCGCGCGGGAGCTCGGCACCCGGTCGCTGTGCTGGGAGCTGCCGCACAAGCTCGGTCCCGAGCACCACCCCGCGCGGGCGGTCGTGGAGGGCACGGTGCTGGCCGCCCACCGGATGGACCGCTGGAAGCGCCGGGACGACGAGGACGGCGCGGGCGCCCTGGAGGAGCTGCTGGTCTCCGACCACGACGACCGGACCGCCGCCGTGGAGCGCGCGGTGGTCGTGGCCGGGGCCGTCAATGCCGCCCGGCGCCTGCAGGAGGCGCCCGCCAACGAGATGACCCCCGAGGCGCTCGCCGCCCGCGCGCGGGAGCTGCACCCCTCGCTGCAGGTGGAGGTCGAGGGCCGCGCCGACCTGGTGCGCCGCGGCTACGGCGCCTTCGGGGCGGTCGCCGCGGGCGCCCACCGCGAGCCGCAGCTCATCACCGTGCGCCACGAGCCGGAGGGCGCGACGGGCCCGGTGCTCGGGCTGGTCGGCAAGGCCGTCACGTTCGACACGGGCGGGATCTCGCTGAAGCCCGGCGCCAAGATGGCCGAGATGAAGTTCGACATGTCCGGCGGCGCGGCGGTCCTCGAGGCCATGGGCGCCATCGCCGCGCTCGGGCTGCCGGTGCGCGTCGTCGCGGTCGTCGGCGCGACGGAGAACATGCCGGGCGGCGGGGCGATGCGGCCCGGGGACATCGTCACATCGGCCGAGGGGCTGACGATCGAGGTCGACAACACCGATGCCGAGGGCCGGCTCGTGCTGGCCGACTGCCTGCACCACGCGCGGCAGCTCGGCGCCGAGCGCCTCGTCGACGTCGCCACGCTCACGGGCGCGATCGTCGTCGCCCTCGGCTCGACGCACACCGGCCTCATGGCCTCCGACGACGCCTGGGCCGTCGAGGTGCTCGCCGTCGCGCAGGAGGCCGGCGAGCCGGTCTGGCGCCTGCCGCTGCACCCCGAGTACGCCGACGCCGTGAAGGGCCGCTACGCCGACCTCACCAACGCGCCCGAGGGCCGCAAGGCGGGGTCGATCACCGCCGCGGAGTTCCTCAAGCGCTTCACGGGCGACCTGCCCTGGGTCCATCTCGACATCGCCGGGACGGCCTGGGACGGCGGGCGCGCCTACGCGCCCAAGGGCGGCACCGGCGTCATGGTGCGCACCCTGGTGGCGCTCGCCGAGCGCTCCGCCGCCGGGTGAGGCGTCACCTCCCGCTCTTCCTCGTCCTCCTGGCGGCGTACGCCGCGATGCTCGGCATCGGCGACACGACCGGACCCGAGGCGCACGCGCTGCTCACGGCGGAGTCGCTGGTCTCCGACCAGGACCTCGACCTGCGCGACGAGTACCGCGGCCGGGAGTGGGAGGCGTTCTCCGAGCGGCCGCTGCGCCCCAGCGCCCCGCCCCAGCCCGACGGCCGGCTGCACGAGCCGCAGGGCATCGGGCTGCCGCTGCTGGCGGCGCCGGCGTACGCCCTGGGCGGCGAGACGGGCGCCCGGCTGCTGTTCGCCGCCCTGGCGGCGCTCGCGTTCTGCCTCGCCGCGGCGCTGGGGCGCCGGCTGGTGCCCGAGCCCTGGCCGACGCGCGCCGCGCTGGTCGTCGGCCTCTCGCCGCCGGCGCTGGGCGCCGCGACCGCCATCGCCCCCGAGGTGCCGGGGGCGGTGCTCGCCGGCGGCTCCCTGCTGTTCGCGCTGCGCGTGCGCGAGAGCCCGCAGACGCGGCCGACCGCCGGGTGCGCCGCGCTCGCCGCCGCGCTGCCCTGGCTGGCCGCGAAGCTCATCGTCCCGGCGGCGGTGCTGGCAGCCGCGCTGTACCGGTGGCTGCGCCGCCGGCGTCGCGGCCTGGCGGGCTTCGTGGCGCTCGAGCTCGTGCTGCTCAGCGCCGTCGTCTACGTCACGGTCAACGGGCGGCTGTTCGGCGGCCTGACGCCCAACGAGGCGTCGCTGGGCGCGGCCCCTGTGACCGGCGCGTCGGACACCACGGAGTACCTGGAGCGCTGGCCGCGCCTCGCCGGGCTGTGGATCGACCAGGACATCGGCCTGCTGCGCTGGGCGCCCGTCCTCGGGCTGGCGTTCGTCGCGGCCTGGCTGCTGTGGCGGTCACGCCGCGCGCGGCTGGCCGCGGTGGTCGCCGACCAGGTCGACGTCGAGGTCACCGCGACGGCGTGCCTGCTCCTGTCGGCGGCGCTGCTGGCCTCCGCCGTGTTCCTGGCGCCCGACGACCTGGGCCCGTGGTTCCCCGGCGAGGAGCTCGTGGTCGCGCTGCCGCCCCTGACGGCCCTCTCCGCGTGGGGCTGGCGCTTCGTGCCGCGAGCCGGCGCGGTGCTCGCCGCCGTCACGCTCGCCGCGAGCGGCTGGCTCGTCGTCGCGGGGCACACGGCCGGCGACGCCCGGCTGCGCCCGCCGGCCGGCCCGCTGCCGTGGGGCGGCGCGCAGGACGTGCTGCCGTCCGTGC
>DASPKC010000080.1:0-12869 GCA_035628295.1 Baekduia sp.
GCCGGCGGCCGGGCGCCGCGGCGGCACGTCGGTGGTCAGCACGAGCCGGGCGCGGCCGTCGCGCAGGCGCACCGGGACGCGCACGCGCGTGTTCGACGGCGTCCCGGGGATCCGCCTGCGCAGCAGGACGCGGCCGTCGCGCGCGTCGCGGATCGTGAGCCGGCGGGCGACGTCGTTGCTCGAGCTCGTGAACACGACCTCGCCGCGGCAGTCGCGGCAGGAGCGTGCGAAGACCCCGAGCACGCCCTCGGCCTCGCCGAGCCAGCGGTACTGGAAGCCCGGGCCGCCCTCCATCGGCGCGAAGCCCTTCAGCGCGTCGACCTCCGTGCGCGCCGGCGGCGCCGTCACCTCGTACACGCTGGCGTCGGGGCGCGAGAGGCGCAGCGCGAAGCCGAGCCCCTCCAGGGCCACCGGGTCGTCGCCGAGCACCGCGGGCGGGATCACCGCGTAGCGCACGCCAAGCGCCGCGAGGCCGGGCGCCGTGTCCTCGTCGGCGAGGTCGCGGAGCTCCAGCTTGCGCGACTCGCTCTCGGAGCCCTCGACGTAGCCCTGCAGCAGGGGGTGGCCGTGGAAGTCCTGCCAGAACAGCGGCGCGTAGCCCGGCGAGGAGGCGGGCTGGATCGGGAACTCCGCCACGCCGCCGCCGGGGTGGTCGCGCAGCCACAGGTAGGCGTCGATCGGGGTCGTCTTCGTCGTGCGGACGTCCGGGCGGGCCCACAGGTCCAGCACCACGACGACCGCCAGGGCACCGAGCGCCGCGGCGCGCCAGGCCCGCGGCCGGCCGAAGCCGGCGCGCACGAGCCCGAACGCCAGCAGCAGGCACAGCCCGAGCTCGATGAGCAGGGCGAAGCGCGAGTACACCCGCCAGGTGCTGGTGACCTGGAAGACCGCGTAGGACGGCGTGGGGACCTGCACGCCGAGGACCCCGACCTTGGGCGGGGCGGCGAAGGCGGTCGCGGTGACGGCGATCAGCGCGCCCGTGACAGCCGCGACGACCGGGGCGTCGCCGGCCACGGCGCGCCGCTCGCGCCACAGCAGCCGGGCCGCGAGCGCGGCGCCGAGCAGCGCCAGCCCCAGGACGCTGAGGCCGAGGTAGACCGAGTTCTCCGAGAAGTTCGAGCCGTGCAGGTGCTCGGTCAGGTAGCCCTCGGTCGCGCCGCCGAAGATCAGGTTGTTGCGGTCCGGCAGGACCAGCTCGTGGACGCGCGCCGAGTAGGTGTAGAGCGCGTCGATCGGCTGCGTGCGCACGTCGCCCGACCCGGAGCCCGCGGCCGCGAGGGCCAGCACCGCCAGGCCGCCGAACAGCACGACGATCGGCACGCCCGAGGCGGCCAGCGCCGCCGCGCCCCGGCGCAGTTCCCCGCGGGCGGCGCTGGCCGCGAGCGCCGCCACGGCGGCCACGGCGAACGCGACCCCGCCGATCAGGATGAAGTACGGCGTGAACCACATCGCGAAGGCGCCGGCCAGCCCGGCCAGGACGCCGTTGCGCACCGTGGGCGCCTGCGCCACCTCCAGCAGGCGCCACACGGGCAGCACCAGCACCCAGCCGTGCACGAAGTGCAGGTGCGCCTCGGTCTTCGCGATCGCCATCGGATGGAAGGCGAAGACGAAGCCCGCCAGCAGCGCCACGGGCACGCTGCCGAACAGCCGCCGGCACAGCAGGAACATCGCGGTGCCGGAGAGGACGAAGCCGAGCAGCAGGAAGATCCCGTGGCCCGCGACGGCCCCGAACGCGTAGCTCAGGCCGTAGAGCATCGCCGTGCCCGGCAGCGTCGCCCAGTTGAGCACCCACGGCTCCGGGGCGCCGAACGGGGCGTCGAACTCCGGCAGGTCGACCGGCGCGAAGGGGAAGAGGCGCTGCTCGACGACCTCGGCCGCATGGCCGATCGCGCCGCCGAGGTCCCCGGCCACCGACGGCGCCGAGATCTGGCCGTCGAGGTCGGTGGCCAGCGGCCACGTCACGAAGATCGCGTACGCGAGGTAGATCGCGATCGCGACGAGGGTGCTGCGACGGGCCATCAAGCCGCGGCGACGGGCCTCGCTGGGGCGCGCATCGGCGGCAGTCTGCCGTGTCAGGGCGCAACCCGTCGTCTCCGGGCGCGTTCTAGTCTCTGACCCACGGGGTCCCGGGCCCGCCCCTGGCCGCGGACCCGGACGTCGTCGCCTGATCCGCGTGCCCGTCGCGACCGACACCACCGAGGCCGTCCCCCGGCCGGATGCCGCCAACGGCCCCGGCCTCGGGCGGCGCATGCGCCGGGGAGCCCTCTGGCTCTCCGTCCTGACCCTGCTCGCGAGCGCGGTCAACTACGGCTCGAACCTGATCTTCTCGCGGATCCTGACGCCGGCCTCCTACGGCGACCTGACGGCGCTGCTGGCGCTGTCGGTCGTCATCGCCGTGCCCTTCACGGCCGCCCAGACCCGCGTGGCGGAGAAGGTGGCGTCCTTCGCGGCGCAGGACAACTGGGAGCGGGTGCAGTACACGGTCCGCCACGCGATGGCGCACCTGACCGTCCTGGCGGGGATCGGCACCGCGCTGTACCTGGCTACGGTCCCGCTCCTCGAGGACCTGCTGGACCTCCAGGCGCCCGGGCCCGCCCTCGCCCTCGCCGCGCTGATCTTCGTCGGCTTCCTGTTCCCGGTCCTGCTCGGGGCGCTGCAGGGCCTGGAGCGCTGGACGGCGTTCGGGGTCGTGGCCCTGGCCATCGCGGTCGCCCGCATCCTCTTCGGCGTCCCGTGGGCGGAGGCCGGCGGGGGCTCCGGCGGGGCGATCGCCGGCCAGGCGGTCGGCACCGGCGTCTGCCTGCTGGGCCTGCTGTGGCTCTTGCGCCACCACGTGCGCCGCACCGGCAACGCGGCGGGGTGGGCGGGCCTGCGCCACCGGCCCGACGTGCGCGCCGCCGCGGCCGGCGCGGCGTTCACGTTCTTCGCGGTCATCGCCAACTGCGACGTGGTGCTGGCCAAGGCGTTCCTCGACCCTCAGGAGGCCGGCGAGTACGCCGCCCTGGCGACGATCGGCAAGGTCGTGACGTTCCTGCCGGCGGCCGTCGCCGTGACCGTCGTCCCCCACGCCGCGCGGGCCGGCGCGTCCCCTGCCGACCGCTCGCGCGTCCTGCGGATCGCGGCCCTGCTCGTCGCGATGGCCGCCGCGATCGCCATCATCCCCGCCGCGCTGGCGCCCACGTTCGTCGTCGAGCACATGTTCGGCGACGAGTACCTGGCGGCGACGTCGGGCGTACTGCCGATCGTCTGTGCCGGCGGCGGCCTCTCGCTCCTCTACCTGCTCGTGACCTTCACCGTGACCATCGAGGACCACCGCTGGACGTGGCTGCTGGTGCTCGGCGTCGTCGTGCAGGTCGCCGGGATCTCGCTGTTTCACGACTCCGTCACCCAGGTCGCAGGCGTGCAGGCGGCCGCGGTCGCCCTCGTCCTCCTCGTCAACGAGGCCCGCTACCACGCGCTGCTGCGCCCCACCTCCCGTGGCTGACGCCCCCGTGCACCTCTCGCTGATCCTCCCGGTGCACCGCGGCGCGCGGTGGATCGAGGCCAACCTGCGCTCGGTCCTGGCCGACCTCGAGGAGATCGGACGCCCGTTCGAGCTCATCGTCGTCTGCGACGGCGACCAGGACCTCGGCTCCCAGGCCGCCCGCCGCGTCGAGGCCCAGGACGACCGCGTCCGGGTCTTCCACTACCCGCAGAACCAGGGCAAGGGCTTCGCCATCTCGTTCGGGGTCGCGCAGGCGCGCGGCCGGCTGATCGGCTGGTTCGACGCCGACCTCGACATCCACCCCGACGCGATCGTCTCCGCCGTGCGCCGCTTCGACGAGGCGGAGATCGACGCGGCGATCGGCTCCAAGCGCCACCCGGGGTCGGCGGTCGACTACCCCGCCGTGCGCCGGGTCTACAGCTGGGGCTACCAGATGCTGGTCCGCGCGCTGTTCCGCCTCGACGTCCGCGACACGCAGGTCGGCGCCAAGGTCTTCCGCCGGGAGGTGCTCGACACGGTCGCGCCGCTGCTGCTCATCAAGCGCTACGCGTTCGACCTCGAGGTCCTGGCGGTGGGCGCGGGCTTCGGCTTCGACCGGGTCGTCGAGGTCCCGGTGCGCCTGGACTACCGCTTCAGCGGTTCGGGCATCAATTGGGCCGCCGTGCGCAACATGATGCTCGACACGCTGGCGATCGCCTACCGCATCCACCTGCGCCACCACTACGTGCGCCAGTTCGCCGCGCTGCACCGCGAGCGCGCCGACGCGTCCACCGCCGAGCTGCTCGAGGAGCGCCTCGCGTGACGCGCGCGGCCCGGGGCATCCTCGTCGGCCTCGGCGTGATGGGCGGCTACCACCTGCGGGTGCTGCGCGAGCACCCCGAGGCCGACCTCGTGGCGGTCGTCGACCCGGTGCACGAGCGCCGGGAGCGCCACGGCGCGACGAACGGGCTGCCCGCCTTCGAGTCCGTCGCGGAGGCCGTGGCGGCGGTCGACGCCGACTTCGCCTGCATCGCCGCCCCGGCACGCTGGCTGCCGGAGCTGGCCACCGAGGCCCTCCAGGCGGACCTCGCGGTCCTCTGCGAGAAGCCGATGGGCGTCGACGAGGACGAGGCCGCCAAGGTCGTCGAGGAGGCCGAGGCGCGGGGGCTGCTGCTGGCGGCTGGCCTGGTCGAGCGCTGCAACCCCGCCGTGATGGCGCTGCACGCCAAGCTGCAGGCCGGCGACGGCGGTCGCGTCTACCAGGTGCACGCCCGCCGCCTCAGCCCGTACCCCGGCCGCGAGTCGCCCACCGGCGTGGCCCTCGACCTGGCGACCCACGACGTCGACGTCGTCCGCTTCCTCACCGACAGCGAGGTCTCGCGCGTCTACGCCGAGACCGCCGAGCGCGAGCCGCGCGGCCGCGAGGACCTCCTGTCGGCGTCGCTGCGGCTCGACTCCGGGACGACCGGCGTGCTGGAGGTCAACTGGCTGACGCCGACGAAGGTCCGCCAGCTCTCGGTGACCTGCGAGACCGGGATGTTCGTCGTCGACTACCTGACGCAGGACCTGACGTACTTCCAGCACCCGCAGGCCGACAACGAGTGGGACACGCTGCGGATGATGCGCGGCACCGGCGAGGGCGACATGGTCCGCTACGGCATCGCGCGTCGCGAGCCGCTGCGCGTGCAGTGGGACCGCTTCCTGGCGGCCCTGCGCGGCGAGGGGGCGCCCGCGGCGACGGGCCGCGACGGCCTGGCCGCGCTGTCGATCGCCCGCGCGATCCAGCGCTCGGGCGAGGAGCACCTGCCCGTCGCGCCCGCCTACCGGCAGGTGCCGGCCGCGTGAGCCCCACGCTGTCCGTCGTCCTCCCGGTCTTCGCGGAGCGGGAGGACGACCTCCGCACGACGCTGGCCGCGCTCGGCGAGGGCCTGCGGCGCTCCGCGTGGGAGGACCCCGAGGTGGTGGTGGTCGACGACGGCTCGCCCGAGCCGGTGCGCCTGCCGCCCGTCGACCCCGCGCGCGTGCGGCTGCTGCGCCAGGAGAACCGCGGGCGCTTCGAGGCGCGGCGCACGGGCATCGAGGCGGCCGCCGGGGACTACGTCCTGCTGCTGGACTCGCGCGTCACGCTCGACCCGGACGGCGTGGCCTGGGTGGCCGACCGCGTCGCCGCCGGCGAGCACGCGTGGAACGGCCACTGCCTGATGGCCAACACCGAGAGCCCGTTCGCGCGCTTCTGGAACGTGCTGACCCACGCCGCGTTCGCCGACTACCTCGACGACCCGCGCACCACGTCGTTCGGCATCGAGGAGTACGACCGCTTCCCCAAGGGCACCGGCCACTTCCTGGCGCCGCGCGCCTGGCTGCTGGAGGCGATCGCCGGGTTCTCCTCGCGCTACGAGGACTCGCGCTTCAGCTCCGACGACACGCACCTGCTGCGCGCGATCGCCGAGCGCGACCGCATCCACATCTCGCCGCGGTTCGCCTCGCGCTACCGCAACCGCGAGGCGCTGCGGCCCTTCCTGCGCCACGCGCTGCACCGCGGCACGACGTTCTTCGACGGCTTCGCGCGCCCCGGCACGCGGTTCTTCCCGGTCGTCGTCGCCACCTTCCCGCTGTCGCTGGCCGGGGTGCTGGCGGCGGTCCTGCGCCCGCGGCTGGCGCTGGCCGGCCTGGCCGCGCTCAGCGGCGCGGCGGGCGCCTTCGCCACGCGGCGCCGGCGCCCCGCCGCGGAGGTCGCCGCCTTCGCGGCGCTCGTGCCGCCGTTCGCGGTGGCCTACGCGCTGGGCATCTGGCGCGGCGCGTGGCTGACCCTGCGACGAGGAGCGACACCGTGATCGGGATCGTCTACGGCACCACCGGCGAGCTGATCAAGATGGCGCCGGTCATCGAGGAGCTGCGCCGCCGCGGCCACCGGCCGCTCATGCTGTGCACCGGCCAGCAGGTCCAGCAGCTGCCCGCGTTCACACAGGACCTGCAGCTGCCCGACGCCGACGTGTGGCTCGCGCGCGGCTCGGGCGGCCGCGACCTCGACGCCAAGCGCGAGATCCCCGGGTGGGCCGCCACGGTGGCCGCCAACGTCCTGCGCCGCCGCGGGGCCCTGCGCCGGCAGTTGGCCTCCGACGGCAAGCGCCCCTTCCTGCTCGTCCACGGCGACACGATGACGACGGTGCTCGGCGCGCTGGCCGGCAAGGCGCTGCGCGTGCCCGTCGGCCACGTCGAGGCCGGCATGCGCTCGGGGGACTGGCGCAACCCGTTCCCCGAGGAGCTCAACCGCCGCATCGCCGGCCGCCTGGTCGACGTGCACTTCGCGCCCGGCGACCGCCCGATGGGCAACCTCCGCCGCGAGCACGCCAAGGGCACCCTGGTCGACACGCGCCAGAACACCATCCGCGACGCGGTGGACCTGGTCGGCGACCGCGCGCACCCCCGGGTCGAGCTGCCCGACGAGCCGTTCGGCCTCGTGTCGATCCACCGCTTCGAGCTCATCGAGCGCGAGGAGCCGTTCCGGGCGCTGCTCGAGCTGCTGCACGAGCACTCGCGCACCACGCCGATGCTGTTCGTCGACCACTCGACGACGGCGGCGGTGATCGACCGCTCGCCGGCCCTGCGTGCGCTGTTCGACGAGCGCCTGCGCCGGATCCCGCGCCAGCCCTACGTGCCGTTCATCGGCCTCCTGCGCCGCGCGCAGTTCCTGGTGACCGACTCCGGCGGGTGCCAGGAGGAGTGCGCCTTCCTGGGGCTGCCGTGCGTGATCCACCGCGCGGTCTCCGAGCACGACACCGGGCTCGACGGCAGCGTGGTGCTCTCGAAGCTCGACCTCGCCGTCGTGCGGGACTTCCTGGCCGACCCGTCGCGCTGGCGCATCCCGCCGCAGGCGGCGCAGGCCGGCCCGAGCTCGATCATCGCCGACGAGCTGGAGCGCCTCGGGGCGCTCTAGGCGTGCGCCACCCAGTTCCAGCGGGTCCCGGAGTGGAAGACCTCGGCGAAGCGGCTGCGCTCGTACGGGCCGTCGCCGTCGAGGTCGTAGATCCGCAGGCCGGCGTCGGCGGTGAGCAGGTCGTGGACGTCCTCCGGCGCCGTGCCGTAGCGGTCGGCCGCCCCGGGGCCGTGCTCGAAGACGATCGTCGGGCGGTCGCGGCGCAGCATCCGCAGCGCGCCGCGGAACAGCCCGAGCTCGGCGCCCTCGACGTCGACCTTGAGGAAGTCGACGCGCAGGCCGGCGGGCAGGAGGTCGTCCAGGCGGCGCACCTGCACCCGGATGCGCTCGGTGCGGTAGTCGCCGGGGTAGGCGCGCTCGCGCAGGCCGCTGTAGCCCAGGTCGTCCGGGACGACGACGAACTCCGTCTCGCCGTCGGCGTCGCTGAGCGCGACCTCGTGGACCTCGACGTGCGGGTAGCCCTCGCGCAGTTGGGCGGCGAGCTGCGGCAGCGGCTCGAACGCGAGGTGACGCCCCAGCGGGGCGTGGCGCAGGCAGTGGTGCAGGAAGCGGCCCTGGTGGGCGCCGACGTCGATGCACGTGCTGTCGGCGTGCAGCAGGAACGCCAGGAGCAGCTCGGTGTTGCGGTTGTCGAGCGCCTCGCGCTCCTCGCCGGTCAGCGGTGCGGCCATCGGGGGCGACCCTAGTGCGGCGGGCGCTGGAGGGGCTCGGCCGCCGGGAGGGCGTCGTCCTCGCCGCGGTGCTGGCGCTGGCGGCGGTCTGGCTGTCGCCGGCGCTGCACACGCCGTTCCGCTTCGACGACATCTTCAACTTCGAGATGCGCACCGGGTCGTTCGACGCCCAGGGGCGCACGTTCGGCGGGTACGTCACCGACGCGCTCGAGGCCGTGTTCACGCAGGGTCGCGCGCAGCCGCTCGGTGTCGTGCTGTCAGTCGTGCCGTGGGTCTTCAGCGATGCGCCCACGCTCTACAAGCTCTACCTGCTGCTGCTGACCGTCGGGACGCTCGCGCTGCTCTGGCGCGTCGTGCGGCGGCTGGGCGCCCCGGTGGCCACCGCAGCACTGGTGGTCCTGCTGTGCGCCGCCTTCGTGCAGTTCCACAACTACCACGACCCCGTCCTGGACTACCTCGGCGTCGTGCAGCTCGGGCTCGGCCTGGCGCTCGGGTCGGTCCTGGCCTGGCTGCGCCACGACGAGGCCGGCGGGCGCCGCTGGCTCGTCGCCGCCGTGCTGCTGTGGCTGGCCTGCCTGGCGCTGTACGAGGTGATGGTCGCCCTGACGCCGTTCGTGGTCGCGGTGCTGTGGGCGCGGCGGCGCAGCGTGCGCGGCACGCTGCGTGGGTCGCTGCCGTACACCGTCCCGGTGGCGGCCGGCGTGCTGGTCCTCCTGGCCGTGCGGCTGACCGACGACTCCGGCACCGCCTACTACGACCCCGGCGGCGGGATCGGGGCGACGATCGAGACCTGGGGGCGGATCGTCCTGGGCGCGGTCCCCGCCAGCTACGCGGTGCTCGACCCGTGGGAGCACATGGGCGACCCGACCGCCGCCGAGCTCGTCGCGGCGGTCTGGCGCGGCGCCGTCGCGGCGCTGGCGGTGGTGTCGCTGGCCGTCCGGCCGGCCGCCGCGCCGGTCCTGCGCGGCCTGGCGCTGGCCGGGCTGGCGCTGTGGCTGTTCTCCTCGGCGCCCATCGCCATCTCCCCGAAGTACCAGGGCGAGCTGGAGGCCGGCCTCGCATACATCCCGGGGCTCATGGCGACATTCGGGTTCGGGCTGCTCACGGCGGCCCTCGCCACTTGGGGCGTCCAGGGCGCGCGGCGCCGCAGCCGCGCGGCCGGCGCGGTGGCGGCCGGAGCCGCGGCGCTCGTCGTCGGCGCGGCGGCGGGCACCACCGGCTTCGCCAACCTGCGCGTGGTCGCCGACACCCAGCCCACGCGCGAGACGCGCAACCTCTTCAACGACGCGGTGCGCCATGGCATCCTGCGCGACCTGCCGGCCGACGCCACCGTGATCGGCTACGCCCGCGACCTCGCCTGGTACCCGGCCAACTTCTCGATCGACAAGATCACCTTCGACGGCGTGACCGCCGACCGCTCCGGCCGCCGCTATGACATGCGCGTGGACGCGACGCTGCCCACCGAGCCGTGTCCCAGGCGCCCGGGCGCCTGGCCGCGGCAGCTGTGCGAGGCGGTCGGCCCGGTGGGCGGCTGGCTGGCGGTCCGCCCGCGCCACGGCGGGTCGAACGTGGCGGCGCTGGCCGTGGCGCCGCGCGGGCGCGTCGCCGACGGGCGCGCCCCGGCCGTCGCGCTCGTCGCCTACGCGGAGGGCGACGCCGCAGGCCGCCCGCCCGTCCTGACGGGGCGCCTGCCCGACGAGCGGCCGTGGAACTCGCGCGCCCTGCCGTGGCGGCGCGTCGACCACGGCGACGGGTGGGCGCTGTGGCGCACGCCCGTCACCGGCCCGCGGCCGATGACCAGCACCGTCGACCCCGGCGGCCCCGTCGTGTTCACCGCGTTCTCCACGGGCCCGCAGCGCGCGCGCTGGCTCGGGACCCGCCACCTGCTGCCATGACCGACGTCGCGATCGTCGCGCCGTGCCCGATCCCGTACATGGTCGGGGGCGCCGAGAACCTGTTCCGGGGCCTGCAGGACCACCTCAACGCGACGCCCGGGTTCCGCGCCGAGATCCTCAAGCTCCCGGGCCGGGAGCACTCCTTCTGGGAGCTGGTCGACAGCTACCGCGCGTTCGCGCAGCTGGACCTGACGGGCTTCGACGTGGTGCTCAGCTCGAAGTACCCGGCGTGGATGGTGCGCCACGAGCACCACGTCGTCTGGGTGATGCACCGCCTGCGCGGGCTGTACGACACCTACCACTTCACCGGCTTGCCGGAGGCGGTCCCCGACCCCCCGCCGGCGGTCGAGGAGCTGCTGGCGTTCTTCGCCGCCACCGCCGGGCGCCGGGAGGCGCTCGAGGAGGCCTTCGAGCGCCTGGACCGGTTGCGCGCCGACCGGCTGCTGACGCCCGAGCTGGAGGCCTTCCCCGGCCCGCTCATCCGCGCGGTGGTGCACCACCTCGACGGCATCGGGCTCGCGCCCGGCGCCATCCACCGCTACGCCGCGATCTCGCAGACGGTGGCCGACCGGCCCGGCTACTTCCCCGCGGGCGCCGAGGTGCGCGTGGCGATCCCGCCCAGCGGCCAGCGGGTGACGCCCGCGCCCAAGCCGCTGCGGCTCCACGCCGGCCGCGAGCTCTTCACCGTCAGCCGCCTGGACCAGCCCAAGCGCGTCGACCTCCTGATCGGGGCGATGGCGCACGTCCGGTCCGACGTGCGGCTGACCATCGCGGGCGCCGGCCCCGACGAGGAGCGCCTGCGCGCCCTGGCGGCCGGCGACGACCGGATCCGGTTCCTCGGGCGCATCGGCGACGACGAGCTCGTCCGCCGCTACCGCCGCTGCCGCGCCGTGGGCTTCGTCCCGTTCGAGGAGGACCTCGGCTTCATCACGCTCGAGGCGATGGCGGCCGCCAAGCCGGTGATCACCGCCACGGATTCCGGCGGCGCCACGGAGCTGGTGCGCGACGGGGTCAACGGCCTCGTCGTCGAGCCCACGCCGGAGGCCCTGGCCGGGGCGATCGACCGGCTGTGGGGCAGCCGCACCCTGCCGGTGCAGATGGGGCGCGCCGCCCGCGCCACCGCGCACGGCGTGCGCTGGGACGTCGTCGTCGACCAGCTCCTCGGCGCGTGAGGCTGACGGTCGCCAGCTCGTTCCCCATCCACCCCCCGCGGGGCGGTGGCCAGGAGCGGATCGCCGGCCTGTACCGCGCCATGGGGGCGCTCGGCGCGGTGGTCGAGATCGTCACGCTCGCCGAGCGCCGGGAGCGCCGCCGGCGCATCGCCCTCGGCCCGGGCGTGACCGAGGTGCGGGTGCCGATGTCGCCGGCCTTCGAGCGCGCCGACCTGCAGCTCAAGCTCGGGGCGGGCATCCCGGCGACGGACCTGGCGCTCGTGCGCCACCACGACCTGGCGCCGGAGTTCGGCGAGGCCCTGCGCGAGAGCGCGCGCGACGCCGACGCGGTCGTCGCCAGCCACCCGTTCGCGCTGGACGCCCTCCAGGCCGCCACGGACCGCCCGCTGGTCTACGAGGCGCACAACGTGGAGGCCGACCTCAAGGAGCAGATGCTGGCGGGCTCGCCGGCCGCGGCCGAGCTCACCGCGCTCGCCGAGGACGTCGAGCGCCGGGCGGTGGCGGCGGCGCGGGTGGTGTTCGTGTGCAGCGAGCAGGACCGGGCGCGGCTGCAGGAGCGCTACGGGCTGGACCCCGCACGGACCGCGATGGTCCCGAACGGCGCCGACCCCGCGACCGTCCCGTACACCGCACCGCAGGTCCGGGCGGCGCTGCGCCGGCGCCTCGGCCTCGCGGGCCGCCACGCGATGTTCGTGGGCTCCTGGCACGAGCCGAACCTCGTCGCGGTCCGGGCGATCCTCGACGCTGCGCCCGCGCTCGAGGACGTCCGCTGGCTGGTGCTCGGCAGCGTGGGCCAGGCGTTCGCCGACGTCGAGGACCGCCCGCAGGTGGACCTCGCCGGTCCCGTCGACCAGCGCTTCCTCGAGGCCGTGCTGCGCATCGCCGACGTCGCCGTCAACCCCATGCGCACGGGCTCGGGGACGAACCTCAAGATGCTCACGTACGCTCTGGCGGGCGTGCCGATCGTGTCCTCCCCCACGGGCGCGCGCGGTCTCGGGTTCGAGGCCGGGCGCCACCACCTCGAGGCCGCTCCCGACGACCTCGGCAGCGGCGTCCGCGCGGTCCTGCAGCTGGACCCCGACCGCCGCCGGCAGCTGGTGGAGGCCGCTCGCGACCACGTTCTGGAGCGCTTCTCCTGGCCAGGGATCGCCCGCCGCACCCTCGACGACGTCCTGCGTCCCGCCTTCGGATGAGCGCCGCGCCCGCCTTCGTGTCGGTCGCCCGCCGGGCCGACCTCCCCGCCCTGCGGCTCCTGGCCGCCGACCTCGCCGTCCACCATCCCGGCGCGCGGCTGCAGGCCCTGCTGCTGCCGGGGCTCGGCCCGCGCCCGCGCAGCGACGAGCCGTTCGACGTCGTGACCGCCTCCGACGCGGGCCTGCGCGAGCTGGGCCGCCTGCTGGCCGAGGCACCGCCCGCGGCGCTCGAGGCGCTCGTCCGCCCGCTGGCGCTGCTGCGCGTGCTCGACACCGGCGCGCCCATGGCGGTGCTGCTGGCCGCCGACAGCCAGCTCCTGGCGCCGCTGACCGAGCTCACCGACGAGCTCGAGCAGGCCGACGCAGTGGTGGTGCCGCGGCTGCTGGGCGTCCTGCCCGACGACGGCCGCCGGCCCGACGCCGAGGACCTCCTCGACCACGGCGAACTGGACGAGGGCCTGGTCGGCGTGCGCGACACGCCGCGCGCCCGCGGCCTGCTGGACTGGTGGATCGACCGCGCGCGCGACGGCGCGCGGGC
>DASPKC010000081.1:0-23477 GCA_035628295.1 Baekduia sp.
TGCTGGCCGCCGTCGCGGCCCTCGTGCTGCCGGCCGTCTACGTGGTGGTGCACGAGGACCGGGAGCCCGAGCGCGTGCAGCTCCAGGACCCCTGCCAGGAGCGGGCGCTGCCCGACACGGGCGGGATCGGCGGCTTCCTGCAGGACCGCGGGCTCGAGGCGCTCGACGCGACCGCCTGCCGCCTGGGCTCGTCACGCGAGGAGCTCGTCCTCGCGCTCGCCGACGAGGACGACGCCCGCCGCTTCGAGGAGCGCCACGGCACCGACCCCCGCAGCGCCAGCGGGCTGCTCGGCGGGCTGCTGGGCGGGCTGCTCGGCGGCGGATAGGGTCTCGCGCGTGCTCCGTCGCGCGCTCGCCGTGGCCGTCGCGGTGCCGCTGGCGGCGGCGGCCGCAGCCAGCGCCCAGACCGCGATCCCCGAGGGCCCGGACGCCGCGGGGCTCGAGCGCTACCGCGGGGCGGCCGTCACGCCGCAGCCCTTCGAGGCGCCCGCCGTCCCGCGCCATCCGCACATGGCGCCCAACGGACGCTCCAACCTCCACGAGGACGCCTACCAGACCGACACCGTCGCCCCGGACCGCCTGGCGCCGCTCGGGGACGGCACGCGCCGGACCGCCTCGAACCTCTTCGTGCAGGAGTGCGCGTCGGTGACCTTCGACTCCCGCGGTCGGATCGTGACCGTCTGCGTCGGGCTCGTCCAGGCGACGCTGCGCATCCTCGACCCGGTCACCCTGCGCGAGCTGGCGGCGCTGCCCCTGCCGCTGCGCGACCCGCTGGCCGGGACAGGCAACCCCTTCACGTCCTTCGGCGGCGGCGGCTACTTCTACCTCGACCAGCACGACCGCGCGGTCGTGCCGACGGCCGACCGCCACCTGCGGATCGTCCGGGCGCTGGATCCGCCGGCGCTGCAGGAGGACGCCGACATCCCGCTCACGGCGGTGGTCGACCAGGGCGACTCGGTCCTCAGCGCGCTGCCGGACTTCCACGGCCGGATCTGGTTCGCCACGGCCCGCGGCGTCGTGGGCACGGTGGACCCGGCGACCGGCGCGGTGCGGGCCACCCGGACCGGCGAGGGCATCGGCAACTCGTTCGCCGTCGACCGGGACGGCAGCGTCTCGATCGTCACCGACGCGGCGCTGTACCGCTTCGAGGCCGAGGGCGACGGGACGCCGCGCGCCGTGTGGCGGCTGCCGTACGCCAACACCGGCACGGTCAAGTCCGGGCAGACCCAGCCCGGCTCCGGCACCACGCCGACGCTGATCGGCGATGACCTCGTGGCCATCACCGACAACGCCGACCCGATCGCCGTCGTCGTCGCCCAGCGCGGACGCCAGGCGCAGGGCGAGCGCGTCATCTGCCGCCAGCCGGTGTTCGAGCCGGGCGCGTCGTCGACCGACCAGTCGCTGATCGCAGCGGGCCGCACCATCGTGGTGGAGAACAACCACGGCTACTCGATCGCCGCGACGCAGGGCGGCGGGTCGACCACCCCGGGCCTGGCGCGCGTGGACCTCGACGAGGACGGCCGCGGCTGCCGGGTCGTCTGGACGTCGGCCGAGCGCGCGCCGTCGGCGGTGCCGAAGCTCGCGCTCGGCACGGGCCTCGTCTACACGTGGACGAAGGACCCGAACCCGGAGGGCGAGGACGGCTGGTACCTGACGGCCATCGACGTGCGCACCGGCCGGACACGCTGGGAGGCGCTGGGCGGCGAGGGACTCGGTCACAACAACAACTACGCGCCCATCACGGTGGCGCCGGACGGGTCGATCGTCGTCGGCGTCCTGGGCGGCATCGTGCGGCTCGCCGACGCACGGCCGCCGCAGCTCTCACCTGCGCCGACCGTGCGGCGCGCGGCGCTGCTGCGGCTGCGCTGTCTCTCCGGCGGGCGCGTCCGCGCATCGGTGGCATCCGCGGGCGTGCGGCGGGCGACCTTCCGGGCCGGCCGGCGCGCCGTCACGCGGCGCCGGGCGCCGTTCGCCGCGACGCTGCCCCGCGCGGCGCGGGTGAGCGTGCGCGTGCTGCGGCGCTCGGGCGCGGAGCGCAGGGCCTCCCGCGCGCCGCGCTGCTAGAGCAGGTCGGGGAGGGCTTCGGCCGGGTCGCCGTGCAGCAGCCAGCCGGAGTCGGTGCGCTCGACGAGGCCCTGCCGGGCCAGGACGCCCAGGGCGGTGGTGACCGACGGGCGGCGGGCGCCGACGAGCTTGCCGATCGTCTCGTGGGTCAGCTGCAGCGGGACGCGCACGCCCTGCGGCGAGACCTTGCCGTAGCGGTCGGCCAGCTGCCAGAGGAGCACCAACACGCGGGCGTCGACGCGCGGCACCTGCGCGATCGCCCGCTGCACGGCCAGTGCGCGCGAGCGGCGCATGGTGCGGGTCACGACCGTGTCGAGGATCGAAGGCCAGCGGCCGGCCACGGCGGCGAAGCGCCGGTCGAGCACGGCCACGCGGGCCGGCTCCAGGACGCTCCAGCGGATCGAGCCCGGCAGCGGCTCGAGCGACAGCTCGTCGTCCCACGGCCGCACCAGGTCGCCGGTGCCCAGCAGCTCGGTGGTGGAGCGGCCGGCGAGCTCGACGTCGCGCGTCACGAGGCCCTCGAGCAGCAGCAGCCCGATCGCCGGGTGGGCGGTCGCGCCGTTCAGCGTGATCTCGAGGGGTCCCGGACCGAGGGAGTGCACGACGGCCACGGCGTGGCGCCGTGCGAGCTCCTTGTCCTCGGGGTCCAGGTCGTTGCCGAGCTCCGGGTCGGCATCGAGGACGGAGATGAGGGTGCGTGTGTTGCTCACGGCCTTAGTCGGGGGTTCCCGGGTGGTCTGTCCTCAAACCACCCGGGCTCCGAATTGCGTGCGGGCCCTAGCGGGTGAAGGAGCGCGCCCGCGACTTGAAGGTCGCGTAGGACGGGCGCGGCACGCCGCCGCTGGAGACGATGCCGGCGTCGAAGCCGTTGCAGTCCTCGCCGAACCAGCTGTACGGGTAGATCCGGTCGATGTCGCGCCGGAACTTGCGCGCCAGCGTGAACATGTAGCCGATGCGGTTGGCCGCCCGGGCCTCGTTGCACGGGAAGGACTTCGCGGACAGGTTCACCACGCCGCCCGTCTCCGTGAGCCAGAACGTCGCCCGCCGGTTGCGGCTCTTGACCGTGCGGATGATCGACCTGGTCCCGGAGGAGCGCTTGCGGTTGGTGTCGGAGTAGTTGTGGATGCCGACGCGGATGGACGAGCGGCGGTACGACCGCGGCAGCGCCGAGAACCAGCGGCGGATGTAGCGCTCCACGCCCGCCTGGTCGAGGACGTCCAGGCCCACGAGCGTGCAGCCCTTGCACAGGCGCTTCATCTCGCGGAAGTACTGGGCGGCCCGGCGCGGGTTGTCCCACGTCGGCTGCGACTTGTGGTTGGCCTCGTTCCAGACGCCCCACTCCCGGACCCCCTTCTTGCGGAAGTGGCGCACGAGCCGCCCGACGTCGCGCCGGAAGGTGCGCAGCGACGGCAGGGTCGCCTTCTTGGGCGTGAAGTCGTTGGTCGAGACGTGGAAGAAGACGCGGTCGTTGCTGCGGCGCGCCGCGGCCACGAACGCCTCGGCCCGCTGGCGCAGGTCGGCGTTCTTCATCGCGTCCCAGCGCACCACGTACCGCACCTTCTTGATGCCGAGCGCCTGGTAGTTGGGGTCCGAGAACATCGCCGGGCTCTGGTCGCCGATGCCGACGGCCACCCTCGTGGTGGCGGCGTCCGCGACCGCCGGGGCGAACGCTGCCGGCATCAGCGCGCCGGCGATGAGGAGCTTGCTCAGTCGTTTGGTCATCGGGATCGCAACCGGGCTACCCCATCGCGGTTGTCCTGCGCTGTTCTGCATCGGACACACACTCCCCCCGCGTGGCACGATGCGTGCGTGGAGTCCTTGCGCGGAAAGCTGCTCGTGGCCTCGCCCACGCTGGAGGACCCCAACTTCGCGCGGACCGTCGTCGCGATCGCCAACCACGACGCCGAGGGCGCGCTCGGACTCGTGTTGAACCGCCCCTCGGAGACGACCGTCGAGGAGGCGGTCCCCGAGCTCGCCGACCTCGTGGCCGGCGACGACGTGGTGCATGTGGGCGGCCCGGTCCAGCCGCAGGCGATCGTCCTCGTCGCCGATCTCCCGGACCCCGCCGACGCGGCGTTCGCGATCGTCGGCTCCATCGGGCTCGTGGCCGACGGCACGCCGCCCGACACCCTCGAGGCCGCCCGGCGCTGCCGCGTGTTCGCGGGCTACGCCGGCTGGGGCCCCGGCCAGCTCGAGGCCGAGATCGAGCGCGAGGACTGGATCGTGGAGGACGCCGCGCCCGAGGACGTGCTGTGCGAGGACCCGCCGGCGCTGTGGCGCGTCGTGCTCGAGCGCAAGGGCGGCTCGTTCCGCCTGGTGGCGCGGATGCCGCCGGACCCGTCGCTGAACTAGCCTGCTGGTCCACATGGCGAAGGCCAAGAAGCCCAAGCGCTCGGGCGGCCGTCCGCAGCCCCCGAAGGCCGAGCCGACGACGCACCAGCTGCGCCAGGAGTACTACCGTCTGCGCGCCGAGCGCGAGGCGATGGCCGAGCTCGGGCTCGACCTCGCCGACCGAGAACCACCGAAGGGCGACGCCAGCTGGTGGGCCGACACCCGCGACGCGCTCGACCGCCTCGAGATCGTGCACGCGGTCTGGCGCTTCGCGGGGCTCACCGGCGGGGCGCCCGAGCCCGAGGACTGGGACACCCAGCACGGCTGGCCGTCGGAGACCGAGGTGCTGCAGGTCTTCAAGAGCTGGGACGAGATGCTCGAGCAGTCGGGCATCGGCGACGCGGTCTTCGGCGAGCTGACCCGCAAGCTGCTGGACGCGCATGCGGCCGTCGCCGAGCGCGAGGCCGCCCACGAAGCCGCCCGCAAGCGCCTGGAGGCCGAGCAGCGCAAGCTGCCGGAGCTGCGGCGCCTGGCCGAGTCGGCGCGCGCCAAGCGCGAGGAGGCCGACGGCCGCGCCCGCGAGACCGCCGCGCAGCGCGACGCGCTCGAGCGCGAGCGCGACGCCCTGACCGCGCGGGTCGAGGAGCTCGGCCGCGAGCTGGCGGCCGCCCGCGCCTCCCACGCCGCGGGCGCGCCGGTCCACGACGACCTCACGCACGAGGTCGAGCGCCTGTCCGGCGAGCGTGACGCGGCGGCCGCCGCCCGCGACGCGGCCCACGCCGAGATCGACCGCCTGCGCGCCGCGGCCGAGCAGGACCGCCGCACGATCGTCGAGCTGACCCGCACGCTGGCGCTGGTCGACGTCGAGGACGAGGCGGCCGCCGCAGAGGTCGTGCACGCCGAGGACGAGCCGCCCGGGACCGTCCTGGAGGCGGTGGAGCGCGCGGCGGCCGAGGCCCGGCACCTGCGCTTCGCCCCGCGGGCGTTCGAGACGGCCGCCGAGTCGCCGTTCCGCCGCCCCGGCCTGGTGCTGCGCACCCTGCGTGCCCTGGACGAGATGGCCGAGCGCTTCGCCGCCGGCGACATGGGCAAGTCGCTGGTCCAGGCCGCCAGCGAGCACGGCATCACGCAGTACAAGCAGGACGTCGCGGAGACCACGCGCAAGCGCTACGAGGACGAGTACACGTTCACGTGGGAGGGCCGCAAGCTGTGGGTCGGCCCGCACGTCGGCCTGGGCTCGGGCTCCGGGGCCGGATTCGTGGCGCGCATCTACCTGCACGTCGCCGACGGCAGTGACGACGGCGTGCCGCGCGGCATCTACGTCGGCGTCGTCGGGCGCCACCTGCCGGACACCACGACGTGAGCGGGCGCGAGCTGCAGGTCCGCGGGGACGTGATCCGGCTGGGGCAACTGCTGAAGGCGGCCGGGCTGGTGGACTCCGGGGCGGAGGCCAAGGACCTCCTGGCCGCGGGCGGGGTCACGGTCAACGGCGAGCCGGAGGCGCGGCGCGGGCGCCAGCTGCGGCCGGGCGACGTCGTGGCCTGCGGCGGCGAGACCGTGCGGCTGGTCTGAGAGTCAGACGAGCTCGGCGCCCATGTTGCGGCGCATCATCTCCAGCGCCGCGTTGCCCAGATCGTCGTCGATCGGCGCGCACGCGTCGACCGCGACGCGGACGTCGAAGTGGCGGACGTGGGCGTCCAGCGCCGAGTACAGGACGCACTGCTCGGTGACCTGCCCCAGCAGCGTCAGGCCCTCGAGGTCCTCCTGGTTGAGCAGGTAGCCCAGCGGCGTCTCGTAGAAGATCGAGTGGCGCGCCTTGACGAGGAAGTGGTCGTCGGCGCGCGGCAGCAGCGGCTCGACGAGGCCGCGGTCGGGGGTCTGGTCGAGCACCCAGTCGATGAGGCGCTCGCGGCTGCCGTCCCAGCGGCCGTAGTGGTCGTTGACGTAGACCACCGGCTCGTCGCTCTCACGCGCGCGCTCGACGCGGGCCACCATGGCGTCGAGGCGCGACGCCACCTGGCGGGCGCACACGTCGCCGTCCTCGTGGTCGTAGGTGGCGATCATGTCGACCACCACCAGGGCGTGAGCCAACGACCTACCGCTGACCGTCGTCGCGCACGCGCTCGTCGTCGGGCGCGGGCGCGTAGGGGTCGGCGTCGGAGGTCATGTCCGGCTCGCGCACGGGGTTGGACAGGCTGCGGCGCGCGCCGTCCTTGGTCTCCAGCGGCAGCGACGCGTCCTCCTGGGGATCGGGCGGACGCTGGTTCATCTCGGGGTCCTTGTCGCCGATCCGCGATCCGGGCTGCATGGGCATGTCGTCCTCCTACCCGTTGCGCTGCGTCGCAGCCGCCAGCGCGGACTTCCAGCTGCCGAACGCGCCGATGATCGTCGTCAGCGACGGAAGGTCGTCCCGCGCCTCCCAGCGCTGCTGGTAGTCCACCAGCGAGACCTGGCCGGGGCGCCGGCCCAGCTCCGTCGCCACGTCGCGCAGCGCGCGCGTGAGCGCGTCGCGATCGAAGTCGCCGTCGCTGTCGGCGAGGCGGCGCGCCTCGCTGGCCAGCCGGCCGGCAGCGGCGCCACGGGCGCCCGACGGCGCGTCGGGGACCTCGCGGGCCCGCCCTGGGCCGACCACCAGCTTGCAGTGCCGGCAGCGCTGCGACTGCGGCGGGAACGGCAGCGGCACGTCCTCGGCGAACGGCATGGAGCAATGCGGGCAGAACACGGTCTGCGTGGCGGTGGTCGTCGGCATCCAGACCTCCGCGTACCCGCTCGCCGGGCCCCGGATGCGCCGCTGCGCGGGACGGATGTGCAAGCGGCGGACGGCGCGTGATCGCGCCTCCTGGCGGGTACCGCGGACGCCGTGACCGCCGTGGCCCCGCCTGCTCCTGACCGCTCAGCCGACCCTTCCGCCGATACCAGCCGGCTGTTCCGCGCCTACCACGAGCGCGGCGACATGCAGGCGCGCGACGCGCTGATCCGCCGGTTCACGCCGCTGGCCGCGCGCCTCGCCCGGCGCTACGCGCACCCGACGGGCGAGCCGGTCGAGGACCTCGTGCAGGTGGCGTCGCTGGGCCTCATCAAGGCGATCGACCGCTTCGAGCCGGCGCGCGGCTTCGCGTTCGCCTCGTTCGCCACGCCGACCATCCTCGGCGAGCTGCGCCGCTACTTCCGCGACGCGACCTGGGCCGTGCACCTGCCCCGCCAGATCCAGGAGGACGTGCTCAAGGTCGAGCAGGCCACGCAGGTCCTCGGCACGCGCCTCGGCCGCCCGCCGACGGTGCCCGAGATCGCCGAGCACACCAAGCTCGAGTTCGACGCGGTCCTCGAGGCCCTCACCGCGGTGCGCAACACGCAGACGCGCTCGCTGGACGCACCGGTGGGCGACGACGAGGACGAGGACCTGTCGCTCGGCGACCAGCAGGGCTCCACGGAGGCCGGCTACGAGCTCGTCGAGTACGGCGCCTCGGCCTCGAAGGCGGTCGCGAAGCTCAGCGAGCGCGACAGGGAGATCCTGCGGCTGCGCTTCGTCGAGGACCGCACGCAGTCGGAGATCGCCGAGCAGGTGGGGCTGTCGCAGATGCAGGTCTCGCGGGTGCTGGCCAAGAGCCTGCGCGCCATGCGCGACGCCGCCGGCGCCGACGAGGAGGCCTGATGGCCGTCACGCGCAAGTGGGTCCCCGCGCCGGTGGAGGACGTCTGGGCGATCGTCGCCGACCCGCGCGCCTACGCGTTCTGGGTCGTCGGGTCGCACGACATCCGCCGCGCCGACGGCGACTGGCCGAACGTCGGCGCGACGTTCCACCACACCCAGGGCCACGGGCCCGTGAAGCTGCGCGACACGAGCACCGTCCTGGAGAGCGAGCCGCCGCGCCGGCTGGTCCTCGAGGTCCGCATCCGCCCCTTCGCCGTGGGGCGGGTGGAGCTGGTCTTCGAGCCCGACGGCGAGGGGACGCAGATGACGATCGACGAGGTCCTGCACGGCGGCATGGCCGGGCTCGTCCCGAACGCCGTGATCGCCCCGTTCATGAACATGCGCAACGAGGACGGCCTGCGCCGCCTCGCCGGCATGGCGTGGACGCGCGCGGCGACGCTCGGCCGCGCGCCCGACGATCAGGAGGGCGACGGCTCGGGCACCACGCCGAGGTCCTCGGCGAGGGCCACGAACGCCCGGGCGTAGGGCGACTCCGCGGTCCGCGACCGCACGTCGTCCCAGTCGACCTGCTCGCGCACGGGCCGGACGATCGCCAGCAGCCCGCTGAAGTCCAGCGTGTGCTCGTCCAGGGCGTTGAGCTTGGAGACGAGCACGTCCTCGAGCGGCAGCGCCCGGACCTCCATCGCCTGCAGCTTGACCTCCTCGCAGGCGGCGATCGACGCCTCCGTCACCTCGAGGGCCGTGGGGTCGAAGATCAGGTCGACGAGGACGTCGCCGTCCCAGGCCTTCAGCAGCCAGCCCTCCGGCGGGCGCTCGGTGCGCATGCCGGCTTCTTCGAGCGCCTGCAGGGCGCGGTCGGCGTGCTCGGGCGGGACCATCAGGTCGATGTCGTGGTACGGGGCCGGTCCGCCCCGCGCCCAGCACGCCACGCTGCCCCCGAGGGCGAACGGGATCTCCGCGTCGCGCAGGGCGGCGATCGAGCGCCGGAGCGTCGGGATCAGGTGCTCGGCCTGGTCGTCGTAGGCCATGTGCCGTGCTCAGTACCCGCTCGGACGGGTAGAGCCTCACCTCGATGGACATCGCGAGTTGCCCGACGATCAAGGTCGCCGCCGCCGGCGACCTCCACTGCTCGGAGACCCGCGAGGAGGAAGCGCACGCGGTCGTCGCCGCGATCGACCGCGACGCCGACCTCGTCCTCCTCGCCGGCGACCTGACCACGCACGGCCGGCCGGAGCAGGCAGCGGTCTGCGCGCGCGCGTGCGCCGCCGAGGCGCCCGGCCCGGTGGTGGCGGTCCTGGGCAACCACGACCACCACAGCGCCCGCGCCGACGAGGTCACGGCGGCGCTCGAGGAGGGCGGCATCACCGTGCTCGACCGGGCCGCCACGGTGGTCCAGGTCGGCGGCTGCGAGGTCGGCGTCGCCGGCGCCAAGGGCCTCGTCGGCGGCTTCCACGGCTCGCACCTCCCGGACTTCGGCGAGCCGGTGATGCGGGCGGTGTACGCCGAGTGCGGCGAGGAGGTCGACGGCCTGCGGCGCGCGCTGCAGGAGATCGCCGTCTGCCCGTTGCGCCTCGTGCTCCTGCACTACGCGCCCGTCACCGACACGCTCGTCGGCGAGGCCGAGGGCATCTGGACCTTCCTGGGCACCGACCGCCTGGCCGCGCCCATCCTCGAGCACGAGCCCGACCTCGTCGTCCACGGCCACGCGCACGCCGGGGCCTTCGAGGGCGCGATCGGCACCGTGCCGGTCCACAACGTCTCGCTGCCGGTGCTGGGCGGGGCGTTCCACGTCTTCGAGTGCCAGGCCCGCGCGGGGGCGGGGACCGGGGTGCACTAGGGGCGCGCCTGCGCCTTCAGGCGGCGGCGTCGCGGCGTGCCGCCATCGCCCGCGTCGCCGGGCCGGAGGTCAACCCGTGCACGCCGATGGACACGAGGACCGTGGCGAGCGCCGTCCACCAGACCACCGCGGCCTCGTCCTTGGCCAGGACACCGCTGGCCACGACCGCCGACGCGTAGAAGAGGGTGCCGATCCCCCGCACGCCGAACCACGAGACGTAGAGGCGGTCCGCGCCGCGCGTCTCGCGCACGCCTGCGAGGGAGAGCCAGCCGAGCACCGGGCGCACGACGACGATGGTGAGCGCGGCCAGGAGCCACCCCTCGGCCCCCGGGACGTCGAGCAGCGCGGAAGTCGCCGAGCTCGTCGCGAGCAGCAGCACCAGCAGCTCGAAGAGGCGTTCGAGGCGCTCGGCGCCGTGGTGGGCCGCGGCGTGGGTCTCGTGCTCGCGCTCGCAGCGGCGGAACGCGACGCCGCCCGCGAACGCGCTGAGAAACCCGTAGCCACCCAGCACCTCCCCCGCCCCGAAGGTGGCGAGGGCCAGGCCGCAGATGAAGATCGCGTCGTAGCCCGTGTGCAGCCATTCGCGCTCGCGCAGCCGGGGGACGGCCCGCCCGGCGAGGCGGCCCACGACGGCGCCGGCGGCCACGCCGATCGCACAGCGCAGCACCAGGTCGATGCCCAGCCACGAGCCCCAGGACCCGGGTAGGTCGTCGCCGGCCACCAGCAGGCCCAGGACGATGAACGGCGCCGCCAGCCCGTCGTTGAGCGACGCCTCGGAGGTGATGGCGAACTCGGCCTCGGGCTCCTCGTTGCCCGGCTGGGTCTCGCCGACGTCGCCGGCGAGCACCGGGTCGGTCGGGCTGAGCGCGGCGCCGAGGACGATCGCGGCGCCGAGGGAGAGCCCGAGCAGGCCGACGCCGAGACCCGCCGCCGCGGCCACCGACAGCGGCATCGTGATCGCCAGAAGCCGCACGGTGGGGCGCCAGCGGCGGATCTTCAGCTCGCGGTCGATGCGGATGCCGTTGGCGAAGACCGCGACGACCACGGCGATCTCCGTCAGGCGGACCATCGCGTCGGGCGATCCGACCGGGTCCACCCAGGTGATCTCCATGGCGTCCAGGACCGCAGCCGCCCCCAGCCCGACGGCGACGTAGAGCAGCGAGGCCGACCACGCCCGGCCGCGCTGGTGCGTCACGGCCACCACCGCCGCGACCAGCACGGCGCCGAGGGCGAGGAGGCCGATCGCGGGCGGCTGGCCGGGATGCAGCCCGGGTTCGATGGCGAACGGCACGCGACCCGTGCGCTACCCACCCCCGGGGGATCCGTCACCATGCCTGGCGTGGGTGGACGCGTGCCGGGGGTCGTCGTCGCGGTGCTCGCGGCGCTTGCGGCCGCCGCGCCCGCCGCTGCTCAGGGCGCCGACACCACCGCCGTCGTGCGCGAAGGCCCCGGCCTGGCGCCCGGCGCCGTCGCGCTGCGCGACGGGCCGGCGCCACGCGCGCCCACCGGGCGCGCCGAGGGCCAGGCCGCGGTGACCCCGGCGACCTCGTGGTGCGGCGACGTGCGCGCCACCGACGACGTGGAGCACGGCCGCACGACCCTGCGCCGCTTCAAGGTGCTCTACCTGCACCCCTCCGACCGCCCGAACCGGCTGACGGGCGCGATCGCCGACCGCATCCAGCAGACCGTCTCGGCGATCGCCGGCAAGTACGCCCAGGGCAGCTCCGGCACCCTCGGCGTGCGCTTCGACTACGGCACGCGCTGCGGCCCCGAGTTCGTGGACATCACCAGCCTGCGCACCACCCGGGCGACGTCCGCGTACGCCGGCGGGGGCGACAGCCGGCCGGACGCGATCAAGACCGACGTCCTGGCGGCGCGGGCCTCCGTCCTCGGGCTCGATCGCGGCCGCTGGGACTTCCTGATCTTCGCGGACCTGCCGGTGACCGGCAGCTACGCCGAAGCGCACGCGGAGAAGGTGCCCGACCTGCGGGCGGATCCCCGCGTCAACAGCAACGCGGTGCGCGACAACCACATGGCGCTGCTCTACGCCGACGCCTTCGACGGCACGGAGTCCGACGAGTACACGGCCTACACCGCGACGCACGAGGTGACGCACACGTTCGGCGCGGTCCAGCCCGGGGCACCCGACGCCACGGGCGGATGGCACTGCAACGACGGCGTGTCGCTCATGTGCTACGCCGACGGCTCCCCGGGGTCGGCATTCGATCCGACGGTGTGCCCCGTCGGCCAGCCCGCGCCGTTCGGCGCGATCCCGCTCGACTGCGGGCAGGACAACTACTTCAACCCGTCGCCGGCCGCCGGCACCTGGCTCGCGGACAACTGGAACGTCGCCCGCCATCCGGCGGTCTGCCCCGCCTCGCTGTGCCTGGCCTCGACGATCGAGCCCGTTGCGGCCGCCACCGTCGCCGACGGGCCGCGGGTCGCGGGCAGCCCGGTGCGCTTCGACGCCTCCGGCTCGGGCGACCGCGACGGCACGATCGTGCGCTTCGACTGGGACGTCGACGGCGACGGGACGGCCGAGCAGTCGACCACGACGCCCACGCTGGACGTCGTGCCGCGCCGCGCGGGCCGCGTCGGCGGTGGCAGCGTGACCGTCCTCGACGACCTGGGCCTGACCGCATCCGCGCCGCTGGCCGCGGTCGAGGTCGCGGGCCGCCCGCCCGCGATGGCGCTCGCCGCGCCCGCGCCCGCGCCGACCGGCACGCCGGTCCTGCTCGACGCGTCGGCGTCCGCGGACCCCGACGAGGGCGGGCGGATCGTCCGGTACCGCTTCACGCTCGGCGACGGCCAGGTCGTCGAGCAGGCCGCGCCGCAGCTGCGCTGGACGCCGACCCGGCCCGGGCGCTTCGAGGTCCGTGTCGCCGGGGTCGACGAGGACGGGCTCAGCGGCGAGGCCGCCGTCGCCGTCGAGGCGCTGAACCGGCCGCCCGCCCTGCGGCCGCGCGTGCCCGCCCGGCCCGCCGCCAACGACGAGCTCGTCCTGCGGGCCGGTGCCACGGACGACGACGGGCGCGTGACGCAGGTGCGCTGGGACCTCGGCCGCGGCGTGCGCCGCAGCGGTGAGGCTGTCCGCGTCGCCTTCCCGGCGACCGGCCGGCGCACCGTGCGGGTCACCGCCACCGACGACCTCGGCGCCGTGACGACGCAGCAGATCGTCCTGGAGCTCGTCCGGGGGCCGCTGCGCGCCGTCCGGCGCTCCCGTCGGGGCGCCCTCGTCCTCACCGTGGGCTGCCCGCGCCGCGACCGCGCGTGCCGCTTGCGCGCCGACGTCGGCGGGCGGCGCCTGACCGCCGCCGTGCCCCGTGGGGCGGTGCGCCGGATCCGGACCTCGCTGCCCGCCCGGCTGCGCTCGCGCGCCGTCCGGATCACGCTGCGCGACCGCCGCTCGGGGCGGCGGCTGGCCTCCGTCGTCTCCCCTGCGCCCCGCACCTGACGAGGGGTGGTGCAGTCCACCCCTGGGGTGGGTTCACGCGGGCCGGCGGCTGCGGCACGATGCGCAGCAAGGCAGGGGTCCACGGGCGGGGGACGAACGTGACGCCCGGCGGGTCGGACGAAGGCAGGCGTCCGAGCCGCGTGTGGACCGGCGCGAGGGCGGGGCTCCAGGGGCCCCCCTCGCGGCCGGCCCCGCAGCGCACGACGCGCGCGGGGCCGGGGAAGCCGGCGGGCGCAGCTCGCCGGCGCGGGCGCGCCAGGCGCTGGGGCTAGCCGTAGCCGTTGGCGCGCAAGAGCTCCCGCGCCCGCTGCAGAGCCCGCTCGGCGCGGGCGAGACGTTCGCGGGCGTCGTCCTCGCCGCGCGAGGCGCGCCGCAGCGCGCCGGCCGACGCGTCGAGCGCCCCGGCCAGCCGCCGCACGGCGCCGCGGGCCGGCGGGGGCAGCGACAGACGCCGGACGGCGCGCGACGCGCGGGCGCGGCGATCGCCCAGGCGCCGCGCAGCGGCCGCGCGCGAGACGCCCTCCGGGCCGGCGAGGGCGCGGCGGTCGGCCCGGGTGCCGGCGGCGCGGCGCAGCGCCGCCGCCAGGACGTTCGCGGCCTCGGGGTCCGGTGCGAGGCTCGTGGCCCGCGCCCCGGCGCCGGGGCGCAGCGCCCCGGCAAGCTCCCGGCACGCGGCGGCGACGTTGCCCTGCGTGCGGCCACGGCACGACACGCCGATCAAGCCCTTGTCGGTGCCGCGGACCGCGACGGCCGCCGCGACGCCGTCCTGGGAGGTCAGCGGGCCTTCCACCTCGACGGCCGGCACCCCGCCGAGCTCGATGGCGCGCACGATGCCGCCGCCGAGCAGCTCGCGGCTCGCGCGCCGCGGCAGCGGCTCACGGATGCCCATGCCGTCCACGACGGGCAGCCGCCCGACGGTCGCGACGACCCGCTCGCCGCGCACGGACGTCTCGGCCGACCAGCGCGCGCGGAGATCGAGGCCGCGCAGCTCGCCCGCCCCGGCGTCCGCCGACCGCCAGCCCCCGAGCCTCACGGTCGCCACGCCGGACGAGGCGCGCAGCGTCGCGCCGGCGGTCGGCTCCTCCTCGCTGCCGCCGGCGGCCAGACCGGCGCCCAGGCCGGCCGCCAGGCCCACCGCGACGGCGCCGGCCACCGCGAGGGCGCGCCGGCGCGCCTGCGGGGGCAGCGGGTCGGGCTCCGGCCGGCCGGGAGCCGGGACCGGGGGCCGCTGGACGATGGTCGCGAGGCTGCCGGCGCCGCCGCGGACCACCTGCGTCGTGCCATCCGGGCCCTCGAGCATGGCGACGGCCGCTCCGTCGGCGCCCTCGAGCGCCATCGCCAGCCGCTCGGCGAAGAGGGTGCATGACGGCGCCCGGTCCTCGGGACGCTTGGCCAGGGCCAGCGCGAACGCCTCGTCGGCCTCGGGCGGCAGGTCCTCCACGAGCGAGGAGGCCGCGGGCGGCGGCTGCTCCATGTGCGCCCACAGCAGCCCGGCGTCGTGGTCGGAGACGAACGGCGGCCGGCCGCAGAGGAGGTGGAAGAGGGTGCAGCCCAGCGCGTACTGGTCGGAGGCGGCGGAGGCCGGATGGCCGGCGATGACCTCCGGCGCCACGTACGCCAGCGTCCCGACGAGATCGCCGCCGTCGGTCATGGTCGTCGCGGCCGATGCGCGGGCCACGCCGAAGTCGGTCAGGTAGACGTGGCCGGCGTCATGGACGTCGTCGAGCGGCAACAGCACGTTGGCCGGCTTGATGTCGCGATGGACCAGGCCCTTGGCGTGCGCGACGTCGAGGGCGGAGGCGAGCTGCAGGGCGATCGAGCCGACGCGCTCGGGCTCCAGCGGGCCCGACACGGCGAGCACCTCGCGGAGGTCGGGCCCGTCGAGGTAGCGCATGGCCAGGAACGGCAGGCCGAGGTGCTCGCCCACCTCGTGCACGGGCACGATGTGCGGGTGCTCGATGGCCGCCGCCGAGCGCGCCTCGCGCACGAAGCGCTCCCGGAACTCCGCATCCTGGGCGACCGCCGCCGCAACCACCTTGAGCGCCACCACGCGGTCCAGCCGCGGGTCGTGCGCGCGGTAGACCGTCCCCATCCCGCCGCGGCCGACGACGCCCTCGATGACGTACCCGGCGACCGACGCACCGGGGAGCAGGTCCCCGGAGAGCAGCGGCAGGTCCGACATCCGCTAGCCGGTCACGCCGCCGGGGTCGTCTGCGGCACCGGCGGCGTGGCCGGCGGCTGGCCGGTGCCCGTCTTCGTCGTGCCAGACGGCGTGGAGGACGAGGTCTTCTTCTTCTCCGTCGCCTTCTTCTTCGGCGCCTTGGCCGGGCACGAGACGCGCTGCAGCGACCCGTTGCGCGACAGGCACCGGACCTGCCCCCACCTCACGCGCCTGCTGCGGTCCAGCGACAAGGTGCCGACGATCTCACGTCCGATGATGCCCTTGCGCCGCACGCGCACGACGATCTGCCCGCCCGGCGGGATCTGCACGCCGTCCGACGGCAGCCGGAACGTCACGGTGCTGGTCTTGACCTTGCTGCGCCTTCCCAGGCGCGCGCGGGCGCACAGGCGGCAGAGCACATCGACGCGGCTGCCCTTGCGCACATCGAGGACCTGGAGCTTCGGCCCGACCGTCAGGGCGAACTGGAAGTCGCCGAAGGTCACGATCCGCACCCTGGTGCGCACGCGCGGGACCGGCAGCGCCCGGCCGTCGGCGCTGCGCACGCGCTCGGTGGCGCGGCTGCGGACCGGCAGCGTCTCGCCGAGGCCGTCGCGGGCGGTCACCAGCACCACCAGGCTGGCGCCGAGATCCTTCGTGGTCGGCCGGTAGCTGCGGGCGATCGCGCCGTCGATCGGCAGGCAGCCGGTCGAGTTGCAGCGCAGCCACTGCGTCTCGAAGCGCACGCTCTCGCCCTCCCACGCCCCCGTCTCCGCCGTGAGCCGCCCGCCGAGCGTGGCGGTGCCGCCGATGGACGGCTGGGTCAGGTTGCGCAGCGGCGGATACGGGATGCGGGAGCTCGCCGCCGAGGTCTGGGCGGTGTGGCCGCGCGGCCCGGTGGCGGTGACGACGAGCACCAGGTAGCGGCCGACGTCCTCGCGCTCGATGTCGAGGACCGGGCGCTCGCGGCCGGGGAGCACCTTGCAGTCCGACCCGTCGCGCCTGGAGCAGCTCATCCACTGGTAGCGCAGCGCCACGGCATTGCGCCACGTGCCGCCGGCCGAGGACAGCCGCCCGCCAACCTTCTCCTCGCCGACGATGCGCAGCGGCTCGAGCAGGACCGGGATCTGCGGCGAGACCTTCGCCGTGCGTGCGGACGCCAGCGCGGCGCTGCCCCCGCCGTCCTTGGCGGTCTCGACGACCCGCAGCTCCTGCTCCTGGTCCTCCTCGCGCACCACGTACGTCGCGCTCTCCGCCCCCGCGATCGGGACGCACGCGTCGTCGCGGCAGCGCTCCCAGCGGTAGGTGAAGGACGGCGACTGCGCGCTCCACTGGCCGTTGGAGACGGTCAGCGTCTGGCCGACCTCCGGGATGCCGACGATGCCCGGCACGCCCGAGCCGGCGGGCGGCTTGCGGTCGATGACCACGTCGACGTCCGCGGCGCCGAGCCGGCCGGCCGCGTCGCGGGACTCGACGCGCACCTTGTGCACCCCGTCGTCGAGCCCGCCGTGCGGGGTCGTGAAGGTCAGGTCCGCCCGTTCGTCGCACGGGCGCGTCAGCGGCTGACGGGAGAGCGCGCGGGTCTCGAGGGCCTGGCCGTTGAGCAGGGCCTTGACCTCGCAGACGCCGGACACCGCGTCGGTGGAGCTGGTGGTGATGGCCAGGAGCTGCCCGCTCAGCGCGGCGCTGGCCGTCACGACCGGATCGGTCGGGTCGTCGATCGTGAGGTTGGCGGAGAGGATCCCCGCGTTGACCGTCCCGCCGCAGCTGTCGCCGCAGTCGACGACGTAGGCCAGGCCGGTGGTCCCGGGCGGGAGCGTTGGCGCCTGCGGGGTGACCGAGTGGTCGGCGCCCGGCGCGTTGACGACGGGCAGCACGTTCTCGCCACCGGGCAGCGCCACGACGCGCACCTGCGCGCCCGGCGGCAGCAGCGCCGAGTGGAACAGCTGCGCGGAGACGAGCGTGCCGCCGGCCGGGACCGTCATCACCAGCCGCTTCTCGCCGGACTGGCCGAGATCGCCCCGGACGCGGATCCCGTCGCCGAACTGGCTGCAGTCCCGGGTCACCTGCTGAGTGCCCGCGCCGTCCTCGGCGATCGCGCCGTTGGCCCCGGGCGCTCCACCCTCCTGCTTGCACAGGCGCACGGAGTACGGGTCCGCCATCGCGGACGCGGGCGCCGAAAGCGCCACGACGAGACCTATGAGAAGGACCCCCCAGCCCTTACGCACGATCAAAATTGTAGGCCCCTCGGGCCCGTGCGGCGACTATCCTCGTGACAAGGTGTCCGCGTTCAGCCGTCATCGCCTCCCGATCGCCGCGTTCCTGGCGGCGGCGCTGGGCGGTCTCGGCGTCGGTCTCGCGGTCGCCGGCGGCGACCCGGAGGTCCAGCAGCGCGCCCCGCGGGCCGCGCTCAAGCCGGCCGTGGCCGTGCCCGTGGAGGCCGTCGAGCTGCCGGCCACGCCCGCCCTGCGGCTGCCCAAGCCGCAGAGCTCGCCGGCGCCGGTCGCGCGCGGGCCGCTCACCGCCGCGCCTGCCGTCCCGGAGCGCCCGGCCGCCGAGGCGCCCGCCCAGTCGAAGCCGGCGCAGCCGGCGCAGCCGGCGCAACCCGGGCGCCAGACGTCGCCGGGCCCGGGCCTCCAGGTCGAGGAACAGGTCGTCGAGACCCCTTGAGGCCCCCTGCCGCCACGCCGGTCGAGCTCAAACGGCTGGTCGAGCTCGACCGTGGCGGCACCCCGTACCTGGTCCACCGGGACCCGGGCGGCACGCAGGTGGAGACGGTGCTCGACGGCGCGCAGCGGCTCAGCATCGGCCGCGACCCGGCGTGTGACATCGCCCTGCCCTGGGACCCGGGGGTCTCGCGGCTGCACGCCGAGCTCGAGCACGTGGCCGGCTCCTGGGTCGTGGTCGACGACGGGCTCTCGCGCAACGGCACCTGGATCGGCGAGCACCGCATCGCCGGCCGCCACCGCCTCGCCGACGGCGAGGTGCTGCGCACCGGCGCCACCCTGCTGCGCTTCCGCGACCCGGCCGCCCGGCCGGCCGAGGCCACCGTCGTGGAGGACGCGGCGGCGGCCCCGCCGCAGCTGAGCGCCGCCCAGCGCCGGGTGCTCGTCGCACTCTGCCGCCCGTTCGCCGACGGCGGCCAGCACGCGCTGCCGGCGACGAACAAGGCGATCGCCGACGAGCTGGTGCTCTCCGAGGACGCCATCAAGACGCACCTGCGCACGCTGTTCACGAAGTTCGACGTGGGCGATCTGCCGCAGAACGCCAAGCGGGCGCGCCTGGCGGAGCTCGCCCTGGTCACCGGCATCGTGACGCCGGCCGACCTGGCGTAGCCTGGGCCGCCTGGTCTACCTCCGGCTCCTGCGCACCAGCCCGCTCGGCCCGCTGCTGGCGGCGATGATGGTCGCGCGGCTGTCCATCGGCATCAACGCACTGGCCGTCGTGCTCTACCTGCGCGCCGAGCGCGGGTCGTTCGCCGTGGCGGGGACGGTCGCCGGCGCGCTCGCGCTCGGCACCGGTCTGGGCGCGCCGGTGCTCGGCCGGCTCGTGGACCGCCTCGGGCGCCGCGTGCTGCTCCCCCTGGCGGCCGGGCACGCCGGCGGCCTGGTCGCGCTCGTCGCGCTCGGGCGCACGGACGTCACCGCGCTCGCGCTGGTGGCCGCGGCGTTCGCTGCCGGCGCGTCGATGCCGCCGGTCTCCTCCGTGTTGCGCGCGCTCTATCCGGTGTTGCTGCGCGACCGGCCCGAGCTCCTGCGCCCCGCGTTCGCCCTGGACTCCGTGCTCACCGAGCTGCTGTTCGTGGCCGGGCCGCTGCTGGTGGCGGCGCTGGTGGCGCTCGTCGCCCCGCAGGCCGCGCTCCTGGTGTCGGCCGCGACGGTGCTCGCCGGCACCGCGGCGTTCCTGGCACTGCTGCCGGGACCGCCGCCGCAGGACGGTGAGCGCCCGCCCGCCATGGGTCCGTGGGGGGCGCTGCACAGCCCTGGCCTGCGCGTGGTCGTGGCGACCATGCTGCCCTTCGGCATCTCGTTCGGGATGCTCGAGGTCGTCCTGCCCGCCTTCTCGCGCGCCGAAGGGCGGCCGGAGCTCGCCGGCGTGCTCATCGCGGTGTGGTCGGTGGCCAGCGCCGCGGGCGGGTTCTGGTTCGGGGTCCGCGTGCACGCCCGACCGCTGCACGACCTGCACCTGGCGCTGGCGATCGCCGTGCCGATCGCGTTCCTCCCCCTGGCGCTGGCCCCCTCGCCGCTGTGGATGGCGCTGCTGGTGCTCCCGGCCGGGCTGCCGATCGCCCCGCTGATCGCCACGCGCAACGAGCTCGCCGGCGCGACTGCCCCGCTGGGCGCCGAGACCGAGGCCTACACCTGGGTGCTGACCGCGATGGTCGGCGGCATCGCCCTGGGCGCCGCGTTCGCCGGGGTGCTCGTCGACGAGGCCGGCTGGCGCACCGCGGCGCTCGGCGCGGCTGCCGTCGCCGCCCTGGGCACCGCGCTCGCGCTACGCGGGCGTCGCGTGCTCATCACAGCGGTGGGGTGACCACGGGCCGTCGGGACCGAGCAGGCGCCCAGGCGGCCGGACCCGCGCCGTCGCGCGGGACGCCACCCGTCTCCGCCCCGCCCGCCCCTACGCCGCCAGCGCCTGCTCCCGGGCGGCCGCGCGGGCCTGGGCGCGCGAGATCGGCCGCCGGCCCCAGCGCGTGGCCTGCGCGAAGGCGACGAGCGCGTCGAGGTGCTCGCCCAGCGGGGGGCGGGGCACGCCCGTGCGCGCCAGCAGCGCGTCGCCGCGGTCGGTCGCGAAGCGGCTGGCGACGTCGAAGTAGGGCACGTACACCTCGCCGGCGCCACCGAGGTCGGCGGCGTCGGAGAACCGGGGCGCGGGGCGGCCGAGCGCCCGCGAGCCCTCGCGGGCGAGGTCGGCGACGGTCGCCGCGCGAGGCCCGGCGGCCAGCGTGTGGACGCCCACGGCGGCCGGGTCGTCGAGCAGCGCGACGATCCCCGCCGCCACCGCATCGACCCCGATCGTGTCGACGACGCCGTCCGGGTCGCCGGGCACCACGTCCAGCAGGCCGCGGGCGAAGGCCTGCAGCGGCCAGTACAGGACGTTGAAGGCCGACGTCCAGCCGCTGCCGGTCTCGCCCACGACGATGCTCGGGCGCGCGACGGCCGCGGGCAGCCCGCTGTCCTGCAGCAGCCGTTCGGCCTCGGCCTTGGTCTGCTCGTAGGTGTTGCGGAAGTCGTGGCCCGCCGGGGGAGGACCGGCCTCCGGCGCGATCCCGGTGCCCCGGCCGGCCACGTAGGCCGTCGACACGTGGACGAGGCGCGGCACCTCGTCCAGCGCCGCGGCCAGCTCGAGGACCTCGCACGTGCCTCCGACGTTGACGGCGCGCGCCTCGTCGAGGGGGAGGTCGAACGAGATGGAGGCGCCGCAGTGCACGATCGCCGTGACCTCGCCGCGCAGGCGGTCGCGGTCGGCGGCCCGCAGGCCCAGGCGCGGCGCGGTCAGGTCGCCGCACACCGCCTGCAGGCGCACGCGCCCCGGGGCGGGGCGGTCGCCGTGCAGCGCGGCCAGCGCCTCGTCCATGCGGAGCTCGGCGGCCGCGTCGTCGCCCGCGCGCACGAGCGCGACGACCCGCTCGCCGCGCTCGAGCAGCGCGTCGGCCACCACGGCGCCGAGGAAGCCCGTGGCTCCGGTGATCAGCGTCGCGCTCACGCCGCGGCCGCTCCCATCGCGTGGAAGCCGCCGTCGACGTGCAGGATCTCGCCGGTGGTGGCGGACGCCAGGGGCGACAGTAGGAAGCAGCAGGCTGCCGCGGCCGGGCCGGTGTCGCGCGTGTCCCAGCCCAGCGGCGCCTGGCGCTGCCAGTGGTCGCGCAGGCCCTCGAAGCCGGGGATCCCGCGGGCGGCGATCGTCTCCAGCGGGCCGGCGGAGACGAGGTTGACCCGGACGCCCTTGGGGCCCACGTCGCGCGCCAGGTAGCGCGACACGGCCTCCAGCGCCGCCTTGGACACGCCCATCCAGTCGTACACCGGCCAGGCCACGGTCGCGTCGAAGTCCAAGCCCACCACGGCGGCGCCGCCCTCGGAGCGCTCGAGCAGGCCCAGCAGCCCGGCCGTAAGCGCCTTGAACGAGAACGCCGACGTGCGGAACGCCATCTCGGCGCTCTCGGGCGGCGTGTTGAGGAACTCGCCGCCGAGCGCGTCGGGCGGGGCGAACGCGATCGCGTGCAGGATGCCGTCGAGCACGCCCCAGCGGCCCTCGAGGTCGCGGGCGAGCGCGGCGATGTGCTCCGGCTCGTTGACGTCGAGCTCGAGCACGTCGGCGGGCGTCGGCAGCTGCTTGGCGGCGCGCTCGGTCAGGCGCATCCCGCGGCCGAAGCCGGTGAGCAGGACCTCGGCGCCGGAGGCCTGGGCGCGGCGGGCGACCTCCCACGCGATGGAGTCGCGCGTCAGGACGCCGGTGATGAGGAGCTTGCGGTCGTCGAGCATCGCGGCCTAGAGGAAGACCGGCACGCGGCCGTCGGCGTCGGGGGCGTGCGGGTCGGCGGCCGCGTCGGCGCAGGCCCAGAGGACCTCGACGCGGGCGCGGCAGCACAGCTTGTCCTCGGTGTCGCGCACGCTCCACGTCAGCGCGACGAGCCCGGCGTCCGGCCCCATCGGCTTGAGCTCGGCGATCTCGCCGACGACCCGGATCTGCTCGCCCAGGCCGACCGGCCGCTTGAAGACGACGTCCCCGAGGCGCCGCAGGGCGACGACGCGCTCGGGATCGAACGGCACGAGGCCCGCGGCCAGCGAGACGACCAGCAGGCCGTGCGCAATCTGGCGGCCGAACGGCGAGTTCGCGGCCCAGAGGGGGTCGACGTGCTGCGGGTGGTGGTCGCCGGTGACGGCGGCGAAGCAGAGGACGTCGCGCTCGTCGACGGTGCGCCACGGCGTGCTGAACCGGGTGCCCGGCTGCAGCTGCTCGAAGGGTGCGGACCAGTCCATGCGGGTTCCTCCTAGAGGGGGATGTTGCGCGAGGGCCGGCGCTCCAGGCCGGCGCTCTCGAGATGGGCGAGGGCGTGGGCGATGCGCGGGCGCGTCTCCGACGGCGGGACGACCTCGTCGACGAACCCGTCCTCCATCGCGCGGGTGACGTCGAGGTGCTCGGCGGCGTACTTCGCGCCGCGGACGCGGCGCTCGCGCGCCGGGTCGTCGGCGGCGGCGATGGCGCGCCGCTCGATGATGCCGACCGCCTGCTCCGGGCCCATGACGCCGAGCTGCGCGCCCGGCCAGGCCAGGACCAGGTCGGCGCCGAGGTCGCGCGAGTTCATCGCGATGAACGCGCCGCCGTAGGCCTTGCGCAGCACGACGGTGACGCGGGGGACCGTGGCGCCCGAGAAGGCGTGGACGAGCTTGGCGCCGTGGCGGATGACGCCCCCGGCCTCCTGCTTGCTGCCGGGCAGGAAGCCCGGCGTGTCCACCAGGACGACGAGCGGGATGCCGAAGGAGTCGCAGGTGCGGATGAAGCGCGCGGCCTTGGCCGCCGACTCGGCGTCCAGGACCCCGCCGAGGTGGCGCGGCTGGTTGGCGATGATGCCCACCGACCGGCCGTCCAGGCGGGCGTAGGCGGTCACGATGTTGCGCGCCCAGCGCTCGCCGAGCTCGAGCAGGCGGCCGCCGTCGACGATGGCGCGCGCGACGTCGCGCACGTCGTAGACCTTGCGCATGCTGTCCGGGACCGTCGCGTCCGGCGCGTGGCCGGGCGGCGCGACGACCGGCCAGCGCGACGGACGCGCGCCCGCGTGCTGGGGCAGGTAGTCCAGGAGGTCGCGGGCCAGCCAGGCGGCGTCGGCGTCGGTGTCGGCGACGAGGCTGCAGACGCCGCTCTTCTGATGCACGGCCGGGCCGCCGAGCGTCTGCGCGTCGACGTCCTCGCCCATGACCTCCTGCACGACGCCCGGTCCCGTGAGGAACATGGCGGCCCGCTTGGTCATGATGACCGCGTCG
>DASPKC010000082.1:0-2789 GCA_035628295.1 Baekduia sp.
CACGGCGGCGATGATCCGCATCCTGCTCGACGAGGCGCTCGCGGCGCGACGCGTCAAGCAGAAACGCACGCCAGATACGTAGGTCGTGCAGTTCTGCTCAAATGGCGATAGAATGGGCCATGCTGACCGGTCCCATCACGCGCCACACCGCCGGCCTCCTGCTCGCCGTCGCCGTGCTCGCCTGGCTGTCGTGGCCGCGCCCTCGGAGGCTCGCATGCTGACCGGTCCCATCACGCCCCACTTCAGCTGGCAGGAGGCCGTCCGCACCGAGCACCGCACGCTGCTCGTGCGCAACGCCGAGTCGCTGGCCGCGAGCCCGTCGGCGCAGGCGGCGATCCGCGTGCTGTGCGAGACGCTGCTCGAGCCGCTGCGCGCGCACTTCGGGCGGCCGGTGTCGGTGCACAGCATGTTCCGCTGTGCCGACCTGAACGCAGCGATCGGAGGCTCGGCGACGAGCCAGCACATCGCCGGCGAGCGCGGCGCGGCGTGCGACTTCCACGTCGTCGGCGTCCCGCTGCAGGACGTGTTCGACTGGATCCGCAAGGACGGCGGGCTCATGTACAGCCAGTGCATCCTCGAGGGGCGCATTCCCTCATGGATCCATCTCGCGAGCGTGGGCCCCGCGTGGGAGGGCGCCACGCGGCAGAACCTCCGGTTCGATGGCGTGAGCTACTCGCGCGTGGCGTGAGCGGCCATCAACTCCTCGACGATGGCCATAGCCCGGGCCCACTCGCAGCCGTCGACGTGCTGGATGCGGCCGTCGCCCGGGATCGTCCCGCGCCCGCATCGGTTGCACACGATGCCGTCGGCGTCCGGGCCGTCGACGTGGTGGTACTCCAGGTCGCTCACGAGCTGATGCAGTTCGGCTAAAAGCTCGTCCACTCTCACCTCCTCGGCCTCCCGGCCCTCCTGACGCGTCCTGCGCCTCCGGACGGCCCGGAGGTCGCCTCGCGCTGCCCGACGCGCCCCCGAGCGTCCTAGCCCCTCTCCGCCCACGCGAGCAGCACGTCACGCGCCCGCGTCGACGGATCCTCGTCGCCCGCCGCCTCGACGATCGCCTCGTGCTCCGACGGCGTGAGGCGGATCGTCAGCCACTCCGAGCGCGGCTCGGGGCGCTGGAGCCCCATGCGGAGCATCGCCACGCGAACCGCGTGCTGCGTCAGCCCGAGGCGCTCGGCGATGGCCGGGCGGCCGAGGCGCTCGACCTCGACGAGGCGGCGGATCTCGGCGTCGCGCTCCGCGTGGCGGCGCTCGATCTCCGAGATCGCGGCGAACGGGTCGATTGGGTCGCCGAGTCGGCCATCGACGGCGGCGTCGAGCTCGGCGTCGGTGGCGGTGGAGAGGTCGCGGGTCATGGGGTCTCCTGGGCGAGCGCGGGCTCGCGGGCGCGCGGGCGAGTCGGTGGGCGAGCGGCAGCCATCCCGCGCGGATCCGATGAGGGCATCAGCGTGACGACCGGTAGCGAGCGACCGCGGCCTGCTCGCTCGCCGCCGGGCCGGTGTCGGCGTGGACGTACCACGGGCCCCACATGCCGCCGTCGAGGAGCTCGCGGGTCTGGGCGTACCAGCCCGGTCGCCGGACTCCCTCCTCGCCGTTGTAGTGGGTGTCGCTGATCTCGACCGCGCCGATCTCGATGGTCTCGGCGGGGTCGGTGTCGGTGTCGCTGTGCATGGTCTCTCCGTTGGTGGGTGGTGCGGCGGGATGCCGGGGATCACGAGTGCCCGTGATCGAGGTTGCCGCGGGCGATCCGGTAGCTCTTGCGCGCGCCCTTGAGCGCGACGGCCTCGAGATCGACCAACTCGGCGAGCCGAGCCTTGACGGCGCGCTCCTCGTCGGAGGCGGAGCCGTAGCAGAGCTCCCAGCGGGCGTTGAGGGCAGCGCGCTCGGTCTTGATCTGGGCGAGGGTCATCGTGGGCTCCGGGTCTCGGCGTCGGCTCCATCGCCGCCGCTCACACCAGCACTGTAGCACGCCACGGGTGAGCGTCAACAGGAGCGTGCAACTATTTTGGCGGATGGCTGCGGACGGGCCCTCCTCGCCCACCATCGCCTCACCGCTCGCCACGCCTGCCGCATCCAGCGCAACCGCACGCCGCCTCCCCGAGCAGCACGTACCCGGGCTGCGGCGGGTCGTGCGGCTACACGGGTGGGGGTTCCGGGCGAAACAGCTCCCACGTCGCGCCGTCGTCGCGCGAGACCATCTCGATCGTCGCCGTGTTGTAGGGCACGCCGTGATCGATGCCGACCACGTACAGCGCGCGGCCGGCGCGTATGACCGTGCGGACCGCGGTGGCTCCGCCCGCGAGCAGGCCCGCCGGCAGGGCGCACCCGAGCAGGCCGGCGATGGCGGTTCGCAGGAAGCCTCGACGATTCATCTCACCCTCCCCGGCCTCCCGGCCCCAGCCTACTCGTTCACCGGCGCCACGAGCGCCGCCTTCCCGGCCCGCAGCGCGTCGGCGTACGCCTCCCACGCCGCGCGCGTCTCGCGGTTCGCGTCCTGCACCTCGCGCAGCGTGGCGCAGTGGACGTCGTAGCGCCACAAGACATCGTCCTCCGCCCGGCACGCCGCGCGCCATGCGGCCTCGGCCTCGGCGATCGCGACGCTGGCGGCGCGGAGGGTGGTGGTGCGGTCGCGGGTGGTCATGCGAGCAGCCACGCTGTCGCGCTGTAGCGGCCGAGCGCGGGCAGCCCGGGGTCGAGCACCCGAGCGGGCGCGCCGCCGTACGCCGTGACCCACAGGTCGTCGCCGCGCCGCTCGTACTGGCCGCGGTTGCCGCCCATCCAGAGCACGA
>DASPKC010000083.1:0-4516 GCA_035628295.1 Baekduia sp.
TTCCTGCTCAGCCGGATCCGTGAGCGCTTCAGCGCGACCGGCGACACGCGCCGCTCCGTCGCGGAGGGCCTGGCCGCCAGCGCGCGCACGATCACCAGCGCGGCGCTCATCATGGTCGCGGTCTTCGCCGTGTTCGTGGGGACCGGGGTGCCGTCGATCAAGCAGATCGGGCTCGGCACGGCGGTGGCCATCGCCGCCGACGCGACGCTCGTGCGCCTCGTCCTCGTGCCGGCGGCGATGGAGCTGCTGGGCAAGTGGAACTGGTGGATGCCCCGCGGCCTGGACCGCCTGCTGCCCCACGTCGAGATCGAGGAGCTGCGGCCCACCGCCGCGCCCGCGGCGGGGTGATCGGGTAGGGCGGTCGCGTGCGCGCGGCCGTCACCGCCGTCTTTGCCCTCAACGGGGCGCTCTTCGCGTCGGTCTTCTCCCGGCTGCCCGCCATCCGGGACGACCTCGGCCTCGGCGAGGGCCGGATCGGCCTGGCCCTCGCGGCGGCGATGATCGGGCTGCTCGTGGCCCAGCCGCTGGCCGGGGCGGCGGCGTCGCGGCTGGGCACCCGGCGGCTCGTCGTGGCCGGCGCCGCGGGGTACGCGGTGGGCGTCGCGCTCGTCGGTGCCGCCGGCTCGTTCGCCGCGCTGGCGGGCGCCTTCCTCGTCGTCGGGGTCTGCAACGGGGTGCTCGACGTCTCGATGAACCTCAACGGCCTCGCGGTCGAGCGCCGGCTCGGGCGTCGGGTGCTGAGCTCGCTGCACGCGGCGTTCTCGCTCGGCGCGCTCGGGGGCGCCGCGGCCGGGGCGGTCGTCGCGGGAGCGGGCGTGGAGCACGGGCCGCACCTGGCGGTGGCGGCGGGCGCCGGGGTCGCCGTCCTCGTCGTGGTGGCCGGGCGGCTGGTGGCCGACCGCCCGGCCCCGGACGAGCGCCCGCCGGCGTTCGCGCGGCCGAGCCGCGCGCTGGCCGCGCTCGGCGGGCTGGCCTTCTGCGTCCTGCTCGCCGAGGGGGCCATCAACGACTGGGCGGCGGTTTATCTGGCCGCCGACGCCGGGGCGTCGGATGCGACCGCCGGCGCGGGGCTCGCGGCGTTCAGCGGCGCGATGGCCACGGGTCGGCTGGCGGGCGACCGGGCCACCGCCGCGCTGGGCGCGCCGCGGCTCGTGCGCTCCGGCGCACTGCTGGGCGCCGCCGGCCTCGCCCTGGCGGTGGCGAGCGCCCGTCCGGCCCCGGTGCTCGCGGGTCTGGTCCTGGCCGGCCTCGGTCTGGCCGCGCTGTTCCCGGTGGCGCTGCGGGCCGCCGGCGACGCGGCGTCGGTCGCGGCGGTCTCGACGCTCGGCTACGTCGCGTTCCTGACCGGCCCGCCGCTCATCGGCGGGCTGGCGGAGCTCCTGGGGCTGCGCACGGCGCTGCTCGTGCCCGTGGCGTGCTGCCTGGCGGCCGCGGCGCTCAGCCGAAGATCCGCGGCAGCCGCACCAGGACCCGCAGGTCGCCCCGCGGCCGCAGCCGGCCGCGCAGCAGCAGCCGGCTCCCGGTAGCGCGGCCCGCACCGAGATCGGCGAGGTCGTCCAGCGAGCAGCGCAGGGTGAGGTCGGGCGACGCCGCGCGCCCGGGCACGGCGCGCGCCGCGGCGCCGTCGAGGACGAGGTGCCACGGCTCGCTGTCGGTGAGGTCCCACTGCACGACGGTGCCGGCGGGCGCCGCGTAGGCGTCAGCCGTGCGCGCCATGCCGTCGAAGAACATCTCGATGGACTCGGGGTCGCGAACCACCGGGCCGTGCGGACCGAGGAAGCGGTGGCGCAGCATGAGCTGCCCGCGGGCGGCGCGCTCGCGCGGCGGGAGGTCCATGCGCATCGGCACGCGCGGCAGATCGCCGACGTCGAGGCCCACGGCGCGCAGCTTCTGCTCCAGCGACGCGGCGCCCAGCTCGCCGAGGTCGTCCAGCGTCTTGCCGAAGCAGGTCACGTAGGTCTCGTCCCAGCCGGGCGGCTGGATGACGGCGGTCGCCCAGGCGAGCACCTCGCGCAGGACCTCGCAGATCGTGTCGCGCGTGCCGGCCGGGTCCTCCTGGTGGAAGTCGGCGAGGAGCTTGACCCCGAAGCCGATGTGGCGCTGCTCGTCGAGCTCGACGTTGCGCATGCCCTCGCGGAAGCCGGGCAGGACGTCGAGCTCCTCGAGGTAGTCGGCGATCATGTGCTGGCCCGGCTGGGCCAGCGACGCCTCGACGATCAGGTGGTAGAGCGTGACGGCCTTCGTCAGCTGCGTGCGCGAGCGGTCGGCGCGCAGCTCGTCGGCCATCTGGTCCAGGCGGGAGAAGACCATCCGGTGGCCCCACGTGAGCTGGCCTGCGGTGCCGGCCAGCGTGGCGCCCGGCGCGTCGCCGCCGACGCCGACGACCTCGCGCATGAAGCGGTGGAAGAAGACGGAGTGGCGCGCCTCGTCGACCTGCTGGGTCGTCAGGAAGTACTTCTGCTCCTCCAGCGGCGCCGCGTCGATGTAGGGCGAGAGGTTGTCGGCCACGGAGTCCTCGCCGTGGAAGAACAGCGCGTACATCCACAGCGCACCGCGACGCTGCTGCGCGGTCAGCTTCTCGCGCCAGTCGACGGCGTCCTGGGTGAAGTCGATGTCCGTGGTCGACCAGTTGCTGCGCTCCCAGCGCGCGTAGAGGTCGGCGTAGCTGATGGCGTCGGTCGCAGAGCCCGGTCGCGGAGCGGTGGCAGCCATGCCCCGAAACGCTACTGACCGATCGGTCAGGACGCGCCGGTTCTGTGACGAGGCTCACGCAACGGCGGCGCTCAGCCGCCGCGGCGAACCTTCTCGCAGTTGCGCGCGCGGTCGCCCGGGCCGAGGATCGCGACGTCCCTGCCGGGGCCGCAGTCGACGACCTCGCCGCGCTCGCCCCAGCCCGGGACGAGCCGATCGTTGCCGGCCCCGCCGCGCAGGCGGTCGCGCCCGTAGCCACCGGCGAGCTCGTCGTCGCCCGACCCGCCCTCGAGCAGGTCGTTGCCGCGCCCGCCCTGGATCTCGTCGTTGCCGGGGCCGCCCCACATGCGGTCGTTGCCGAAGCGCCCGAAGACCTTGTCGTGGCCGGCACCGCCGAAGAGGCTGTCGGAGCCGCCGGCGCCCTCGACCACGTCGTCGCCGTCCTCACCGCGGCACGTGTCCGCGCCGGCGGTGCCGTGGACGACCTCGCCCTCGGAGGTGCCGCCGCTGTGGCACGTGGCGTAGGCCACGTCGGCCTCCTCGCGGATGCGCTCGCAACCACTGAGGCGCGAGCGCTCGGAGCGCAGGTTGAGGTGGACGACGTCGTAGCCCGGCCCGCAGTCGAAGGAGTCCGGCCCAGGCCCGCCCCACAGCTCGTCGTTCCCCGCGCCGCCGATCAGGCGGTCGACGCCGTGCCCGCCCTTGACCACGTCGTCGCCGTCGTCGCCGGCGAGCTGGTCGTCGCCGAAGCCGGCCTCCTCGATGCGGTCGTTGCCGCCGCCGCCGCGGACGTCGTCGTCGCCGTCGCCGCCGTCGAGCGAGTCGGCGCCCGGCCCGCCGTCGACGACGTCGTTGCCGTTGCCACCGTGCAGCCGGTCGTCGCCGTCGCCGCCGCGCAGGACGTCGTTGCCGCCCAGGCCGAGCAGCCGGTCGACGCCGGAGGTGCCCAGCAGGCGGTCGACGCCGGCGCTCGACGCGAGGGCGGTGGGGGTGGCGGCGAGCAGGAAGGTCAGGGCGAGGGGAGCGAGGCGGCGCACACTCCTCAGGTCGGCGCCCTAGGCCATCCGTTGACCGGGGCCACGCCCTACCTGGACGGGTGGTGGACCCGCTGTCCGGACGGTGACCCCGCCGCTGGAGGTGCCGCTCGCGTCAGCCGAGCTTCGGCGAGCGCCACGGAGTGGCAAGCCGCGCCGCCAGCAGGCCCGGCAGCTCGTCGATCGCCACCCGCTCCTGCTCGAGCGAATCGCGGTCGCGCACCGTCACGGTGCGGTCCTCGAGCGTCTGGTGGTCGACCGTCACGCACCACGGCGTGCCAATCTCGTCCTGGCGGCGGTAGCGCTTGCCGATCGATCCGCCCTCGTCGTACTCGGCCTGCACCTGCGCGCGCAGCGTCGTGAACACCTCGCGCGCCACCTCCGGCTGGCCGTCCTTCTTGACCAGTGGCAGCACGGCGACCTTCACGGGCGCCAGGCGCGGGTGGAGCTTGAGGACGGTCCGCGTCTCGCCCTCGACCTGCTCCTCGTCGTAGGCGTCGACCATGAAGGCCAGCGTCGCGCGATCGGCGCCGGCCGCCGGCTCGATGACGTGCGGGACGTAGCGCTCCTTGGTGTTCGGGTCGAAGTACTCGAGCTTCTCGCCGGAGTGCTGGGCGTGCTGGGTGAGGTCGAAGTCGCCGCGGTTGGCGATGCCCTCGAGCTCGGCCCATTCCCCGAAGAACCGGTACTCGATGTCCGAGGTGGCGCTCGAGTAATGCGAGAGCTCGTCCGGGCCGTGCTTGCGGAGCTGCAGACAGTCCGGCCGCAGGCCGAGCTCGGTGTACCAGTTC
>DASPKC010000084.1:0-4431 GCA_035628295.1 Baekduia sp.
CGCACCGTGCTCGCGCGCCAGCCGCTCGGTCCCCGCCGAGTTGGCCAGCACGAGCCGCGCCGCGCCGTAGGCGCGCTCGACGACCGCCCGCCAAGCCGGCCGCTGGCGGGCGGTCCACAGGACGTCGCCGCCGTGGACCGACACGACGAGCGGCGCGCGCACGCCGGCGCGCAGGACGGCGTCGGCGGCCGGCACCGCGTTGTGGGCGTGGACGAGGTCGAAGGCGAAGCGCCGGCGCAGCCGGCGCAGGGCCACGGCGAGCGGCGGCGCGGCGTACGCGCCCCACCGGCCGTAGCTGCGCGCCCGCTGCGGCGACGCGTAGCGCACGGTCGTGACGTGCAGGCCGTCGAGCTCGCGCCGGCGCGGCTCGCCCAGCGCCCGCCGCCACGCGCCGGCGTCGCGCAGCGAGCCGGCCGGCGGCACCGGCCGGTGCAGCACCACGACCTCGACCTCGGCCCCCGCGTCGCGCGCCGCGAGCGCCTGGCGGTGCGCCCAGACCCCGAGCACGGGGTCGGTGACCCGGGGGTAGAACTCGGCGACCACGCAGACCTTCACGCCGCCCGCCGCCGCTCCAGGGTGCGCACCTCGTCGCGGCGTACGTACGGGCGGCCGGTCAGGAAGGCGCGCGCCTCCGCGACGGCCTGCGCCCGCGGGTAGCTCTCGCCCGCGGGGCGCAGCAGGTGGGCGATGGCCACCGCATCGACGATGCCGACCGGCCAGCCGCGCTCGCGGGCCACCGCGCTCCAGTGCGCGTCCAAGCCCCAGCCCATCCGCAGGCCGGCGGGGAAGGGCAGCAGCGCGCCGAACGTCGTGCGGTGGAAGGCCGTGACCGGCCCGATCTCCACGAACGACGTGCGGCGCCAGTCGGCCGCCGCGTCGCGGCGCGTGACCGGCCAGGCGGCGTGTGAGCGCCGGCGGTGCGCCGGCTGGGCCAGGCGCAGGCCGCCCTCGCCCGCGCAGTGCAGCAGGACGTCGAGGAACCCGGGCGGCAGCGCCACGTCGTCGTCGACGACGACCAGCCAGTCGAGGGTCTGGAGGTCGATGCCGTCCAGCAGCGCGTTGAGCGCCTCGAACTTGCCGTGCCCCTCGGGTGCGGTCGTGCGCAGCTCGACCCGGTGGTGGGACCGGCGCAGCTCCGCCGCGGCCGCCTCCCACAGCCCGGGCACGTCGTCGCGCACCACGCTGAGCACCACCACGTGCTGCGGGGGGCCGGACGCCGCGACGCGGCGCAGCCGCGCGCGCCGCCGCGCCGAGCGCAGGTCGTCCAGGCGGTCGCGCGCCTCCAGCAGCGCCGCGCGCCGGCCGCCCACCGTCCCCGACGTGCCGCTGAGGAAGTCCTCGCCGCCGGCCGCCCGGGGGCGCAGCGCCTCCTCGACGCGGCCGACGCTGTGCGCCGCGAGCACCGGGCCGTTCATGCAGGCGAACCGCGGGCCGTGCGCCACGCACCCGGCCAGCACGCGCAGCTCCGCGGCCAGCGACGGGATCGCGCCCTTGGCCACGTCCTCGCGGCGGGCGGCCCGCCCGCGCGCGCGGGCGGCGCGGCACAGCGACCGCAGGCGCGCGTCGTCGCCCGCGCGCCGGTGCAGCAGCGCCGCCCCGGCGACGTAGCGGATCCGCCCGCCCCCTGCGCGCAGGCGCGCCAGCCACTCCTGCTCGTCGCCGTAGAGCGGCAGTGACGCGTCGAAGGGCCCGACGCGCTCCAGCCACGCCCGGCGTACCGCGAGGTTCGCACCCCAGGCGTGGGGTGCGTCGCGGTCGGCGGGCCCGAGGTCGAGGTGCGTGACCGGCGGGCCCTCGCGCCCGCAGAGGCGCAGCCGGTGGCCCTCGAAGCGCGCGCGGATCGGGCCCGTGAGGACGCCGACGTCCTGCGGCTCTCGCGCGTCGGCGGCCAGCAGCGCGGCCAGCCACCCGTCCTGCGCGGCGACGTCGTCGTCGACGAAGCACAGCAGCGGCGCGCCCGTGGCGGCCACGGCGGTGTTGCGGGCGGCGTTGAGGCCCCGTGGCGCGTCGTGGGCCAGCACGCGCGCGCCGTGGCGGCGGGCGACGGCCTCGCTCGCCGCGTCGGGCCCGTCGAGGACCACGACGAGCTCGGCACCGTGCGCGGCGGCCTGCGGCGCGAGCGTGGCGAGCGCGACGTCGAGGTAGCCCGGGCGGTCCCGCGTGGGGACGACGATGGTCGCGCTCGGGGGCATCGGCAGCCCGGGAGGCTAGTCTCGGCGGCCCCCAGACCCTCGTGATCCTGCTCCTGCACAACCGCTACCGCCACGCCGGCGGGGAGGAGCGCGCGCTGCAGGACATCGCGTGGCTGGTCCGCGAGCACCTCCGCGAGGACTGCGAGGTGCTCGAGCGCGACAGCGCCGCGCTCGGGCGTTCCCGCGCGGCCGCGGCCCTGCTGGCCGGAGGCCTGCAGCCCGAGGACGTGGGCGCCGCGGTCCGGCGCACGGGCGCGCGCGTCGTCCACGCGCACAACACCAACCCGGCGTTCGGCTGGCGGGCGCTCGCGGCCGCGCGCGACGCCGGCGCCCGCGTCGTCCTGCACCTGCACAACTACCGGCTGGTCTGCGCGGTGGGCACCTGCGTCAACTCGCGCGGGCAGGACTGCCTGCGCTGCCAGGGCCGCGACACGCTGCCCGGCGTGGCGCTGCGCTGTCGCGGCAGCACCGCCGAGTCGCTGACCTACGCGGCGACGCTCGCCGCCTGGCAGCGCCGGCTGGTCGCCCAGGCCGACGCCCTCGTCGTCCCTTCCCCGGCCGCGCTGGACCGGCTGCGGGCGCTGCGCGCACCGGTGGGCGGCCTCCCCGTCCACGTCGTGCCGGCGGTCCTGCGGTCCTTCGCGCGCGCCAGCCGCGCGGCGGAGGGCGAGCACGCGCTCGTCGTCTCCCGGCTGGCGCCGGAGAAGGGCGTCGACGTCGCGCTCGAGGCCTGCGCGCGCGCCGGCCTGCCGCTCGTCGTGTGCGGCACCGGCCCGCTCGAGGACCGGCTGCGTGCCGTGGCGCCCGCCGGCACCACGTTCGCCGGCCACGTCGACGATGCCACGCTCGCGGACCTCCGCCGGCGCGCCCGGGTGGCGGTGGTGCCGTCGCTGGCCGCCGAGACGTTCGGCCTCAGCGCCGTCGAGGCGATGGCCGACGGCGTTCCGGTCGCCGCCACCGCGTCGGGCGCGCTGCGCGACCTCGCGCCCGAGGCCGAGCTCGCGGCACCCGGCGACGCGGGCGCGCTCGCGCGCGCCGTGGCGCGCGTCGCCGGCGACGAGCGGCGCGGCGCCGCGGGGATCGCGGCGGCGCGCCGGCGGTGCGCGCCCGAGGTCGTCGCGCCCCTGATGGCTGCCGCCTACGACGGCTAGCCTCCGGCCGCATGCGCGCACTGGTCACGGGCGGGGCCGGCTTCATCGGCTCGAACATCGTCGACGCGCTCGTCGCCCGCGGCGACGACGTCGCGGTCATCGACGACCTCTCGGCCGGCAAGCGGGAGAACCTCGCCGGGGCGCTGGGCGCCGGGGCGCGGCTGCACGTCGTCGACATCCGCGAGGCCGACGACGTCCGAGCGGCGTTCGCCCAGGAGCAGCCGGAGGTGGTCCTGCACCTCGCCGCGCAGACCGACGTGCGCAAGAGCATCGCCGACCCCGCCTTCGACGCCCGCACGAACGTCGTCGGCACGCTCAACGTGCTCGAGGCGGCCCGCACCCACGGTGCCCGCCGTTTCATCAACACGAGCACCGGCGGCGCGATCTACGGCGACGTCGACCAGATCCCGACCCCCGAGAGCGTGCCGCCGGAGCCCATGGCGCCGTACGGCCAGAGCAAGTTCTGCGCGGAGGAGTACTGCCGCTGGGAGCGCCGCCTGCACGGCCTCGAGACCGTGACCGTCCGCTACGGCAACGTCTACGGGCCGCGGCAGGACCCCCACGGCGACGCCGGCGTCATCGCGATCTTCTGCGGCCGCGCGCTGGAGGGCCGTCGCCCGACGGTCTACGGCGACGGCCGGCAGACGCGCGACTACGTCCACGTCGACGACATCGTCGCGGCCAACCTCCTGGCCGCCGACCACCCCGACGCCGATGGCGCCTACAACGTGGGCAACCAGCAGGAGTCGACGGTCCTGGATCTCGTCGAGGCGATCCGCGACGCCGCCGGCCTGGGCCAGGAGTTCGACCCCGAGTTCGCCCCGGCGCGCCAGGGGGAGCTGGACCGCTCGTGCCTGGACATCACGCGCATCCGCACCGAGCTGGGCTTCGAGCCGAAGGTCGGGCTGCGCGAGGGCATCGCGCAGACCTACGCCTGGGTGCGCGCGGGCTCCTAGGGCCCGGGTTCCGGGACCGGGTCGGGCTCCTGCACGATCTCGACGGGGACCTCCTCGTCCACCGGGGCGGGCGCCGGCGGCGCCTTGGCCGCGGGCTCGCGCGCCGGCGGCTGCGCGGCCGGCGGGCGGGGG
>DASPKC010000085.1:0-2518 GCA_035628295.1 Baekduia sp.
CGGAACCATGTCAACCGCACGCTCTGGGCGAACTACACCGCGCCCAGGGGCTTCGCGTTCACGGCCGCCAAGAGCTACCAGACGCTCTGGGAGTCGATCAACGGCGCCGGCAGCTGGGACGCAAATCCCTGGGTGTGGGTCGTCGAGTTCAAGCGGGTGACCGCATGACGTTCTTCGGCCCCGACCAGGTCGAGCAGGTCAAGGCGCGCGCCGACATCGTACGCGTCGCCGAGCGCTACACCGAGCCGAAGAAGAGCGGCAGCCACCACGTGGCACGGTGTTGCTTCCACGAGGAGCGCAGCCCCTCGATGCACCTGTACGACGACGGGCGCTACCACTGCTACGGCTGCGGCGCCCACGGCGACGTGATCAGCCTGGTGCAGCAGAAGGAGCACCTGACGTTCCAGGAGGCGGTCGAGCGCCTCGCCCGCGAGCTCGGCATCCAGCTCGAGGACAAGGCCACCAAGGGCCCGCGCGAGGACCACGGCCCGCTCTACGCCGCGACCGAGTTCGCGGCCGCGCTGTACGAGCGCCAGCTCTGGGAGCCGATCGGCGCCGACGCGCTCGCCTACCTGCGCGGCCGGAAGCTGAGCGAGGAGACGCTGCGGCGCTTCCGCGTCGGCTGGGCCGGCCGCGGCAGCGAGCTGCTCGCCGCGGCGACCGCCGCCGGCCTCGCGCTCGAGCAGCTGCGCGCCGCCGACCTGGTCGGCCAGCACGAGGGCCGGATCCACGACCGCTTCTACGGCCGCATCGTCGTGCCGATCCTCGACCAGCGCGGGCGCCCGGTCGCCTTCACCGCACGCATCCTGCCGGCGGACCTGGAGCGCGCGCTCGAGCGCGGGAAGAACCCGGGCAAGTACGTCAACACCAGCGAGACCCCGATCTACCGGAAGGGGGCGACGGTCTTCAACCTCTACCGGGCGAAGGGCGCGGTGCGCGACCGCAAGCGCCTGGTGGTCATGGAGGGCGCGCTCGACGTCATCGCCGCCGACCAGGCCGGCTACGCCGAGGCCGTCGCCCCGTGCGGCACCGCGATCACCGGCGACCAGGCGCAGCTGCTGGCGACGACCGCGGCGCGCCAGGACGTGGTGCTCGCGCTCGACGGCGACGGCGCCGGCCAGGCGGCGCTGAACAAGCACGTGCGCGCCCTGCTCGGCGCCGGCGCAGCGGTGCGCGTCGCGGCGATGCCCGAGGGCGCGGACCCGGCCGAGCTACTCGTCGAGGAGGCGACCGCCGAGACCAGGGCCGCGTTCAAGGAGGCGGTCGAGCGCTCGCTGCGCGGCCTGCCCTGGCTGCTCGCCCGCGTGTGCCCGCACGCCGACGACGCCGACGAGCCGGCCCGGCTCCGCGCGCTCGACGACGTCATCGGCCTGGTGGCCGCCGTCCCCGACGAGGACCTGCGCGACCTCTACCTCACGACGGCCGCGAAGCACCTCGGGGTGACCTCGGCCACGGCGAGGAAACGGGCCACCCGGGCCGCCTCCGCCTCGGATCACAACGACGCGCCGGCGAACCCCTCATCGGGGGCCCGGGGGTCTGAGTTCCCGCAGTCGCGGTACGTGCTCAACGAGACCGGCAACGCCCATCGGTTCCTCGACCGCTGCGGCGACGACGTGCGCTACTGCCACACCTGGGGTGTCTGGCTGGTCTGGCGCGGCACCCATTGGGAGGTCGACAAGCACAAGGAGACCGAGCGGCTGATGACCGCGGCCATCGTCGACAGCTGCGACGAGGAGATCGCCGCGCTCGAGCAGCAGGCCGCCGCCGAGAACGAGAAGCCGACGCCGTACGTGCTCCTCTACCTGCACCTGCGCGAGCTCGCATCGACGCTGGCCAAGTGGAAGGTGAAGAACGGCAACGACCGCGCGATCATGAACAGTCTGGCGCGCGCCGCCTCGCTGTCCGACCTCGGCGTCACCGCCGACCAGCTCGACCGCGACCCCTGGGCGTTCACCGTCGCCAACGGCACCCTGGACCTGAAGACCGGCGCGCTGCGGCCGCACAAGCGCGAGGACTTCATCACCCGCCTCTGCTCGGTCGCCTACGAGCCCAGCGCTCGCAACGAGCGCTGGGAGCGGTTCCTCGGGCAGCTGACCGCCGGCGACACCGAGCTGGCCGCCTACCTGCAGCGCGCCTCCGGCTACGCGATGAGCGGCACCACCAAGGAAGACGCGGTGTGGATGTTCGCCGGCACCGGCGGCAACGGGAAAAGCACGTTCACCGCCGCGGTGTCGAAGCTGCTCGGCAGCTACGCGCGCCCGCTGCCGTTCGAGATCTTCCTGACGTCGCACAGCGACAAGCGGAAGTGGTCGCTAGCCGAGGCCTCGCAGTGCCGCCTGGTCGTGTGCGAGGAGTCCGAGGAGGGCCGCCGCTTCAACGCCAGCCTGGTCAAGCAGGTCAGCGGCGGCACCGAGATCGAGGCCGAGCGCAAGCACGGCAACCCCTTCACCTACCAGCCGCTGTTCAAGGTGTGGTTCCTGACCAACACCCCGCCGGCGGTCAGCGACACCGACCGCGG
>DASPKC010000086.1:0-5875 GCA_035628295.1 Baekduia sp.
GGTCCAGACGCTCGCGATCCGCGCGCGCACCTTCGACTTCTTCGAGCGCTCGTCCGTCTGGGACGCCGCTCCCGAGCGCTTCCGCCTGCACGGCGTGGCGACGCAGCGCGCCGCCGACCGCCTCGCGACCGAGACCGGCTACGGCGACCGCGATCGCCTGATGGTCACGGCGCTGCTGCACGACATCGGCAAGCTCGTGCTCATGCACGCCTACCCGGGCTACCCGCAGCAGGTCCACCAGGGCGCCCGCACGCCGGAGGAGCGCATCCACCGCGAGCGCCGCGAGCTCGGCGTCGACCACGCGCTCGTCGGCGGCGTCCTCGCCCGCCGGTGGGGCCTGCCCAAGGCCGTCGCGTCGGTCATCGAGCGCCACCACGCGGAGGACGCCACCGACGAGCCGGCGTTCGTGCGCCTCGCCGACATGCTGGCCCACTACTCCCAGGGCCAGGCCGTCTCGCCCAACGAGCTGCTCAAGTGCGCCCGCGCCATCGGCCTCGGCCCCAACGAGCTGCGTCGCGTCATGTACGACCTGCCCTACGCGTCGTCCGGCCGCGCCCGCCAGGTCGACCCGTGCCCGCTCAGCGCCCGCGAGCTCGAGGTCCTCAAGCGCCTCGCCGAGGGCAAGGTCTACAAGCAGATCGCGCTCGAGCTCAGCCTCTCGACGAGCACGGTGCGCACCCACCTGCACAACGTCTACGGCAAGCTCGGCGCGGTCGACCGCGCGCAGGCCGTCCTCATCGCCACCGAGCGCGGCTGGCTCTGACCGCCAGGGCGGCGACGCCCACGCCGGCCATGTCGATGAGCACGTCGGTCGGCGTCCCGTGGCGCCCGTCGACGAAACTCTGGTGCCACTCGTCGGAGACGGCGTAGAGGAACGTGACGGCCAGCGCGGCCGGCCACGACCGCAGCGCGCGCAGCCACAGCAGGAACAGCGACGCGAAGACCGTCATGTGCGCGGCCTTGCGCAGCACGAGGTCGCCCCAGCCCAGGCCCGTCGAGAGATCGGGCTGCGCCGAGAGGAAGAAGATCAGGCCCATCAGGGCCAGCGGCGGGGCGTAGAGCGAGACGGCGCGCGGCATGCGGCCGCAGATCCTGGCCGATCCGTCGCGTAGAGTCGGTGCCGGTGCTCTCGATCACCACGAAGTCGCCCTACGCCGTCAAGGCCCTTGTCGAGCTGGCGCGCACCGGCGGCGCCGATCCGGTGCCGATCGGCGAGCTCGCCCGTCGCCGCGAGGTGCCCGCGCAGGTCCTCGAGGGCCTCTTCTCGACGCTGCGCCGCGCCGGCCTCCTGCGCTCCCAGCGGGGCGTGAAGGGCGGGTACACCTTTGCCCGCGACCCCGCCGAGATCCGGGTCCTGCAGGTCGTCGAGCTGCTCGACGGCCCGGTCGGCCAGGGCGCCGACGGCGTCTTCGCCGACGCCGCCGACGCGGCCCGGGCCGTTCTCGCCGCCACGTCGATCGCGGATCTCGTCCAGCGCGAGCGCGACGCGGCCGGGCCGGTCATGTACTACATCTAGGCTGGTCGGGCTACCCCCCGAGCTGGCTCAGCCCCTTCTGCAGGTCCTCCTGGTCCATGACCGGGAACATCTCGATGGTCGCCTTCATGGTGCTGAACAGCGGCTCGGTGATGGGCGGAAGCTGCGAGGGGTCCTGGAGGTCGAAGACGATGAACGCCGTTCGGATGCCGTTCTCGGGACCGAAGTACGCCGCCTCCGGCTGCAGCCGTCCGAGCGTGTCCTGCATGACCTGGGCAAGTGAGCCGTCCGAGATGGCACGGCTGCCGGCCTCCGTGTCCATCTTGATCTTCATCATCATGCGCATGGCGCCTCCCTTGGGGCGGCCTGTGCGGTGCCTCTCGCGGTCAACGCCATCGCGGCGATCGCCGCGGTCCAGCACGTCCTCGTCATCTCCGCCCCCTCGAGCGATCCCGGGCCCCCACGGTCCGGTCTGCGGTGACCGTAGTCCTCGCTGCGCCGGCGGGTGCGGCGGCGGTCGCGCGTCGGACGCGCTGCGCGGGGCATGTCCGAGCTCGCCACGGCGGGCCCGGCGCCGGGGTGGCCCCGCCACCCCTGAGGGGGCTTTCCGCCCGCGAGCGCATCACGCATGGTGGCGCCCATGCGCAAGGCCCTCGTCCTGCTCGCCGTCCTCGCCGCGCTGCCGCTCCTGGCCGCTCCGGCGTCCGCCGAGCCCACCTCGGAGCAGTGGGAGACCCGGTTCGCGCCGGGTCGCACGCCCAGCACCGGCCACACGTTCTCGCTGTTCAACGCCTTCAACGACCGGGAGGTCCGCTACGGCGCCCGGGAGCACGGGATCAACCTGGTCTGGAGCCCCGGCACGACCCGGGAGTGGAGCCTGCGACGGCGCGACGGCGCGGTGGCCCCGCTCGCGCGCAACGCCCGCTACGCGCTGTACAACGTCACCAACCGGGCCTGGGTGCGCTACGGCGAGCGCGACACCGGCATCAACCTGGTGTGGTCGTCCACGCCGGCCTACGAGTGGGCGTTCGTGGACTTCTCGGATCCCGCGACCCCGGTGCCGGCCGGCGCGCGGGACGCCTTGCACAACGCGGTGGCCGGCGACTACCTGATCTACGGGCACCGCAACTGCGGGATCAACCTCGTGTGGTTCACCGACGGCATCCAGATGCAGACCCCGTGGGGGGCGATCGCCGGCTGCTGAGCCGGGTCGCAGCCGAGGCCTCCCGCCCGTGGGCGGGAGGCCTCGCGGTCCTGCGTGTGGGGGGTGGGCGCCGAGGCAGGGGGAGGCGGCGCCCGCGGGCACCGTATCGGTTGAACGCGACAGCTCGACGCACCTCTGCGCCGGAGCGGACACCGGGGCACCCCGCGGGGCACGCCGGGGCGCAGCCGGCGCCGGCGGCACAACCCGGCGACGCCGCTCATCAAACACCGGAAGCCGTCTGTGGTTAGACGACAGACAACCGCGACATCGCGTGACGCATGACGCCAAACCGCTCGGGCACGCGGCCGCGTACGGTCGGCCGACCATGGGGTTCATCACGCCTGCACCGCCGCCGTTCGATGTCGAGGACTGGAAGAAGAAGCCGCACCTCGAGCGCGTCAAGCCGCTCGCCCAGGACTGGGCGCTGAACGGCTTCGGCACGCCGTACGCCATCTACCTGCTCTACATCGTCAAGCTCGTCATCTTCAGCGTGGCGGGCCTCTGGGTCATCTCGCTCACGGAGGGGCTCGGCGGCCTGGGTGACATGGGCGACTGGTGGACCGAGCCCATCGTGTGGCAGAAGGCCGTCCTGTGGATGATCCTCTGGGAGCTCGTCGGGCTCGGCTCGAGCTCGATGGCGCTCAGCTTCCGCTTCCTGCCGCCCATCGGCGGCGTCCTGTACTGGCTGCGCCCCGGCACCCTCCGGCTCCCGCCGTGGCCCGACAAGGTGCCCTTCACGAGGGGCTCGACACGCACGGTGTTGGACGTCGCGCTCAGCCTCGGCGTCCTGGGCCTGGCGACGTACCTGCTGTTCTCGTCCGGCACGGACGTGGGCACCGCCGGCACGCCCGTCGAGGGCGCGACCGCCGGGCGGCTCGACACGACCCTCGTCGCGGTCCTGATCGGCCTGCTGGTCGCGCTGGGCCTGCGCGACAAGGTCCAGTACCTGTCGACGCGCCCGGAGATCTACGGGCTGCTGCTGGTCGTCTTCCTGTTCCCGATCGAGAACCTGATCGTCGCCTCGCAGTTCGTGCTGGTGGGCGTCTGGCTGGGCGCCGCCACGTCGAAGCTCAACCACCACTTCTCGAGCGTCGTGGCGGTCATGGTGTCCAACACGCCGTGGAACCGGTCGCGGACGATCAAGCGCCAGCTCTACCGCAACCACCCGGAGGACCTGCGGCCGTCCACGAAGGCGGTGCTGTTCGCGCACCTCGGGACGGCGATCGAGTACTCGCTGCCGATCGCGCTGCTGCTCACGCAGGGCGGGACCCTCGGGACGATCGCCGTCGTGGGCATGCTCATCTTCCACATCCACATCACGTCGACGTTCCCGCTGGCCGTCCCGCTGGAGTGGAACCTCTTCATGATCTTCGGGACGCTGTTCCTGTTCGGCCACTACGGCGACGTGCCGCTGAACACGTTCGACGACCCGCTGCTCGGCGTCATCCTGGCGACGAGCCTGGTCGGCGTCGTGGCCCTGGGCAACATGCGCCCGGACCTCATCTCGTTCCTGCCCTCCATGCGCTACTACGCAGGCAACTGGGCGACGAGCCAGTGGCTGTTCCGCAAGGACACCGAGGCCGAGATCAAGTTCGACACGTCGATCGTCAAGTCGTCGCCGGTGGTCGCCAACCAGCTCGCGAAGCTCTACGACCCTGACACGGCAGAGATCTTCCTGACCAAGGCGCTCGCCTTCCGGGCGATGCATCCGCACGGCCGGGCCATCAACGGCCTGCTGCCGCACGCGGCACAGGACGGGGACGTCAACGCGTACACGGTGCGCGAGGGCGAGTTCCTGGCCGGCGCGACGATCGGCTGGAACTTCGGCGACGGCCACTTCCACGGCAAGCAGCTGCTGGACGCCGTGCAGGAGCGCTGCGGCTTCGAGCCGGGCGAGCTGCGGATCATCACGCTGGAGTCCCAGCCGATCCACAAGCAGCGCCAGGAGTACAAGATCTACGACGCCGCCACGGGCCTCGTCGAGGAGGGCTACGTCGAGGTCAAGGACATGATCGCGCGCCAGCCGTGGCTCGATCTCACCTACGAGTTCCCGGTGCACGTGACCAATCGCGTCTCCGGGGCCGCCGGCGCCGAGCAGCCGGCGCCGGCCGTCACGGCCTGACGCGTCGCGGCCGGCGGCTGCCACGGCCGGTCTCCCGGGCGCCTCGGCGCCCGGGAGACCGGCCGGCCGCGGCTAGCCCTCCAGCAGCTCGGCGGCCGCCATCCACCCGGCCTCGAGCTCGTCGCGCTCGGCCGTCAGCGCCGCCAGCTGGCCCTGCAGCTCGCGCAGGCGCTCGTGGTCGGTGGCGACCGCGGCCATCTCGTCGTGCAGCCGGGTCTCGCGCTCGGCGAGGCGGTCCAGCGCGCGCTCGATCCGCTGGGCCTCCTTGCGCGCCGCGTGCACCGCGGCGCCCGACGGCCGCTCGCGCGCGGCCTCCTGCGCCGCAGGCGCCGGGCCCGCAGGCTCGGCCGCGTGCGCGCGCAGCTCCAGGTACTGCGCGATGCCGCCCGGGAGGTGGCGGATGCCTCCCTCGCCCAGCAGGCCGTGGACGTCGTCGCAGACGCGCTCCACGAAGTAGCGATCGTGGCTGACCACCACGAGCGTCCCAGGCCAGCCGTCCAACAGGTCCTCGAGCGCCGTCAGCGTGTCGGTGTCGAGGTCGTTGGTGGGCTCGTCGAGGAGCAGCACGTTGGGCTCCTCCATCAGCAGCCGCATGAGCTGCAGGCGGCGGCGCTCGCCGCCGGAGAGCTCGCGCACGAGCGTCCGCGCGCGCTCGCCGCGGAAGCCGAAGGTCTCGCAGAGCATCCCGGCGGTCATCTCCCGGCCGGCGCTCGTCGTGGTGCGCCCCCGGACCTCCTCGAGGGACTCCAGCACGCGCAGGTGGCCCGGGACCTCCGCCGTGTCCTGCGAGAGCAGCGCCAGGCGGACGGTCGCGCCGCGCTTGACCTCGCCGGTGTCCGGGTGCAGCTGCCCCGCGAGCAGGCGCAGCAGGGTCGTCTTGCCCGAGCCGTTGACGCCCACCAGCGCCACGCGGTCGCCGGGGCCCAGCCGCCACGTGACGCGCCGCAGCACCGGCCGGCCGTCGTAGGCCAGGGAGACGTCCTCGGCGTCGAGGACGCTGTCGCCGAGCCGGGCGGCGGCGAAGCGCAGCAGCTCGACCTTGTCGCGCGGCTCGGGCTCGTCGGTGATGAGCGCG
>DASPKC010000087.1:0-8705 GCA_035628295.1 Baekduia sp.
GAAGAACAGCGGGACCGCGGTCAGCGCCATGCCGACGTAGGCGCCGTCGCCGAGCCCCGGGTTGGTCTGCGGGAACACGCCGTCGGCCAGGGAGACCGTGATGAGCCAGACGACGACGAGCCAGCTCCAGTGCAGCCCCAGCTCGACGCCGCTGACGCGCCCGAGACGCCAGGTGCTGCGCAGCGGCATGCACCGACGCTACGGCGCGCGCGGCGTCACGCGCGTCCGGCACGCGTGCGCGACACGCTCCGCAAGGACTACGGAACCCGACGCGCAGGGCCCACCGATCCCGGGCGGGGGCGACGGACGTACCGTGGACCCATGAGCGCCACCTCGCCGGTCCTCGCCGCCTACGACGGCCACGCGCTGGGACCGCTGCGCACGGGGGAGCTCCTGGCCCGGCTGCTGGACCTGCCGCTCGTCCTCGTGACCGCGTACGCCTACGAGCCCGCCTCGCTCTCCGCCCGCGCGCTGCCGCCCGACATCAACGTCCGCCGCGAGGAGCGCGCCGAGGAGATCGCCCGTGGGGCCGCCCGGCTGCTGGACCCGGCGGTCCGGGCCGACGTCCGGATCGTCCCCGCCGCCGGCGTCGCCGGCGCCCTCGTCGACCTCGCCACGGAGACCGACGCCACGGTCGTTGTCGTCGGCGCCGACCTGCGCGGCGACACGGCCGGCGGCGTCGTGCGCCACGCGCCCTGCCCCGTCGTCGTCTCCCCCGCCGACGCGCTGCTCGTCGCGCCGCAGCCCTCCCTGGTGGGCGTCGCCTACGACGGCTCGCCGGCCAGTCGCTTCGCCCTGACCGCCGCCGCGCACCTCGCCGAGCTCGCCGGCGCGCCCCTGCGGATCCTCACGGTGGGCGACGACTTCCACGACCCCGCCGGCGCGCCTCCGCTGCCGGAGGGGCTGACCGTCGAGCGCCGCGTGCTGCACGGCGACGCCGGCGTCGAGCTGCGGCGGGCGTGCGAGGACCTCGACCTCATCGCGTGCGGCTCGCACGCCCGCGGCCGGATCGCCACCACGCTGCTGGGCAGCGTGTCCTCGCGCCTGGTCGACGACGCCATCTGCCCGGTGCTCGTCGTGGCGCCCACGATCCGCCGCCGCGCCGACGAGCCGCTGCGCCTCAGCACCGGCGCCGCGGCCCGCTGAGCGGCGCGCTCAGACCGCGACCCGCGGCTGCACGCGGCGCAGGACGTCGAGCAGCAGCAGGGCAACCGACGTCTCCATCTGGCGCTCCTCGACGGGGCGGCCGAGAAGCCGGCCGGCCTTCTGCACGCGGTAGGCGACGGTGTTGCCGTGCACGCCCAGGCGGCGGGCCGCGCCGATGTGGCTGCACCCTTCGTCGAAGTAGACCCGCACCGTCGAGGCGACCCGCCGGGTGGCGTCGTCGTCATCGGCCAGCGGGCCGAGCTCGCGGCGCACGAACATGTCGGCGGCGTCGAGGTCCTGGGTGAGCAGGTCGACGAGCGCCGTCTCCGCGTACGTCGCCGCCACCGTCCGCCGCCGGCAGCGCAGCTTCGCCACGCGCTGGCAGATCATCGCCTGCTCGTGGCTGCGGCGGAAGCCGTCGATCCCCGGCAGCGCATCCCCGATCGCGATGCTGATCGCGTCGCCGCGCACCGCGCCCCGCCAGCCCGCGCGCAGCGCCTCGGGGTCCGGAGCGGTGAACCCGCTGACCCAGCCGGCCAGGACGCCGCGGCCGAGCTCCAGCGTCATCCGTCCCTCGGCGCCCGCCAGCCGGCGCGCCGCGTCAACGGCCGCCTCCAGCTCAGCGGCGCTGACGTCGTCGGCGTCGGCCCAGCAGACGACCGCCAGGTGCGTACGGGCCAGCTCGTAGGCGATCCGGCGCGAGGCCTCCTCCTCGGCGACGGCCTCTCCGCGCAGCACCGCGCGCGTCTCGTGCGCCCGCGCCGCGTCGGCGGTCTGCAGCCAGCCCGCGAGCTCGTCCTGATGGGCCTCGAGCGCCACCCGCGTCATCACGTCCACGTAGCGGAACGTCCAGTCGAGCATCGTCCCCATGGCCACGCGCAGCTCCTCGGCGCTGAGCGGCATGGCGCTGAGGGCGTCGGTGGCCAGGCGCACGAGCGCCGCGTGCCCCACCCGGTACTTGCGCGCGACGGCGTCGACCGGCAGCGCGTGGCGCGCCACGGCGCGGGCGAACAGGCCGGCCTCCGTGGGCAGGAGGTCCGGCCGCGGCTCGAGACCGTCGCGCAGCAGCGTGGCGATCGTCGAGAGGTGCGCCCGGCAGACGCGCAGCGACTCGTCGTGCAGCTCGTCGGGCAGCTCCTCGACCTGCTCGTGGATCTCGGCCGCCATCGCCCCGGCGAGCTCGTCGGCGGACTCCAGGAGCCACGCGACGAGGCCCGCCAGGGCCGGGCTGCACCGTTCCGTGTACGTGCTCGCCATGCTCAGGCGAGCGCCACCGCGTCGACGGACGGCACCCTGCCGGCGATCAGCTCCGCGGCCCGCTCGCCGACCATGATGGTCGGCGCGTTGGTGTTGCCGCGCGGCACGGTCGGCATGACCGACGCGTCCGCCACGCGCAGCCCCTCGACGCCCAGGACCCGCAGCTCGCTGTCCACGACGCTGCCCATCGAGCACGTGCCCGTCGGGTGGTACAGCGTGTGCGCGCGGTGCTGCAGGAAGTCGAGCAGGTCTTCGTCGGAGGTCGAGCGCGGCACGATGTCGCCGCCCGTGATGACGTCGCGCAGCGCCGGCTGGCCGGCGATCTCGAGCGTCGTGCGGATGCCCGAGAACATCGCCTGGCGGTCGGTCTCGGTGGCCAGGTAGTTGTGCTGGATGCGCGGCTTGGCGTTGGGCAGCGCGTTGCGCAGGCGCAGCGTGCCCGTGCTCTCGGGCGCCAGCAGGCACGGGCCGGCCGTGATCGCATGGCGGTCGGCCACGCCCAGGCCTTCCTCGTGGAAGCGCACCGGGGCGATGTGCATCTGCAGGTCCGGCGCCGGCAGGCCGTCGCGGCTGTGCCAGAACCCGCCGCCCTCGGCCACGTTGGACGTCAGCGGACCGCGGCCCTCGGCCTGCAGCAGGGCCACGTTCTCCGGGCTGAGCGCCGTCATGAGCGACTCCTGGTCGGTCGTCCAGGTCATCAGCATGACGATGTGGTCCTGCAGGTTGTCGCCGACCGGCAGGTCCACCACCGGGTCGATGCCCAACGGGGTCAGCTCGGCCGCCGGGCCGATGCCCGACAGCATCAGGATCTGCGGCGACTGGTAGGCGCCGGCGCACAGCACGACCTCCTGCGCGGCGCGCGCCTCCGTCACGTCGCCGTTGCGCTCGTACGCCACGCCGACCGCGCGCCCGTTCTCCAGCAGCACCTTGTGCACGAGCGCGCCGGTGCGCACCGTCAGGTTCGGGCGGCCGAGGGCCGGGTGCAGGAACGCGGCCGCGGCGCTGCAGCGCATGCCGTCGCGCTGCGTCGTCTGGAAGCGGCCGAAGCCCTCCTGCGCCGCGCCGTTGACGTCGGTGTTGTGCGCGAAGCCCGCCTCGGTGGCGGCCTCGACGAACGCGTCGACCATGGGCGTCATGGCGCGCGAGTCACGCACGGACAGCGGACCGCCCGTGCCGTGGAACTCGCTCTCGCCCCACTCGTTGTCCTCGGAGCGCTTGAACAGCCGCAGGGCGTTGGCGTACGACCAGCCCTCGTCGCCGGTGAGCTGCGCCCACCCGTCGTAGTCGGCGCGGTTGCCGCGCATGTAGACCATCGCGTTGATGGACGAGGAGCCGCCGAGCATCCGGCCGCGCGGCAGGTAGGTGCGGCGGCCGTCGAGCCCGGGCTCGGGCTCGGTGACGAAGTCCCAGTCCAGCGCGCTCTTGAGCAGCGCGCCGAACGCGGCCGGGATGTGGATCTCCTGCTGGGTGTCGGCCGGGCCGGCCTCCAGGAGCAGGACGCGGACCGCCGGGTCCTCGGTCAGCCGCGCGGCCAGCACGCAGCCCGCCGAGCCGGCACCGACGATGACGTAGTCGAACTCGCTCATGGGTGGGCCCCCTCAGGCCTGGGCCGCCGCTGCTTCGGCGGGATCGGAGAACAGCATCAGTGCATCGTCGGTGGCGACCATCCGGCCGTACACCGTGGACATCTCGTACTGCACGCTGGAGAGGTCGACGTCGAAGCCCGCCTCCTCGGAGACGGTGTCGAAGTCGATGATCAGGCGCTCCTTGGCCCGGATCTCCCAGAACGACGGCTGCTCGAGCACCTCGACGCCCTCGACCTGGCGCATGGCGTCGGCGATGCCGTCGCCCTGCTCGCTCTTGGCCATGATGATCCCGACGTAGTCGTGCTCTCCCCCGACGCTCACGCCGTCACCCCCACGAGCTCGGTGATGCCGCACTGCTCGTGGAACGCGGCGGCGTCGCGGCGCACGCGCTCGCGCGCGGCGTCCACGTCGAACTCGCCCGGGAGCTGCTCGGCGATGGCCGTCAGCGCCTCAGCCGCGGCGATCGCCTTGGGCAGCCACTTGGCCAGCCAGCCGGCCAGCACCTCGCGGTTGTGCGCGCCGTGCGCCTCGTCCTCCAGCAGGAAGTGGGTCAGCTTCGCCGTCCAGGCGGCGACCCACTCCCACTCGGTCTGCGCCGTGCGGGCGACGATCGGGGTGACCGTGTCGCGGTTGGCGGTGGCGGCCCGGATCCCGAGCTCGCGGCGGTACATGTCGCCGACGAGCGGCTCGAAGCAGAGGTTCGTCGCGACGATGACCTCGGCCCAGTCGTTCGTGGCGTGCAGGTGCTCGACGAACTCGCGCGTGGGCTGCCACGCGGGGTGCTCCAGCCAGCGCTGCTTGGCGGCCTCGATCGGCTGTTCGCCGAACTGCTCCTCGAGGTCCATCGCGTAGAGCACGATCGACTGGGCGACCCGCTGCTTCTGGGCGGCCTGCAGCACGACGCAGTGGGTGACCGAGTCGCTCAGGCAGTCGCGGCCCACCGACGCGGTGGCCAGCCACAGCCCGTGCTCGGCGAACGCGGGGACCTGGAGGTTCTCGCGCAGGAACTCGATCCACTCCGGCGTGAAGTCGTCGAACATGCGCTCGTTGGCGGCGCCCTTGACGGCCGCCTCGATCTGCGCCTCGGCCTGCGTGCCCTGCTGGTAGAAGGGCCGCTCCCAGAGCTGGCCGGGGTCGCGGAACGCGTACCAGTCGCTGCTGCGCAGCGCCGTCGAGTCGTCGCTCCACACGCCGCGGCCGTCCTCGAACGACACCGGCCAGCCGCGCGCCACGTGGCGGTGCACGGACGGCTGCGTGTCGCAGGTGACGTCCTCGTACAGCGAGGCCTTGCGCTTGGCGGGCGTGAAGTACGCGAAGCGCCGCTCGACGTCGTCGCCGCGCCGGCGTCCGTCGTCGCCCAGCTTCTTGACCGGGGGTCCGCTCATCTCCCTCTCCTCCTCAGGCTGCGGCGCCGTCGGCGGCGGCCGTGGTCGTGAACTTGTCGTAGTGGATGCGCTGCTCGTCGACGCCGTGGACGTCGGTGAGCATCTCCAGGGCGGCGTCGACCATCGGCGGCGGGCCGCAGAGGTAGGCGCCGAGGTCGTCGGGGGTGCCGTGCTGCTTGAGGTGCTCGTCGGCGACGTCGTGCACGAAGCCCGTCGCGCCGTCCCACGCCTCGTCGGAGAGCACGGGCACGAACCGGAAGTCGGCCAGCTGCGCGCCGAGCTCCTCCACGAGGTCGAGGTCGAACAGGTCGGCCTGCGTGCGCGCGCCGTAGAAGAAGCGCACCTCGCGCGGGGAGCCGATGCGCACGAGCTCGCGCAGCAGCCCCAGCTGCGGCGCCATCCCCGAGCCGCCCGCGATCATCAGTACGGGCCCGTCGCCGTCGCGCAGCCCGAACGTGCCGTAGGGGCCGGTGAAGTCCAGCTCCGTGCCGACCTCGATGCCGTGCTCCAGCAGCCCGGAGATCTTGCCGCCGGGGTAGCGCTTGATGATCAGCTCGAGCCGGGCCGGCGTCGTGTCCGGCAGGTTGGCCATGGAGAACGAGCGGCGCTCGCCCTCCGCACCCGGCACGTGCAGGTCCACGTAGTGGCCGGGGTGGAACTCGAAGTCGGCCGGCTCGAGGACCTCGAGCACCAGGCGGGTGATGTCGTGCGTCATCTCCCGCAGCTCGACGACCTTGGCCCGGCCGTCGCGGATGGGGACGTCCAGGCGCAGGTTGTCGGGATCGAAGTGCAGCAGCTCGACGGTGACCTCCTCGTCGTCGGGCATCGCGCGGCACAGCAGCGTGTAGCCCTGCTCCTCCTCGGTCTCCGACAGCGCGAACGTCGAGTACGGCTTGAGGGTCACCTCGCCCTGCAGGAGGTAGGCCTTGCAGGCCGAGCACTGCCCCTCCCGGCAGCCGTGGGCCAGCGACCAGCCCTGGCGGAACGCTGCGTCGAGGACGGTCTCGTCCTCGCCGCAGTCGATCTCCTCACCGATCGGCTCGAGCGCGATCCGTGCCATGTCCGGGCGGCCCTAGTGGATCGGCGCCAGCAGCGCCGTGTCCCCGACCGGGCCCCACCCGGCCGGCGCGGAGCCGTTGGCCTTGGCCGTGGTAGCCGCCTGCCACAGCTTGTGGTGGTCGCCGTCGGCCAGCCCCATCCGCTTGGCGGTGTTGATGTTCGGGCTCTCGACCGTCATGCCGCAGGCCTTGAGGTCCGCGAGCGTCCACCGGTCGTCGCCGCGCAGGTGCGGCTGGCCGATCGTGGTCTCACCGTCCTGGCGCACGAACCCGAGCTGGGAGACGAGCTCCGACAGCTCCATGCCGTGGTAGCGGTCGAACCAGTTGCGGTCGCCGGTGTAGCGGCCGGGGTTGGACTCGTCCAGCCACTGGCACTCCTTCGAGCAGTAGAAGCGCGTGTGGCCGTCGACCTCGCGATGGCAGAGGTCGTCGTCGAAGACGCTCGCCATCTGGCAGGTCCAGCAGAAGGGCGGCGCGTCGGCCAGCATGCTCTGGAACAGCAGGCCGCGCTCGGCCGGGTCGTCGAGCTGGCGGAACGCCTCCCAGAAGAAGCCGTACTCGTCGTACCAGCCCGGGTACTTCTCCTCGAACCACTCGAAGTCGCGCTCGTCGAGGCCGTCGAAGCGCCAGAAGTGGATCGGCCACGACGCGAAGGCGAACATCGCGTTCTTGTGGACGAGGCCGTTGACGATGCGCTCGCGGGCGCGCTCGAACATGTCCGGCGGGACGTTCAGGCCGAGCTTGCCGAGCTTGAGGATGTACGCGCGGTACCAGTCGTCGCGGATCCAGCGGTCCCACTTGTCCAGGAACGACTCCTTGTCGGAGCGGTCACGGGAGAAGTACTCCATGATCGCGCCGCTGAAGACGTCGAGGAACGCGTGGTTGATCCACCAGGCCTGCTGCAGGTCGCGCTCGATGTGCGGCGCGTTGCGGTCGTCCTGCAGGACGGTCAGCAGCGTGGCGTAGCCGTTGGAGATGTGGCGGGCCTCGTCGGACTGCACCGACAGGTACGTCGTGGGCAGCGCGAAGTCGCCGTTGCGGGCCGCGACGTCAGGGAGGGCGACGAACGCGACGTTGGTGAAGGCGGTCTCGGCCACGACCTGCAGCGTGAAGGCGCACTGGATCGGATCGCCGACCATGAAGTGGCTGAGCATGTTCAGGCCGGCCGCGGTGATCGGGTCGCGCGGGAGCGCCTGGCCGCCGAGGTGCCAGCCGGCGGGGTCCGGCACGTTCTTGGCGTACCAGCGCGAGAGGCTCATCTGCAGGCCCTCGTGGCGGACCTCGTCGACGAACTGCACGTGGTAGCCGTTGCGCAGCTCGTTGTTCGGGATGGCGTCGATGAGCATCGACATGCAGCGCCCGGCGCCGACCTCGGCGTAGTTCGTGACCGTCACGAAGGGCTTGAGGATCTCCAGCCAGCGCTCCTCGGCCTTCTCCGGCATGGCCGCCCGCACCGCCGCGTCGTGACCGCCGTAGACCCGCTCGTCCTTCTCGAGCTCCATGGGGAGGTACTCCCGCATGATCTGCTTCATCGGGTCCTTGGCGTTCTTGGGGAAGACGTACTTCGTGGGGTAGGTCGCCTTGGGCTCATGGTAGGTCGGCTCCCAGCCCAGCTCGTTGATGCGGGCGTGCGTCTTCGTGATGCTGCGGCGCTTGGTCGCGCTCATGTCGGCTCCTCCCGGTCGGACACTGGCGAGGACCGTACGGGGGCCGGGCAGCCGCGACCACTGACCGACCGGCTCGCATCCCTACCCCTTTCGGGCATTTCGCCCCCCCAGAGGTGGCAGTCGGCGCCCCGGGCCGCATACCGTCGCGGCCATGCCGTACTTCACCGACGACACCGAGGTCTACCGCTACATCGGGGGCGTGTTCCGCGCCGCCGGCGAGGACCCCGCCACCGCGCCCGCGATGCGCAGCGCCGGCGTGGTCCTGCGCCTGCAGCTGACCGAGCCCGAGTCCGAGATCACCGTCCGCTTCGGCGAGCCCTACGAGGTCGCCGAGGGCGCCAGCTCGATCGAGCCCGACGTGACGCTCTCGATGCCCGCCGACATCGCCGACCGCTACTGGCGCGGCGACTACAACCTGGCCGTGGGCCTCGCCAAGCGCGAGGTCAAGTCCAAGGGTCCGGTCAACAAGATCCTGAAGCTCGTGCCGCTGACCAAGCCGCTGTTCGCGCGCTACCGCGAGCTGACGGCCGACAAGCCGCAGCCCGTGGCCGGCTAGCCGCCGGGACGCGGGGCGCGCGCCGGCGCGCCCCGCGCAGCGCCGCAGAG
>DASPKC010000088.1:0-2768 GCA_035628295.1 Baekduia sp.
CCTCCAGCCAGACGTCGCGGGTGGCCGCCGCCACCTCCCCGGCGCCGGTGAGCGCCCACGGGTCCACGGGCTCGACGACCTCGCGCAGGACCGGCAGCAGCACCGCGCCGTACCAGTGGCGGCCCGCAGCCGTGAACCCCAGCGGGCTGGCGACGTAGCAGCGCTTGGGCGACACCCGCACCCGTTCGCCGCCCGCCCTCGGGCCCCTGCGCGGACACGGCGGCTCAAGGTGCGACGCGGTGCTGCCGATGCGCGGCCGATGCCCCGGTTTCGCGTCCTGACCGCCGGTCTCGGACTGCTCGCGCTGGCCCCGGCCGCCGATGCCCAGGCATCGAGCGCGCGCTGGACGTGCGAGGCCAGCGCGCTGCGCCTGACGCTGCTGGGCACCACGCTGGAGCCCGCCGTGGCCAACGTGGGCCCTGCGCCGCTCACCTGCCGTCCCGACGCGGTGCGCGTCGCCGACACCTCGCCGCTGCCGATCCTGCTGACCGCCTCCGCCGTGACGGCCGCGACCGCCGTCCAGGGCCCGGAGACCGGACCGGTCGCCGCACAGCAGGTGCTCGCGACCGGCGGGATCGGCGCGCTGCGCCTCGGCCTGCCCGCAGGTGACGGCACGGTCCCGACGGAGCTGCTCACGGCCGAGACGCTGTCCTCCGCGGTGGCCGGCGGCTGCGCCGACGGCGCCCCCCGGCTCACTGGCGCCTCGCGCGTCGGCGGCCTGCGCGTGCTCGGCCGCAACGTCACCACCGGCGGGGCAGGCGCCGCGCCGCTGGACCTCGCCGTCCCCGGCACCGGCCTGCGGCTGCGCGTGGCGCGCGGCGAGCAGGTGCGTACCGGCGCCGGCCGGCTCGTCCAACGCGCGCTGCACGCGGAGCTGACGCTCGGCGGACGCGAGGTGCTCGACCTCGTGGCCGGCGAGGCCGCGGCGGGCGCCGACGCCGTCGCGTGCCCCGGCCGCGAGCCAGCGCAGGCCACGGATCCGCGCCTGCTGGTCACGTCGATCACCACGCGCCGCAGCAGGGTGACCATCCGCGGGCGCGTCGTGGGCCCGTTGGCCCCGCGCGCCGCCGACAGGCGCATCACCGTCAGCCGCCGCGTCCGCGGCGGCCGGTGGGTCGCCGCCGGTCACGGGCTGCCACGCCGCGGTGGGCGCTTCGCCATCACCGTGCCTGCTCCGCACGGGGCACGCGCCACGGTCCTGCGCCTGCGCGCGAAGGTGCGGGCGACGGCCCGCAGCAGGAAGGTGGTCACCACCTCGACCCTGCCGCGGACCGTCGACCTCCGGCCCTAGCCCGTCGCCGGCGCCGCGGCCGCGAGCGCCGCCTTCTCCTTCCGGCTCTTGCCGAACTTCAGGTAGAGCGACGGGATGATGAACAGGTTCAGCAGCGTCGAGGTCACGAGGCCACCGAGGATGACGATCGCCATCGGGTGCTCGATCTCGTGGCCCGGGATGCTCCCGGCCGCGGCCAGCGGCACGATGGCCAGACCGGTCGCGGTCGCCGTCATGAGGATCGGCGCCAGGCGTTCCTTGGCCCCGCGCATGACCAGCTCCATGCCGAAGGGCACGCCTTCCTCCTTCTCGAGGTGCTGGAAGTGGCTGATCATCAGGATCCCGTTGCGCGCGGCGATGCCGAACACGGTGAGGAAGCCGACGAGCGAGCCGAGCGACAGGATCCCGTCGCCCATCTTGACCGCCAGCAGGCCGCCCACCAGCGACATCGGCAGCAGCAGGAACGCCAGCAGCGCCAGGCGCATGCTGCCGAACGCCGCCTGCAGCAGCAGCAGGATGGCCGCGGCCGCCGCCAGGCCGAAGGTGCCCAGCCGCGACTCCGCCGCGTTGAGCTCCGAGCCTTCGCCGAGCACCTTGTAGGAGTACTCCGGCGGCAGGTCGATCTCCGCCATGCGCCGCTCGACCTCGTCGACCGTCTTGTCGAGGTCGCCGCCCTCCACGAGGTTGCCCTCGACGTCGATGCGCCGCGACTGGTCGTCACGCAGGATGGCGTTCGGGCTCGGCGCGATGCGCACGTCGGCCACGTCCTGCAGCTCGATCTTCTTCCCGCCCGGGACGTCGATCGGCATCTGCTGGATGTCGTCGAAGCTGTTGCGCGCCGACTCCAGGGTCCAGACGTGGACGTCGTAGGCCTTGCCGTCGGCGAAGATGTCGGAGACCTCCTCGCTGGCGACGAAGGCCGACGACTGCCGGCGGATGTCACCCGGCTTGAGCCCGTAGGCCTGCGCCTTGTCCAGGTCGAGCTCGACCTCGATCTGCGGCAGCTCCTTCTGCAGGGCGGCCGCCGCCTCGGTGAGGCCCGGCGTGTCGCCGATCTTCTTCAGGACCATCTCGGACAGCTCGGTGAGCTTCTTCGGCTCGGGCCCGTAGATCCGCACCACCACCGCGCCGCTGGAGCCCGTCAGGACCTCCTTGATGCGCTCGCGCAGGTAGGTCTGCACGTCGCGCTGCATGCCGGGATAGCTGTCGACGACCTTGTTGACCCGCTCCAGGGTGTCGTCGTAGTCCACCGACTTGTCGACGCTGATCCAGTTCTCCCCGAAGTAGGCGCCGTAGACCTCGTCGGACAGCAGGGCCTGGCCGATGTGCGATCCGCAGTTGCGCACGCCGGGGATGGCCCGCAGGTCCTTGCACGCCTCGATCGAGATCCGCTGCTCCTCCTTGACGGAGGTCGACGGCTCGGTGAGCCAGTGCATGAGGAAGTCGCGCTCCTTGAAGTTCGGCAGGAGCTGCGACGCCATGGTCGGGTAGACGAGCA
>DASPKC010000089.1:0-5323 GCA_035628295.1 Baekduia sp.
GATACGGCCCCCGCCTCTTGACCACCGACCCCTCCGATCACTCAACACAAACCCATCGTGTTGCGATGACCGGATGAATCCACCGCGGCATCCCAGGGTCGATCCGCCAACAGATGCCTGCCGCGGCCCCCGGCCTACGCGCTGGCCGAGCCGACGGCCAGCGGCGCCACCAGCGGCGGCATGCCGTGCCAGCGACCGTGCTCGTGCACCTCGACCTGCAGGCCGCCCTCGGCCAGGAGGTCGAGCGTCGGCTGGTTGCAGCGGCAGCCGAAGGCGAAGCCGCGCCACGGCGCCTCGAGCCGGTCCTGCCAGCGGGCCAGGCGTGGCTCGTGGGCCCGCAGGTGCTCGGCGAACAGCAGGCGGCCGCCCGGGCGCAGCACGCGCCGGATCTCGGCGATGGCCGACCGCGGCTCGGGCACCGTGCACAGGACCATCGTGGAGACCACGTGGTCGAAGCTGTCGTCCTCGAAGGGCAGCTGCTCGGCGCCGGCGCCGACGACCTGCGCGTCGCGCCCCGCGCGTTCGACGCGCCGCTCGAGGCGCTTGCGCATCCCGAGCTCGGGCTCCGTGAGGACGAGCTGCTCGACGTGGCCCGGGTAGTGCGGGACGTTGAGGCCCGTGCCGGCGCCGATCTCCAGCACCCGCCCCTCGGCGCGCGCGAGCAGGTCGCGCCGCCGGGCCGCCATGCCGCGCCGCTCGGCCAGGGCGAGGAAGGGGTCGTAGATGACGGCCCCGCAACGGGCCCACACGTCGGCGGCGCTCATGGTCCCTGTTCTAGAGCAGCGAGGGTCCCGCTGCTCTGGTCCGGTGGCACAACCCGCCGTCCAGAGTTCGGCCCCGAAGGCCGCCCGGAGGCGCTGCTAGCCTGTGTGACGGCCCCCGCGGCTCCTCCTCTCATGATCGAGCTCCCCGTCCTCGATGAGCGCGATGGACCGCGCGACGAGTGCGGCGTCTTCGGGATCTATGCGCCCGAGCACGACGTCTCTCGCTTCGCGTACTTCGGTCTGTTCGCCCTGCAGCACCGTGGCCAGGAATCGGCCGGCATCGCCGCGGCCGACCGCGGCGGCTACATCATCACCCAGCGCGCCCTGGGCCTGGTGAACCAGGTCTTCAAGGAGCACGACCTCCGCGCGCTCGGGGGCGACCTCGCCATCGGCCACGTCCGGTACTCCACGACCGGCTCCAACGAGTGGGAGAACTCCCAGCCGGTGCATCGCAGCGCCGGCTCGGGCGGCAACCGCCGGGAGCTGGCGCTCGCCCACAACGGCAACCTCATCAACGCCGTCGAGCTGCACGCCGAGCTGGCGGCCGAGGGCGTGACGTTCTCTTCGACGTCGGACTCCGAGATCATCGCCGCGCTGCTGGCCACCCACCCGGCCGACGAGCTCGAGGACGCCGTAGCGGACGTCATGCCGCGCCTGAAGGGCGCGTTCTCCACCGTCGTGATGACGAAGGACCGGGTCGTGGCCTTCCGCGACCCCTCCGGCGTCCGGCCCCTGGCGCTCGGACGCATCGGCGACCGCTGGGTCGTCGCGTCGGAGTCCTGTGCCTTCGACATCATCGGCGCGACGTTCGAGCGCGAGGTGGCGCCCGGCGAGGTCGTGACGCTGTGCGAGGAGGGCCTGCGAACGCGCCAGGCCGTGGCGTCGCCCCGCGAGGCGTTCTGCGTCTTCGAGTACATCTACTTCGCCCGGCCGGACTCGCGCATGAACGGCGACGTGCTGCAGGCCGCGCGCGGCCGGATGGGCGAGATCCTCGCCCGCGAGAGCCCGGCGTCGACCGCCGACCTGGTCATCGCCGTGCCGGACTCGGGCAACGCCGCGGCCCGCGGGTTCGCCCGCGCCGCCGGGCTCCCGCAGGACGACGGCCTGATCAAGAACCGCTACGTGGCGCGCACGTTCATCCAACCCGGCCAGGAGCTGCGCAAGCACGGCCTGCGGATGAAGTTCAACCCGCTGCCGGAGATCGTCGGCGGCAAGCGCATCGTCGTGGTCGACGACTCGATCGTGCGCGGCAACACCACGCGCCAGATCGTCCAGATGCTGCGCGACGCCGGCGCGCTCGAGGTGCACATGCGGATCTCGGCCCCGCCCACGCGCCACCCGTGCCACTACGGGGTCGACATGTCGACGCGCGAGGAGATGATCGCCCACGAGCGCACGGAGGCCGAGGTCGCCGCCGAGCTCGGGTGCGACTCGCTGGCCTACCTGTCGCTCGAGGGAGTCTACGAGGCCGTCCGCGGCGAGCGCGGCCGGCACTGCGACGCCTGCTTCTCCGGCGAGTATCCCCTGGCCGGCACGCACGACGCGCAGACCAAGGACGCGTTCGAGCGCGCCCTGCCGCTCGCGAAGGTCTGAGCGCGATGGACCTCGCGGCGCGCCACCACGCGTCGCACCGCGCGGGGCTGGCCGCGATCACCGCGGCCGCGCCGCGGGGCGAGGTCGTCGAGCTGGCGGGCGGGGTGCTGGCGGCGGTCGACCCCGACCGGCCCGACCGGTCGCTGTTCAACTCGGTGGTCTACGAGGACCCCGAGGCGCTGGTCGCCGCCGTGCCCGAGCTGGCGCGCCGCTACGAGGCCGCCGGCGTGCGCGCGTGGACGGTCTGGGTGCAGCCGCGCGATGTCGCCGCGCTCGGGCCGCCCCTCGCGCGCGCGGGGCACGTCCTCGACGCCTCCCCGGAGCAGATGGCCGCACGCATCGAGGAGATGGCGCTGGACCAGGTCCCGCGCGTCGCCGTGCGCCCGGCCGATCCGGCGGCGTGCGGGGCGCTGAACGACCTGGCCTACGGGATCGAGCCCGGGACGCTCGGCGAGCCGCTCGGCCGCCTCGACGGGCCGCCGTTCACGTGGTTCGGCGTCGAGGAGGACGGGCGGCTGGTGGCCTGCGCCGCCACCGTCGAGCACGAGGGCGACTGCTGGATCACGTTCGTCGCCACGCACCCCGACCACCGGGGCCGGGGTCTGGCGGGCGCGGTCATCGCCGCCGGCCTGCGGGAAGCGGCCGGCCGAGGATGCGAGACCACCACGCTCGAGGCCACGCAGCTCGGGCGCCCGGCGTACCGGCGCATCGGCTTCCACGAGCTCGGGGCCATCGAGATGTGGGAGCGGCGCGCACCTGTGCCGTCTTCGTGACGGTCCCCGGCGGCCGCCGCCGCGCTCGCTAGCCTCGGGCGCCCCCGATGGACCCCCTGCGCGACGCCCTGCACCGCCTCTTCGGCTTCCCCGGCTTCCGGCCGGGGCAGGAGGACGCCGTGCGCGCGGCCGTCGAGGGCCGCGACGTCCTGGTGGTCATGCCGACGGGCGCGGGCAAGTCGCTGTGCTACCAGCTCCCGGCGCTCGTCCGCGACGACCTCGCCGTGGTGGTCTCGCCGCTGGTGTCGCTGATGCAGGACCAGGTCGACGCGCTGCGCGCGCGCCTGGGGCCCGACGCGCCCGTGGCGCTCGTCAACTCGCAGCAGGACGCCGCCGAGAACCGGCTCGTGATGGCCCGGGCGGCGGCGGGGAGGCTGCGGCTGCTGTACGTCGCTCCGGAGCGCTTCGCCTCGCCGGGGTTCCTGGAGGCGCTGTCGGAGGTGCCGATCGGCCTGTTCGTGGTCGACGAGGCGCACTGCGTGTCGCAGTGGGGGCACGACTTCCGCCCCGACTACTTCCGCCTGGGCGACGCCGCGCGCTGGCTCGGCGCCCGCGCGATCGTCGCGTCGACGGCGACCGCCACGCCGGAGGTCGCACGCGACATCGAGGCCCGGCTGGGCCTGCGCGACGTCGTGCGGGTGACCACGGGGTTCGACCGGCCCAACCTGTCGTTCGGGGTCGTGCCGTGCGGGACGTCGGTGGACAAGCGCCGGCGCATCGCCGCGGTCCTCGCCGAGCCGGAAGCGCGTCCGGCCATCGTCTACGCGGGGACCCGGCGGCAGACCGACGAGCTCGCGCAGGAGCTCGAGCGCGAGCTGGGCGTCGAGGTGCTCGCCTACCACGCCGGCCTCGGGCGGGCCCAGCGGGCCGAGGCCCAGCGGCGGTTCATGGACGGGGCGGTCGACGTGGTCGTCGCCACGAACGCGTTCGGGATGGGCGTCGACAAGGCCGACGTGCGCACGGTGCTGCACGCGACGGTCCCGTCGTCCGTGGAGGCCTACTACCAGGAGGCGGGCCGCGCCGGCCGCGACGGCGCGCCGGCCCGGGCGCTGCTCTTCGCCGAGCCGCGCGACAAGGGCCTGCACGTCTTCTTCATCGAGCGCGCTGAGGTCGCCGACGAGCTCCTGGAGTCCGTGGCCCGGCGCCTCATCGCGGCGGCGGTCGCGCCGGTGGACGGCAGCGGCCCGGCGCGCTACGACGTCCTGGCGACCGACCTCGACGACGAGGACGAGCGCGTCCGCGCGGTCGTGGGCCACCTCGCCCGGGCCGGCGTCGTGCAGCCGGCGCCGGCGCCGCTGGATCGCGTCCGCGGCCGGCTCGTCGGCGCCTGGGACGGCCGGGCGCGCGCTGCGGCGCGCACGTCGGCAGCCGAGGGTCAGCGGGCGCGCTGGCGCCAGTACCGCGCCGTGTGGGCGTTCGCCGAGGGCTCCGACTGCCGCCGCGTCACGATCCTGCGCCACTTCGGCGACCCGGCCGCCCCCGTCCCGGCTCCGGGCGTGCCGTGCTGCGACGTCTGCGCGCCCGAGCTCGCGCCCGCGCCGGCGGGGCGGCCTGCGGCGGCCGGCGGGCGCGCGGCGGCCGGCGACCTCGACGGCGCGATCCTCGCGGTCGTGGCGTCCGCGCGGCCGTCCATCGGCCGCTCGCGGGTCGCCGACGTGCTGCGCGGCAGCCGGGCGAAGGTGGTCGTGCGCAACGCGTGGGACGGGCTGCCCGAGCACGGAGCGTTCGCGCATCTGCCGACTCGCACGGTGCTGGCGCGGGTGGACGAGCTCGTGGCCGACGGGACGCTCGTGCTGTCCTCCGGGCCCTACCCGGTGCTCTCGCACGGCCAGGCGCGGCTCGCGGCATGAGCCCGCTGCCGCGCGTCGGGGTCCTCGCCTCCGGCGAGGGGACGAACCTGCAGGCGCTGCTGGACAGCGTCCATGGCCGCGACGTCGAGATCGTGGGCGTCGCGTCCGACCAGCCGGGCGCGCGGGCGCTGGAGCGCGCGGCGGCGGCCGGTGTGGCGTGCGCCGTGTTCCCGCGCGCCGAGCATCCCGACCGGGCGGCGCGCGATCTGGCCATCGCCGGCTGGCTGGCCGGCCTCGGCGTGGAGGTGGTCGTGCTCGCCGGCTACATGGCGATCCTCGACCCGGCCTTCCTGGCGCGCTTCCCCGACCGCGTCGTCAACGTGCACCCGTCGCTGCTGCCGGC
>DASPKC010000090.1:0-12240 GCA_035628295.1 Baekduia sp.
CCGCGATCCATGATCGCGATGCGATCGCAGAACTCGGCCTCCTCCATGGAGTGCGTCGTCAGGAAGACGGTCGTCCCCTCGGTCTCCTGCAGCGCCCGGATGTAGCGCCAGATCGAGCTGCGCGTCTGGGGGTCCAGGCCGATCGTCGGCTCGTCGAGGACCAGTACGCGCGGCGAGTGCAGCAGGCCCCGGGCGATCTCCAGCCGGCGGCGCATCCCGCCCGAGAACGTCATCACCGGCGCGTCGCGCCGGTCGGCGAGGTCGACCATCTGCAGCATCTGGTCCATCCGCGCCGCGATGGCCCGCGGGTCGACGTCGTACAGCTCGGCGTGGAAGCGCAGGTTCTGCGCGGCGGTGCGGTAGCCGTCCAGGGTCGGGTCCTGGAAGACCAGACCGATGTGGCGGCGCACGTCGTCGCGCTCGGTGGTGACGTCGTAGCCGGCGACGCGCGCGGCACCGGACGTCGGGCGCACGAGCGTGCAGAGCATCTTGATCGTCGTGCTCTTGCCGGCGCCGTTGGGGCCGAGGAACCCGAAGACCTCGCCGCGGGGCACCGTGAACGACACGCCGCGGACGGCCTCGACGTCGCCGTAGCGCTTGACGAGATCGACGACCTCGATGGCCGCCGGAGGGGCCGCACGCCCTCCTGAACTGCTCGATGACCGGGGTTCCATCACGCCTCTCACGTCCCTCTTCGTGGCTTGCGGCGGGCGAGTATGGGGCACCCCGGGGGGCTTGTTTCAAGCCCCCCACCCGGGTATACATTGGACATGGCGAGAGGGCGCCAGGCGTTCCGTGCCCTCCCGCAGCACCCGGCGCGCTGACCACCTCGCCGCCTGACTTGCGCCGCTTCCCCGTTCGCAGCAGGGTGGAGGTGTGGCGGCGACGTCCTCGGCGACGCTGGTCGGGCGGGCCCGGGAGCTCGCTGCGCTGCGCGGCCTCGTCGCGACGGCGCGCGACGGCGCCGGGGCCGTGGCGCTCGTCGAAGGGGAGGCGGGGATCGGCAAGTCCCGGCTCCTCGGCAGCCTGCTCGACGAGGCGCGGGCCGACGGGGTCACCGTGCTGCGCGGCGAGGCGCACGCCCTCGAGCGCACGCGGCCCTTCGGCGCGCTCGTCGAGGCGCTCGAGCTCCGGGCCGGCTCGCGCGATCCCCGCCGGGCGGCGATCGGGCGCCTGCTGGCGGCTGCGGGCGAGCGGTCGGCCGGGCGGCAGTTCGCCGTCGCCGAGGACGTGGTGGAGCTCCTGGAGGTCCTGTCGCGCGACGGCCCCGTGCTGCTGGCGCTCGAGGACCTCCACTGGGCCGACAGCGCGACGCTGCTGAGCGTCCGCTGGATGGCGCGACGGCTCGACCACGTCGGCGTGCTGCTGATCGCGACGCTGCGCCCGGCGCCCCGCAGCGGCGAACTGGCCCAGGTCGTCGACGACGTGCTCGACGCCGGCGCCGCCGCGATCAGGCTCGCCCCCTTCGCCGAGGACGAGGTCGACCGCCTGGTCCGCGCGGAGGCCGGCCTGCCCCCAGGGCCGGCGCTGCGCCGGGCGGTGGACCGCGCGGGGGGCAACCCGTTGTGGATCGTCGAGATGCTCCGGGCCCTGTCGGCCGAGGGCATGCTCGAGGCCTCGTGCGACACGGTGGAGATGGCCCCGGGCGACCTGCCCGAGTCGCTGCGCCAACTGGTGGTGCGCCGGCTCGGCTGGCTGCCCGACGCGACCGTCGAGCTGCTGCGGGTCGCCTCGGTGCTGGGCGGCTCGTTCTCGCTCGTCGATCTGGCCGCCCTCACGGGCCGCCGCGTGGTCGACCTCGCCGGCGGACTCGGGCCGGCCTTCGAGGCGCGGCTGGTGGGCGGGGAGGGGACGGCCGTCACCTTCCGCCACGCGCTGGTCCACGACGCTGTCTACCGCGCGGTGCCCGAGCCGGTGCGCGTCACGCTGCACCGGGAGGCGGCACGGGCGCTGGCCGACCGCGGCGCCCCGCTCGACGAGGTCGCCGGCCACGCCTTCCTCGGCGCGCACGCCGGCGACCTGGAGGTCGTCGCGCTGCTGCGCCGCGCCGCCCGGGAGGCGGCCCCGCGCGCCCCCGGCGTCGCCGTGGAGCTGCTGCGCCGCGCCGAGAGCCTGCTGCCCGACCGCCACCCAGAGCGCGACCGCGTCGTCGTCGAGCTCGTCGAGGCGCTCCTGCGGGCGGGCCGGGTCGCGGAGGCGGCGGGGATCGCGGAGGCCGTCCTGGCGCGCCCGCACGACCCCGGGGCCGACATGCCCCTGCGGCTGTCGCTCATGGAGGCGCTCTCGCTGCAGAACCGCCCGCGCGAGCTCCTCGCGCAGGGGCAGGCCACGCTCGCGCTCGTCCCGCGGCTGTCGGACGCGGAGCAGGCGCTCGTCCTGGCCCAGGCCGGCCTCGGCCACACCTTCGCGGGCGATCCGCGCGCCGGCGAGCACGCGGCCCGCCGGGCGCTCGCGCTCGCCGAGACGGCCGCCGACGCGCCGATGACCGTCTGGAGCCTCACGACGCTCGCCGTCGCCGTGAGGACCCAGGGCCGCTACGCGGAGGCGCTCGAGCTGACCGATCGCGCGGTGCGCACCGCGTTCACCGCCGGCGACGAGGCGGCCCGCCTGCGCCATCCGCTGTTCTTCCGCGGCCTGGCCCTCACCGAAGCCGACCGCCTGGACGAGGCGACCGCGGCGTACCGCGCGGCGGTCGAGGAGTGCGAGGCGCTGCGGTCGGCGTGGCTCCTGCCCGACGTGCGGCTGATGGCGGCCGAGCTGCGCTTCCTGCGCGGTGAGTGGGACGACGCCGATCCCGAGCTCGAGGCCGGCCTGCGGGGCGCGGCCGAGCAGGGCGCGAGGATCCTCGTCGCGCAGTCGCACGGCTACCGGGCGATCATCGCCGCGGCGCGCGCCGACCGTGCGGGCGCGGCGCGCGCGCTGGCCCCCGTGCGCGACGTCCTGGAGGGCGACCGCCCGCCGTACGGTGCCGAGGTCGTGGCACTGGCGGCGAGCCTGCTCGCCGAAGCCTCGGGCGATCCCCAGGCGGCACGCGACGTGCTGTGGCGCGCCTGGCAGCGGTGTCCCGTCCTCCACCACCGCCACCTCGGCCCGCCGCTGGTCCGGCTCCTGCTCGAGGCCGGTGCGCCGGACCGGGCGCGCGAGGTGACCTGCGCGGTCGCGGCGGCCGCCGAGCTCGCACCCGAGGTGCCGTCCGCCCGGGCCGCGGCGGCCCGCTGCCGCGGGCTGGTGGAGGACGACCCCGAGCGGCTGCTCGAGGCCGTCGACCTCGCGCGGCGAGCCGGGCGGGTCCTCGACCACGCCGCCGGCTGCGAGGACGCCGCCAGCGTCCTGGGCGCCGCCGGGCGACGCGAGGAGGCCCGCGCGCTGCTGACCGAGGCGATCGACCGCTACGAGGAGCTGGGCGCCGCCGCGCTGTCCGCGAGAGCCGGGGCTGCGCTGCGCGCGGCCGGGGGGCGCCGTGGGGCCCGCGGCCCGCGCCTTGCGCCGGGCGCCGGCTGGGCCGGCCTGACCCCGACCGAGCGTGCCGTGGCCGAGCTCGTCGCCGAGGGCCTGACGAACCGCGAGGTGGCCAAGCGGCTCTACATCTCGCCGCACACGGTCAACAGCCATCTGCGGCAGATCTTCCGCAAGCTCGGCGTGGCCAACCGCGTCGCGTTGGCCGCCAAGGTCCACTCGATCGAGTGATGTCTCGCGCGCGGCACGCGGCCAGCATGCGCCCATGCAGAGCGTCGGCTTCGTGGCCCCCCTCCTCCCTGGCAAGACCGAGACCGACCGCGAGGTGATGCGGTCCTGCTGGGACGGCGAGCGCCGGGCGGCGCACGCCGACGCGCGCCGGCGGCTGGGGGTCGTGCGCGAGTCCGTCTGGATCCAGCAGACGCCCGCCGGCGACGTCGCCGTCGTCCTCCTCGAGGCGCAGGACCTCGCGGCGGCCTTCGAGGGGATGGCCTCCTCCGACGAGCCCTTCGACCGCTTCTTCCGCGAGCACGTGCGCGACGTCCACGGGCTGGACCTGGCCGAGGGGTTCCCGCCGCCCGAGCAGGTCCTGGACTTCCGTGACGGCGCCTAGCGCTCAGCGCCAGGCGAACACCGGCTCCTCCACGCCGTCGACGCGGTGGCCGAGCCGGCCGCGCAGCGCGACCTCGCGGAACTGCAGCAGCAGCGCGCCGGTCGGGGCGTGGATGAGGTCGTTGCCGAGCGGGACCTGCAGGACCGGCCGGTCACTCTCCGGGATGGGGACGTGGCGGACCTCGGCGTCGAGCAGCGCCTGGAGCCCGATGCGGTAGACGGCGAGGACCTCGCCCGGGTCGGGCGCCAGCGCCGGCTCGGCGCCGCACCAGACGACGACCGGCGTGATGACGAAGCCCGAGCGCGACGCGTAGTCGTCGAGCAGACCGAGGACGCTGTCCGGGCCGAGGCGCAGCCCGAGCTCCTCGTCGAGCTCGCGCAGCGCGGCGTCCGCCGGCGTCTCGCCCGGATCCAGGCGCCCGCCCGGAAGGGCCCATTGCGCGGCGTGGCGGCGCATGCCGATCGCGCGGCGGCAGAGCAGGAACGCGGCGCCGCCCGCGACGCCGACCATCCGGCCGTCGAGCGGCCGGCCGTCGCCGCCGAGCGCGCCGCCGGGGACCACGCGCATGTCGCGGACCGCCTCGGGGATCGGGTCGTGCGCGTCGGCGCCGGCCTCGCTGTCCAGCAGCGCGATCGCGACCGCGGCGGCGCGCCGGCCCTCCGGCGCGAGCGCCCGGCGCCCGTGGTCGCGCAGGTGCGCCGCGACGCTCGCGCGCAGCCGGTCGTCGAAGCTGATCACGCGACCATGGTGGCGGGCCGGACGTGCGAACGTTGGCCCACCCGTCCTCCCGGACCGCCACCATGACCGAGCCCGCACCCGCCGCCACCGTCGTCCTGCTGCGCGAGACCGCAGGGGCGCTCGAGGTGCTGCTGGTCCGGCGCAACCCCGAGCTCGCGTTCCACGGGGGCGCCTGGGTGTTCCCCGGCGGGCGCGTCGACCCGGAGGACGTCCTGCAGGACGGCGAGGAGGCGGCCGCCCGGCGCACCGCGGTGCGCGAGGCCCGGGAGGAGGCCGGGCTGGACATCGACCCCGCCGGGCTCGTGGCGCTGTCGCACTGGACGACGCCGGAAGGGCGGCCGAGGCGCTTCGCGACGTGGTTCTTCCTCGGGCGCGCCGGGACCGGGACGGTGGCCGTCGACGGCGGGGAGATCCACGACCACGCGTGGTGGACGCCCGGCGCCGCGCTGGCCGAGCAGGCCGCCGGGCGCATCGAGCTGCCGCCGCCCACCTTCGTCACGCTCACGGCGCTGCGCGCCCACGCGAGCTTGACGGAGGCCCTGGATGCCGCGCGGGCCCGCGAGCCGCAGGTCTTCGTGCCCCGCCCCGTGGCGATCGACGGCGGGATGTGCGCGCTGTACCCCGGCGACGCGGGATGGGAGTCGGGCGACCCGGCGCGGCCGGGCGCGCGCCACCGGCTGCTGCTGCTGGCCGGCGGCTGGCGCTACGTCGCCGGGGGGACGGGCGACTGACCCCCGGGCCGGCGACCGCTAGCCGCCGCCCCGGCACACGTGCTGGCCGTGCGCGCGCCCGCGGTGGTGGCCCCGGCCGTTGACGTGGCCCTTGTGCCGGCCCTCGTCACCCGGGCAGGCCGCCGGGACCGCCGCCGCCTGGGAGGACAGGAAGGACGCGCGGTGGTCCAGGCCCACCCGCAGCTCGACGGTGCCCGCGTCGCGGTAGGTGCCATCGGGCGTGCGGATCGTGGCCTCGTACAGCGCGTCGTGCGGGCCGGTCATCCAGCCGCTGGCTCCCGTGCAGAACGCCGTGCCGCCGCTCGGGCCCAGACGCACCGTGCCCTCGATGGTCGTCGTGGCGCTGCGCAGCACGAAGGCCTCGCTGTAGCTCGCGTAGTCCAGCGTCCCCGGCTGGGTCGTCCACGTGCCGCTGGTGGAGTACGAGCCCGGGTAGGCGCCGCCTGACGTGTTGAGCGGGCCGGCGGTGAACGCGCCGCCGTCGCCCGTGCACGACTGGTAGGTGATCGGCCCGGAGACGTGCATGCCGCTGAGCGTGCCTGGTCTGCCGCTGCCGCGACCGGCGCCGTCGCGGGGACGGCGAGCGCCGCGACGAGGGCACCGAGCGCGCAGCGCCCTGGACGGAAGGTGCGGGTCATGGCCGGAGGATCGCGGCCGGCGCCCAGAGAAGCATCGGGAGGGCCCCCTGATCTTTTCGCGGGCCCGCGGGCAGTCCGGCGTGCGCAGCGGCTTGCTGCCGCGTACGCGGTGGCCTGACGCGCCGCAGCTACACGGTGACCGACGCGGGGGCCTCCACCCGGGAGAGGTGGAGCTCCGGGTCGGTCACCGGCCCGTGGCGCAGGCGCTCGACGTCGCGCTCGTAGGCCTGCTCGACCAGCCAGGACCCCCGGTCGCCGGCCTTGGGGAATCGCGCGATCCCCCGCTGGACGTAGCCCGAGGTGAGGTCGAGCACCGGGACGTGCCCGAGGTGGGGGTCGGCGACCCGCGGGACGGCGAGGTCGATGCCCGTGGCGTCCAGATGGTCCAGCAGGCGGCAGAAGTGCTCGCACACCAGGTCGACCTTCAGGGTCCAGGAAGCGTTCGTGTAGCCGAGCGCGAAGACGAAGTTCGGGACGTCGCTGAGCATCATGCCCCGGAAGGCGACGGTCTCCCCCGGCGTGACGCGCTCGCCGTCGACCGCGAGCTCGATGCCGCCGAAGGCGCGCAGCTCCAGGCCGGTGGCCGCCACGATGACGTCGGCGTCGAGCTGCGCGCCCGAGCGCAGGCGGATGCCGTCGCGGGTGATGCGATCGATGTGGTCGGTGACGACGCTGGCCTTCCCGGACGAGATCGCCTCGAACAGGTCGCCGTCCGGCACGACGCACAGCCGCTGGTCCCACGGGCGGTAGCGGGGCGTGAAGTGGGTGGCCACGTCGTAGCCCTTGGGCAGCCGACGGCGGACGTCGGCGATCAGCAGCTTGGTCATGGCCCGGGGGAAGCGACGGCAGGCGCGGTAGATGCCGCGCTGCAGCGCGATGTTCTTGCGGCGCGTCACGCGGTAGCCGCGGTGGGTGCCCAGGAGGCGGTCGGCGAGCTTGGCCAGGGGGTCCTCGCGCGGCAGCGACAGCACGTAGCTCGGGGAGCGCTGCAGCATGGTCACGTGGGCGGCCTGCGGCGCGATGGCGGGGATCAGCGTCACGGCCGTCGCCCCGCTGCCGATGACCACCACCCGCTTGCCGTGCAGGTCGACATCGTCGGGCCAGGCCTGGGGGTGGACGAACCGCCCGGCGAAGTCCTCCACGCCCGGGAGCTCGGGCAGGTAGCCGCGCTGGTAGTCGTAGTAGCCGGTCCCGCAGAACAGCCAGCGGGCGGTGAGCCGGACCTCCTCGCCGGTGTCGGTGCGCTGCGCCACGACCGTCCAGCGCGCCGTGCGCGAGTCGAACGTGGCCGACCGGACCTGGTGGCCGAAGCGGATGGCCTCGCGCAGGCCGTGCTCGTCGACGGCCTCGTCGAGGTAGGCACGGATCTTGGGGGCGGCGGCGATGGCGTCGTCGTCGGTCCAGGGCTTGAACGAGAAGCCGAAGGTGTGCAGGTCGGAGTCCGACCGGATGCCGGGGAAGCGGAACAGGTCCCACGTGCCGCCGATGGCGTCGCGGCCCTCGAGGATCGTGAACGTCGTCTGCGGCCGGCGGCGGCGCAGATGGCATCCGGCGCCGATGCCGGAGATCCCCGCGCCGACGATCAGCACGTCGACGTCGTCGGCGCCGGCGGGGCGCTCGGTGGCAACGGTGTCCAGCAGCACGGGCGACCTCCCTCGGGGTTCCTGGCGTGAGGGTGCCATGTCCCGGGCGTCCTGACCACCACCGGGTAGCCCGTCGGCATGCAGGAGTCCTCGCTTCCGCCGGGCCCCTCGGCCGGCGCCCTCACCCAGGGCGTGCTGTTCCACCGCGATCCGCTCGGGGTCCTGCGGCGCTGCCGCGCCCGGTACGGCGACGTCTTCACGTTGCGGCTGCCCACCGCGCGGCGGATGGTGGTAGTGGCCGATCCGTCGTCGGTCGGCGTCGTGGCCGGGGCCGATCCGCTGGTGGCGACCGCAGGGGCCGGGCGCCGCCGGGTGCTCGGCATGGCATCGCCGCGGTCGGTGCTCGGCGCCGACCAGGACCTGCACCGCATGGCCCGCCAGGCGGTCGCGCCGGCGTTCACCCCGCAGGCGCTCGAGCCGCACGCCGGCGCGCTGGCCGAGCTCGCAGCGCGCCACGCGGCAGGGTGGCCGCGGCGCCGGCCGTTCCGGATGCTGCCGCGGCTCAAGACGCTGGCCGACGAGGTCGCCGTCCGGGTCGTCCTGGGCGTGCGCGACGAGGAGCGCGCGGCGGCGCTCGTGCTGGCCATCCGGCACATGCTGTGGTCACCCGGCTCGCCGCCGATGCCCTTGACGACCGGGGATCGCGGGCTGCTCGGCGTCGTCGGCGAGCGGCTGTACCGGCCGCGCAAGGCGCCGGTCGAGCGTCTCCTGGCCGAGGAGCTGCGCGCCCGCCGCGCCGCGGGGGGCCCGGCCGACGGCGCGCTGGACGTCCTGAGCTGCCTGCTGCACGCCGATCCGCCGCGGTCGGACGCCGAGATCGTCGACGAGGTCGTCCCGTTGCTGATGGCCGGTCAGGAGCCGGCGGCCATCGGGCTGACCTGGGTGCTCGACCGGCTCGCGCGCCACCCTGAGGCCGCGGCGCGCTTCGCTCCGGGGCGCGACCCCGCCAGCGACGCGTTCGTCAACGAGACGCTGCGGGTCAGGCCGGCCGTCCACTCCGTCGTCCGGCCGCTGAAGGCCCCGCTCACGGTGGCCGGCCACGAGCTGCCCGCCGGGGTCGTGCTGGCGGTGCCGATCCCGCTCGTGCATCGCGACCCGCGCGTCTTCGAGGAGCCCGACGCGTTCCGCCCCGAGCGCTTCCTCGACGGCCCGCATCCCGCCGCGTTCGTCCCGTTCGGCGGCGGCGCCCGGCGCTGCCTCGGTCAGGCGCTCGCGCGCCTGGAGATCGCGGCCCTGATCCCAGCGATCCTCGACCAGCTCCGCCTGCGGCCCGTGTCGGCCGAGCCCGAGCGGCAGGTCGTCCGCGCGACCGTGCTGCCGCCGCACCGCAGCGCGGTCATGGTCGCGCAGGCCCGCTGACGGGCCCGCCCGCCAGCCGCCACTCCGGCACGCCGTCCTCGAGCCGGCGGGCGCGCCGGCCGGCGGCAGCGAGCCGCCGGACGGCCTCGTGGGCGTACGCGCAGAACGGGCCGCGGCAGTACGCGACGACCTCGCGGTCCTCGGGCAGCTCGGCGAGCCGCTGCTCGAGCTCCTCCAGCGGAATCGACCGTGCGCCCTCGATGTGCCCGGCCCGGTGCTCCTCGGCGGGGCGCACGTCGACGAGCACGACCTCGCCGCTGCGCAGGCGGGCCCGGAGCTCGTCGCGGCCGATCCGCTCGACGTCCTCGCCGAGGTAGGCGCGGGCGGCGCGCTCGACCTCCCCGAGGCGCGCGAGCGACGCGTCGCGCAGCGCGAGCCACAGCGCCAGCGCCTCGTCGCCGGCCAGCGCGTAGCGGACGCTCGTGCCCTCGCGGCCGCGCGTGACGAGGCCCGCCGCGTGCAGCGCCTGCAGGTGCTGGGAGGCGTTGGCGGTCGACATCGCCGACGCGCGTGCCAGGTCGTCGACCGTGCGCGGCGCCTGGGCGAGCAGGTCGAGGAGCTCGAGCCGTCGCGGGCTGGCGAACGCCTTGCCCATCAGCGCGATGGCCTCGAAGAGCCCGTCCTTTTCGCTGCGTCGCGTCATCAATTGCTATTCAAGAGATCTCTTGATAGCTTGTCAAGCGTCATGGTCTTCCGCCAGCTGCTGCACGAGGACACGGCATGCGCCTCCTATCTCCTGGGCTGCAAGAGCCGGGGCGCCTTCGCCGTCGTCGACCCGCATGTCGCCCTGGTGGACCGCTACCTCGAGCTGGCCGGCGCCCAGGGGGCGGAGGTGGTCGCGGTGTTCGACACGCACCTGCAGGCCGATCACGTCTCCGGGATGGCCGAGCTCGTGGCTCGCACCGGCGCGACGGCCTTCCTGCCTGCGGGCTCGGGCGTCGCGTTCGAGCACCATGCGCTCGCCGACGACGAGGTGGTCACCCTGGGCAACGTCGACGTCCGGGCGCTCGCGACGCCGGGGCACGCGCCGGCGCACCACGCCTACGTCGTCACCGACCACACGCGCAGCGACGAGCCGTGGCTCGTCCTGACCGGCGACGCGCTGCTCGTCGGCGACGCCGGCCGCCCGGACCTCCACGCACAGGGCGACGGGTCGGTGCAGGAGATGGCGCGGGCCCTGCACCGGTCGCTGTCCGAGCGGCTGCTCGCCCTGCCCGACCACGTGCTCGTCTTCCCGTCGCACTACTCCGGCTCGGTGTGCGGCCGCGGCCTGTCGGCGACGCCGGTGTCCACCATCGGCTTCGAACGCCGCCACAACCCGGCCCTCGCGCACGACGCGCAGGACGGCTTCGTCGCCGCCCTGTGCCGGGACATCCCGCCGGCGCCGGTGGACCAGGTGCGGATCGTCGCGGCCAACCGGGCGGGACGGCCGGCGCCCGCCGCACGATGACCGCCGCCGTCCCGGCGGCGCGCGTCCAGCTCGGTCTGCGCGAGAACCTCACGCAGTTCTCGCTGCTGGTCGCCGTCAACGCCTTCGTCGGCGCGATGGTCGGGCTCGAACGCTCGACCCTCCCGCTCGTCGGTCGCGAGGACTTCGGGCTCACGTCCAGCGCGGCGGTGCTCTCCTTCATCGTCGCCTTCGGGCTGGCCAAGGCCCTGACCAACCTCGGGGCGGGCACGTTCGCGCAGCGCGCCGGCCGCCGGCGGCTGCTCATCGCGGGATGGGCCGTCGCGCTGCCGGTGCCGCTCGTCATCGCGCTGGCGCCCAACTGGGGATGGATCGTGGCGGCCAACGTGCTGCTCGGCGTCAACCAGGGGCTCGCCTGGTCCATGACCGTCGTCATGAAGATCGACCTCGTGGGACCACGCCGGCGCGGGCTGGCACTCGGGCTCAACGAGTCGGCCGGCTACGGTGGCGTGGCCCTCGCGGCGCTGCTCGCCGGGCTGCTGGCGGGCGCGTTCGCCGCCCGGGACGTGCTCGTCGTCGCGGGCGCCGTGATCGCGACGGCGGGGCTGCTGACGTCCCTGCTGTTCGTGCGCGACACCGCCGCCCACGTCGCGCTCGAGCAGGCCCGCGACCACGCGAGCGCCGACGACACGGCGCCCGCGCTGCGCGAGGCGTTCGCCCGCGCGTCCTACCGCGAGCCGGCGCTGCGGTCCTGCTCGCAGGCCGGACTGGTCAACAACCTCAACGACGGGCTGGCCTGGGGGCTGGTGCCCCTGTTCCTGGCCGCCCACGGCGCCGGCGCCGGCGAGATCGGCCTGGTCGCCGCGCTCTATCCGGCCGTCTGGAGCCTCACCCAGATCGGCACCGGACACTGGTCCGACGTCGCCGGGCGCAAGCCGCTCATCGTCGGGGGGATGCTGGTGCAGGCGGCGGCGCTCGGGGTGCTCGCGCTCAGCGGCGGGGCCGTCGTGCCGGCGGCGGTGGCCGCGGTCGGCCTGGGGCTCGGGACCGCGCTCGTGTACCCGACGCTGATCGCGGCGATGTCCGATGCGGTGACGCCGGTGGCGCGGGCGCCGGTCGTCGGGGTCTACCGCTTCTGGCGCGACATGGGCTACGTGGCCGGCGGGCTCGTCGCCGGGGTGGTGGCCGACGCCCTCGGCTACGGCGGCGCGGTGGCGGTGGTGGCCGCCCTGACCGCGGCCTCGGGCCTGTGGGTCCTGCGCGACATGCCCTGAGGCGCAATGATGCTGCCTCGATGCGGACCTCGACCACGACTTTCCCCGCGGCGGTGCCGGCATGAGCCGGGCAGTCGTCGTCGGCAGCGGGCCCAACGGGCTGGCTGCGGCCCTGACGCTCGCGGCCGAGGGGGTCGAGGTGACCGTCCTCGAGGCCGCCGACACCCTGGGCGGCGGGACCCGCAGCAGCGAGCTGACGGTGCCCGGGCTGCTGCACGACGAGTGCTCGGCCGCCCACCCCCTCGCGCTGAGCACGCCGTTCTCCCGCCGGTTCGACCTCGCCGCCGCCGGCCTGGTCTGGCGCTGGCCGGAGGTGCAGTACGCGCACCCGCTGGACGACGGCGGCGGCGCCGCCGCCCTGCGGTCCGTCGAGCAGACGG
>DASPKC010000091.1:0-7007 GCA_035628295.1 Baekduia sp.
CGTGGCGAGCGAGGCCGGCCTGGACGTGCTGCGCCAGGGCGGCAACGCCATCGACGCCGCGGTCACGACGGTCTTCGCCGTGGGGGTCAGCCAGCCGCAGCTGTGCGGCATCGGCGGCGGCGGCTTCCTGGTGTACCGCTCCGGCGACGGCCGGACCGCCACGACGCTCGACTTCCGGGAGAAGGCGCCGTCGACCTACGCGTTCACGCCCGGGCTCTTCGGCGGGACCGTGTTCGGGACCGGCCACGGCGTCGTCGGGGTCCCGGGGACGGTGGCCGGCATGGCGGCGGCGCTGGACCGGTACGGGTCGATCCCGCTGGCGCGGACCGTGGCGCCGGCCGAGCGCCTGGCCCGCGACGGCGTGCCGGTCACGCCCGACCTGGCCCGCGACAGCGCCCAGAACCGGCCGCGCCTGCTGCTCTATCCCGAGAGCGCCCGCATCTACACGCGCAACGGCGCGCCGCTGGCCGAGGGCGACCGGCTCGTGCAGGCCGACTACGCCGCGTCGCTGCAGCGGATCGGCCGCGACGGTCCCACCGCGTTCTACGACGGGCCCATCGGCGCCGCGATCGTGCGCTCCATGGAGGGCTCCGGCACGTACCCCGGCGACCGCGGGACGCTGACCGCCGCCGACCTGCGCGCCTATCGCCCCGTGTGGCGCGAGCCCGTGCGAACCACCTACCGCGGCCACGAGGTGCTCGGCATGGGCCCGCCGTCCAGCGGCGGCGTCGCGCTGGCCGAGACCCTCGAGCTACTCGAGGGCTTCGACCTGCGCGCCGAGGGGCGGCTCTCCACAGCGCACCTGCACCTGCTGGCCGAGGCACAGAAGGTCGCCTGGGCCGACCGCAACGAGTACCTGGGCGACCCCGACCACGTGCAGGTGCCTGTCGGCACGCTCGTCTCCCAGGAGTACGCCACCCGCCGCCGCGCGGAGATCCACCCGCTGCGCGCCGGGACGTACAAGCCCGGCCTCGGCCCGCGCGCTCCCGCCGCGACCGACCGGGCCGCCGGCGATCACGCGGGCCACACGACCCACGTCTCCGTCATCGACCGTGACGGCAACGCGGTCGCCGTCACCTGCACGATCGAGCAGCTGTTCGGCAGCGCGGTCGTCGCGCCGGGGACCGGCTTCCTGCTCAACAACCAGCTCACGGACTTCGGCGCCCCCGGGACGGCCAACGCCCCGGCGCCCGGCAAGCGCCCGCGCTCCTCGATGACGCCGACGATCGTGGCCCGTCACGGCGTCGCGCGGCTGGCGGCCGGCGGCGCCGGCGGGCCGTCGATCATCGGTGGGGCGGTCCACGCCGTCCTCAACGTCGTGGACTTCGACCTGGACGTCGCGCGCGCCGTCGAGGCGCCGCGCAGCGACGCCCGCGGGACGTGCGCCGGCGAGGGCCTGCAGCTCTGCCTGGAGGGCGGCCGGATCGCGCCGCCCGTGATCGCCGAGCTGCGCGGCCGCGGCCATGCGGTCACCGACCTGGGCGAGTACGCCCCTCGCCCGGCGGTGCAGGCGGTCGGCACCGATCTGCGCAGCGGCGAGCGCGAGGGCACCGCCGAGCCGCGCACCGGCGACGCGGCGGCCGCCGAGGGCTTCGGCCGCGGCGCGCTGGGCGAGCCCGGGGTCCCGGCGGCGCGTGTGCGCGTGCGCCGCTCGCCCGGGCGCCTGACCGCCGGGCGCCGGACGCGCGTGCGCGTGCGCGTGGACGTCGAGCGGGGCGCCGAGCGCCGTCCGTCGGCGGGCGCGCTCGTGCGGCTGCTGGGCGTGCGCGCGAGGACCGACGGCCGCGGCGTCGCGCGGCTGGTGGTGGCGCCGCGGACGGCGGGCCTGCGACGGCTGACGGTCGAGGCGCCCGGCGTCCCCCGGACGGCGCGTCGGATCCGCGTGGACCGCCCGGTCAGGGCTCGATGACGAGCGTGGACACGCCGCCGTCGTGGGCGACCTGCCGGGCGCCGAGGCCCTGGAAGAAGCGCAGCGCCCGGTAGTTGTCGGACTGGACCTCGAGGATGATCTTCTCGAGGCCCTCCCGGCGGCAGCGCTCGATCAGCGACCGCAGCAGCGCGCCGCCGACCCCGGTGTGCTGGCAGTCGTCGGCGACCACGATGGCGAGCTCGGCGGCGCCCGGGCCGTCGGCCACGGCACGGGCCACGGCGTGCAGCTCGCCCTGCGGGTCCTCGGCTACCAGCGCGACGTGCTCGTGCCCGTCGACCTCGGTGAGGTAGGTGAGCTCCGTCCGCGTCAGGTCGCCCTTGGCACCGTGGTAGCGGCGGTAGCGCGTATCGGGCGACAGGCGCGCGTGGAAGCGCTCGAGGGCGAGCTTGTCCTGCGGGCTGATGTCGCGGAGCCGGTATTCCATCCAGTACTCGGTATCGGCATCCACGGGCGGCTCCCCTGTGACATCGGGCACACGACGGCCCGCGGCGTCCGCTGCCGGTCCACTCATGGCCTGGCCGCGGCGCGCCGCGGGCCGCGCCGCGCCTTCGCCCCGGCCTTGCGCGGCCTGCGCAGCGGGCGGACGACGACGTCGCGCGCGGTGGACGCGACCGGCCCGCTGAGGGCGGCCGCCCGGACGCGGACGCGGTAGGTGCCCTTGCCGGGCGGCCGGAAGCCGAAGGCGTGCGTGCCCCGTCCCAGGCGCGTCTGCACGTCCAGCGCCGCACCCGTGCGCCGGCTCGCCACGGTGACCCGGACGACCGCCACCTTCGACAGGCGGAACGCCAGCCGGGCGGGCCGGCCGGCGCGCAGGCGCGGCAGCGGCGCGACCTGCACGCGCGGGGGCTCGCGCTCGTAGCGCGCGAAGCGCTTGCCGGCGCCGCAGTACAGGCCGCGGCCGGTCGCGTCGCACAGGTCGCGCAGGAAGCCGCCCACGAGGCGGTGATACCCCAGGTCGCTCTCGCGGCCACCGGTGCTGTAGAGCGACCAGGCGCCCGTGTCGGACGCGGGCACCGCGCGGCGCGCCGCGCGCTGGCCGGCCCGGAAGGCCCGGCCCGCACGCACCGAGAGCCCGCGCTGGGCGGCCTCACGCAGCCCGATCAGCGCCTGCAGGTGCCCGTTGAGGACCTTGAGCTGCGGCAGGTCGCTGTAGAGGAGGTAGAAGCGCCCGCCGCCGCCGGCGGGCGCCGCGACGCCGACCGGCGGCCGACGCTCGAACGCCCGCAGGGCCGACCGGGCGACGTCGCGCAGCTCGGGGCGCTCCAGGGCGGCGGCGCCGCGCACGAGCGCCTGGATGGCGGTGGCCTGGGTCATCCCGCTGATCCAGCCCGGGCGCGCGCCGCCGAAGCCGTACATCGCCTCCCACGCCCGGAAGGAGCCGCGCCGCACGCTCATCTCGACGAGGCGGTCGAGGATGCGCCCGAGCGCCGCCGGGCGGCACCGGGGGCCGTGCTGGGCCGGCCGGCCACGCGCACGCTCCCTGGCGCACACGCCGCCCAGGGCGTTGGCCCGCCCGGCGGTGGCCAGCGCCTGCAGCTGCCACCCGCGGCCGGGGTAGTACTGCCAGATCAGCGGGTCGCGGGCGAACGTCGTGCGCTGCCTGACGGCGGGAAGCGGCCGCTCCGACCAGGCGAACGCGTTGCGGCGCACCGTCAGGAACGCCACGGGCAGCCGGCCGGGGGTCAGGCGGCCGCGCGCGGCGAGGTCCGCGATGGCCGCGAGCACGGCGCGCAGCTCGGCGGCGCGCCGGCCGGGCAGCCGGCGGGCGAGGCGCTCGGCGTCGCGCCACTGGCGGCGCAGGCGGTCGTGCTCGCCCTGACGCAGGTGCCCGGCCAGCAGCGCCCGGCGCAGCGCCCCGCGGACCGTGCCGCCCCGTCCCTGCGGGGCGGGCGGCGCGGCGGCGGCGCGCCGGCGCGGGGGCGCCACGGGCCTGACGGCACGGGGCAGCGCCGGCGGGGCGGGCGCAGCAAGGGGCAGCGGGGTCGGCGAGGCCGTCGCCGACAGCGAGGCGATGGCGGCCGGGTCGGGCGCCGCGGCCACGGCGAGGCCGCCCGGCGCAGCGGCCAGGAGCCAGAGCGCGGCGACGGCGCAGCGGCGGCCCACAGCTCATGGATCGGCGCCCGGGCCCCCCGGGTTGAGCCGCCGGCCCACGGCCGGTCAATCGTCGTCGTCGTCGCGGCCGCCACGGCCACGGCCGCGCCCCCGGCCCCGGCCGCCGTCCTCGTGCTCCTCGTCGCCGCGGGCGGGCGTGGTGCGCGCGGGCGCCGTCGTGGCGGGGGTCGTGGCCGGCGTCGTCCGCAGCGGCGCCGGGGCCGGGACGGCGGGCGGGGCGAGCGGCTGGTCGAGCTCGACGGCATCGGGCCGGACCTGCGGCGCGGCGATCTCGTTGGCCAGCAGCGTGACGCCGGCCGCGAAGGCCAGCGCGGCCGCCACGAGCGCGGCGACGAGCGCGGCGCGCCTCACCGGCCCGCCTCCAGGACGGCGCGCGTCCCGCCCTCGGGCCGGCGTTCCAGCCGCACGTCGCCGCCCCAGCGCCGCGCCAGCCCGCGGGCGATGGCCAGGCCCAGGCCGCTGCCGCGGCGCCGCGCGCCGGCGCTGCCCCGGTGGAAGCGCTCGAAGACGGCCTCCTCCTCGCCCGCCGCCAGGCCGGGGCCGTCGTCGAGCACCTCGATGCGCCCGTCCGCGGCGCGCACCGTCACCTCGTGGTCGCCGTAGGCCAGCGCGTTCTCGACCAGCGCGTCGAGGGCGCGCTCCAGGTCGGGCAGGGGCAGCAGCACCGGCGCCGCGTCCGGCGCGGCGCCGTCGGCGCGCAGCGCGATCCCGGCCGCGTGCGCCGGGCCGGCGAAGCGCGTCACCGCGTCGCGGGCGACGTGCGCCAGGTCGACGGGCTCGGGCTCGAGGCTCTCCGCGCTGCCGAGGACCAGCAGCTCGTCGACGATGCGCGACAGGCGGTCCACCTCGGTCAGCGCCGCGTCGACGTCCTCGCGCGCCGCCGGGTCGGTGCTCGTGTGGCCGAGCTCCTCCAGGCGCAGGCGGACGCCGGCCAGCGGGGTGCGGAGGGCGTGCGAGGCGTCGGCGACGAAGTCGCGCTGCAGGGCGAGCGTCGCGGCCACGCGCTCGGTCATGGTGTTGAACGCGGCGGCCAGGCGGCGGTGCTCGGGCGGGCCCTCCACGGGAACGCGGGTGCCGAGGTCGCCCGCCGCGACCGCGTCGGCGGCGACCGCCATCCGGCGCATGGGGCGCGCGAGCTGGCCGGCGAGGGCGACGGCCAGGACCAGCCCCGCGAGCAGCACGATGCCGGCCACGACGGCGATCGCCGTCACCGCCCGGCGGACGGCCGAGCTGACCGCGGTCGTGCGCTGCGTGATGCGCACGGCGCCGACGGTGCGCCCGTCCTCGAGCACCGGCACCGCGGTCGCCAGCAGCGTCGCCCCGAGGGTGCGCGAGTCGCGCTCGACCTGCACCCGGCGACCCGTGAGCGCCCGGGCGATCTCCGGCCGGCCGCGGAAGCTCGTGCCCGCCGGCGCCGAGTCGTCGCTGTCGGCCAGCAGCCGGCCCGCCTCGTCGACGACCACCACCCGGCCGCGCACGCGCGGTGCGGCCTCGCGCGCCAGCCGCTGCAGCGCCGCGCGGCGATGGCCCTCGAGGTCCTTGGCCCAGGTGGCGCCGAGCAGCGACGCCTGCGTCGCGGCCTGCTCGCGCACCTCGGAGCGCACGCGATCGCGGAGGTTCAGCGCGAGGGGCAGGGCGAGGGCCAGCGTGGCCACGGCGAGCGGGTAGGCGATGGCCAGCAGCAGCCGGCCGCGCAGACTCACCCGTCCTCCGGCGCGAGCCGGTAGCCGATCCCCCGGACCGTCTCGAGCGCCCGGCCGAAGCGCGGGCCGAGCTTGCGGCGCAGGCCGGCGATCTGCACGTCGAGGACCTTGGGGCTGCCGTACCACGGGCCGCCCCAGACCTCCTCGACGAGCTGGTCTCGCGGCGCCACCGCACCTTCGCGGCGGGCCAGCGCCAGCAGCAGGTCGAACTCCCGGCGGGTCAGCTCGAGCTCCGCCCCGCCGGCGGTCGCCCGGCGGGTGGCGGGGTCGACGTGCACCGCGCCGACCGCGACGGGGGAGGGCCGGGCGCCGGCGGCCGGCCGGGCGGCGCGCCGCAGCACCGCGCGGATGCGGGCCGCGAGCTCGGCGCTGGAGAACGGCTTGACCACGTAGTCGTCGGCGCCGAGCTCGAGCCCGACCACGCGATCGAGCTCGCTGCCGCGCGCCGTGAGGATGATCACGGGCAGGTCGCCGTCGGCGCGGACGCGGCGGCAGACGTCGCGGCCGTCGCCGTCCGGGAGACCGAGATCGAGGACCACCAGGTCGATCCCGCCGCGGTCGAGGACCGCGAGGGCCTCGGCGACCGAGCAGGCGCTGCGGGCCTCGAAGCCCTCGCGGTCCAGCGCACGCAGCAGCGGCTGGAGGATGGAGGGCTCGTCCTCGACGACGAGCACCGTGGGTCGCGCGGCCACCCCCTGAGAGATAGCGCCTCGCGTGCCGGCGGTGGCGGATCTCACCGAACGCTCACCTTCCGCGTGCCGTGCGCTGACCGCCTCGGGCGCACCATGGCGCCATGGCTTCCCCGTTCTCCCGCAGAGCCGTCGCGGCCGGCGTCACGGTCGTGGCCCTGGGCGGCCTCGGCGCCCTGGCCATCGCCTCCCAGCCCGAGGCGCCGGACGCACCCGCGGCGGTCCCGGCGGCGGTCTCCAGCGCCGCGAGCACCGCCACCACGACCACCGTCGCGTCGCCGCCGCCGCCGGCGACCGCGCCCGCTGCCCTCGCGCACGGGCCCGAGCATCACGAGAACGACGACGACGAGGACCGGGGCCGTGGCCGTGGCCGCGGCCGCGGCGGCCGGGAGGACGACGATGACTGAGCGCACGGTCGTCGCCTGGCGCCCGCGGGCGCGCGCCACCGCCGGCACGGCGCTGGCCGCGACCGCCGGCACGCTCGCGCTCCTGGCCGGCCAGCTCGCCGCCGGGCGCGACCCGGCGCTCGTGGCGGCGGCGAGCCGGGCCGCAGCCGCGCCGGCGCCGGCCCCG
>DASPKC010000092.1:0-8241 GCA_035628295.1 Baekduia sp.
GGGCGAGCTCCTCGTCGGAGTCCCCGCCCGACATCCACGCCCAGAGCGGCGCCTCGAAGCGGTCGGCCTCGCGGCAGACGCTCCACCCGGCCGCCGAGCAGTAGAGCAGCGTCAGCACCAGCCCGGCGGGCACCGAGAACATGCTGTCCTCGCTGATCTCCGGCGGCAGGACGATCAGGAAGTAGACGGCCACCAGCAGCGCGCCGCCGACGTTCACGGCGTTCCCCGTCCAGAGCAGGCGCTTGCGGACGGCGCGCGCCTCGGGGCTCATGCCGGCGGCGCCTCCATGACCTCAACGCGGTGGCCGCCGGGCGACGTCGCGAACGCCCGGGCCGCTCCCCAGTGCGGGATGCGGTCCTCGACGCGGTGGCCGGCCGCGCGCAGCGCGGCCAGGGTGGCGGCGTGGTCGCGCGCCACCACGGCGACGTGCCCCTGCGGCGGGACGACCGGCTCGCCGGTCAGGAGGAGGTGGATCTGCTGCTCGCCGCGCTGCACCCAGACGGCACGGTCGCGCAGTCCGGCGGGCGGGTCAACCCGGCGGAAGCCCAGCAGTGCCCAGAAGGCGACCTCGGGGTCCGGATCGGCGACCTCAAGGGCGACGTGCTGCAACACGCGCGCGGTTCTCCTCGTGGATCTCCTTCTGGCGGCGGTCGCGGCGGGCCAGCGGCAGCGGCGCGTCGCCGGGCAGGCCTTCGAGGTAGGCGACGTCCTCGCGCAGGATCGCCAGCGCGCGCTGCGCGTCCAGCGGCGCGCCGTGCCCGGGCACCACCCAGGCCGCCTGCTCGACGTAGGGCTGCAGGCGGCGCAGCGTGGCCACGTAGGCGTCGCGCGAGCCGTGCTCCTGCAGCCACGGCAGCTCGACCGGCGAGAGGTAGTCGCCGCAGCAGAGCACCGACGCGAACGGCGCCCAGACGGCCATGCCGTCCTGCGTGTGGCCCTCGGCGGGCAGCAGCTCCAGCTCGCCGTCGCCCAGGCCGAGCTTCCCCGGGACCGGCAGCGCCTGGACCTCGCCGAGCGCCAGCGGGCGCGGGCGCTCGACGTAGTCGTCCTCGTCGAACTCGCGCAGGTGGCGCTGGGCGGCGCCGGGCTCGGCGCGCAGCCGGGCGGCGGTCGTCTCGCTGACACCCAGGGCGGCCTGCGGGAACGCCAGGCGGCCGAGCAGGTGGTCGAAGTCGCCGTGGGTGCACAGCAGGCCGCTGATCGACCAGCCGGCCTGGCCGGCGATGCCGGGGAGCGCGTCGAGCTCGTCCTGGTAGAGCAGCGAGTCGACGACGAACGTCTCGTCGCCGTCGTGCAGCAGGGTGCAGGTGGTCTGCCACTTGACGCTGCGGGCGACGATCACGCCCTCGTGCAGCGCCACGACCTGCACGGGATCGGCCCGCCCGGCTAGAGGCCGAGCGCCTTGGCGGCCTCGAGGAGGCTCTTGACCTCGAGCGTCGGCTTCTTCTGGCCGGGCTCGAGCTCCTCCTTGCGGCGGTTGACCCAGATCGTCGGGACCTTGAGCTTGGTCGCCGGCTCGATGTCGCTCTCGATGCCCGAGGCGATGTGCACCCAGCCCTTCTTGCCGCCGATGCGCCGGGCGAACTCGTTGAAGTGCGCGGGATCGGGCTTGTAGGAGCGGACCTGCTGGGCGGTGACGACGAGGTCGAAGTCGGCCGGGATGTGGCGCCGGGTCTGGCCGAGGAGCTTGTCGTCGATGTTGCTGATGATCCCGGTCTTGTACTTGCCCAGGATCTTGCGCAGCTGGGGCATCGTCTCCTTGAACGGGGCCCAGCGGTGCAGGCTGTCGGGCAGGAACCCGGCCCGCGACGTCTCGAGGTCCCAGCCGATCTCCTTGGCGATCCGCACGGCGGTCTGGCGCAGCACCTCGGCGTAGAGCTCGTAGGACCCGCGCTCGATCTCGCGCGAGATCTGGAGGAAGAGGTCGACGACCTGCTCGCGGTCGAGCTCGACGCCCTCGCGCTTGGCCTCCTTGACGAAGGCGTCGGCCACACCCTTCTCCCAGTCGATCAACGTGCCGTAGACGTCGAAGGTGACCCATTCGATGTTCTTGGGAAGCGCGGCCATGAAGGCGGGCATTCTGGCACCTAGCGGCCTTTGCACGCCCGCTCGTACTAGGGTCAACCTCTCCCATGGACCTTCTCGAGTATCAGGGCAAGCAGCTCTTCGCGAGGCACGGGCTGGCGACGTCGGACGGCAAGGCGGTCACGACCGTCGAGGACGCCGTGGCGGCCGCCAACGAGATCGGCTATCCGGTCGTCGTCAAGGCCCAGGTGCTCATCGGCGGGCGAGGCAAGGCGGGCGGCGTGAAGCTCGCCGCCGACGAGGGGGAAGCGCGCGAGCACGCGACGAACATCCTCGGCCTGGACATCAAGGGCCACATCGTGCGGACCCTGTGGATCGAGCACGCCTCGGACATCGCGACCGAGTACTACGCGTCCGTCCTGCTGGACCGCTCGGAGAAGAAGCCGCTGGTGATGTTCAGCGTCGAGGGCGGCGTCGACATCGAGCAGGTCGCCGAGGAGACGCCCGACAAGCTCATCAAGCAGACCGTCGACCCCCTGACGGGTCTCACGCGCGAGCAGGCGCTCGAGATCGCCAAGGCGGGCGGCGCCGACGAGGACGTCGTCGAGGGCGTCGCGGACGCGCTGGTCAAGCTGTACGAGGTCTGGCTCGAGGAGGACGCATCGCTCACCGAGATCAACCCGCTGATCGTCACGCCCGACCGCCAGGTCAAGGCGCTCGACGCGAAGGTCACGCTGGACGACAACGCGCTCTTCCGCCACCCGGAGAACGCCGAGCTCGGCGACACGGCCAACATGGACCCGATCGAGCTCAAGGCCAAGCAGGAGGGCGTGACCTACGTCGCGCTCGACGGCGACATCGGCATCCTCGGCAACGGCGCCGGGCTGGTCATGAGCACGCTCGACGTGGTCGCCCAGCACGGCGGCCGGCCCGCGAACTTCCTGGACGCCGGCGGCGGATCGGACGCCGAGACCGTGAAGCAGGCGGTCTCGCTCATCCTCTCCAACGAGAACGTCAAGGCCGTCCTCTTCAACATCTTCGGCGGCATCACCCGCTGCGACGAGGTCGCCAACGGGCTCGTGGCCGCCTTCGCGGACCTCAAGCCGTCCGTGCCGTTCGTCGTCCGCCTGGACGGCACCAACGACGCCGAGGGGCGTCGCATCCTGGAGGAGGCGGCGCTGCCCAACGTGCACGCGGCCAAGACGATGGACGGGGCCGCCGAGCAGGTCGTCGCCCTGGCGAAGGAGGCCTAGGACATGTCGATTCTCATCGGCGAGGACACCAAGCTGGCGGTCGCCGGCATCACGGGTCGCGAGGGCTCGTTCCACACCCTCAACAACCGCCGCTACGGCACGAACGTGGTCGGCGGCATCAACCCGAAGAAGGCGGGCACCGACGTCGAGGGCATCCCGGTCTTCGCCGACTGGGAGAGCTGCGTCAAGGAGTCGGGCGCCAACACGGCGATGATCTTCGTCCCGCCGCCGTTCGCCGCCCAGTCCGCGCTCGAGGCGGCGCAGGCCGGCGTCGAGGTCGTGGTCATCATCACCGAGGGCATCCCGGCGCACGACGAGCTCAAGCTCTACAACACCGTGAAGCGCGACCACCCCGGCACGCGGGTGATCGGCCCCAACTGCCCGGGCATCCTGTCGCCCGGCAGGGCCAACGTCGGGATCATCCCCGCGTCGTTCTTCAAGCCGGGCAACGTCGGTGTCGTCTCGCGTTCGGGCACGCTGACCTACCAGATCGGCAACGAGCTGGCCCAGAGCGGGTTCGGCAACTCCTCGATCGTCGGCATCGGCGGCGACCCGGTCCCGGGCTCGTCGTTCATCGACATCATCGAGCTGTTCGAGGCCGACGCCGAGACCGAGCTGATCGTGATGAGCGGCGAGATCGGCGGCTCGGCCGAGGAGGAGGCCGCCGAGTTCATCAAGGCCAACGTCTCCAAGCCGGTCGTGGCGTACATCGCCGGCTTCACGGCGCCTCCCGGCAAGACGATGGGCCACGCCGGCGCCATCGTGTCGGGCTCGAAGGGCACCGCGGCCGCCAAGGCCGAGGCGCTCGAGGCCGCGGGCATCAAGGTCGGCCGCACGCCGACCCAGGTCGCCCAGCTGGCCATGGAAACGCTGGGGTCCTAGCTGCGGCGCGCGCTCCCGGGGGACCGCACCCTCGGGAGCGCCAGCGCCTAGCATCCCCCGCCATGGCCGACACGATCTCGTTCGCCCGCGGGGCGCCCTCCCTGGACATCGTCGACGTCGAGGGGCTCAAGCAGGCCGCGGTCCGCGCCTTCGAGCAGGACCCGGCCGGCACGACGGCCTACGGCACGGCCGTCGGCTACGTGCCGCTGCGCCGCTGGATCGCGGCCAAGCACGGGGTCGACGAGTCGCAGGTCCTGGTCACCAACGGCTCGATGCAGGCCGACGCGTTCCTCTTCGAGACGGTCGTCAGCGCGGGCGACCCGGTCATCGTCGAGCGCCCGACCTACGACCGGACGCTGCTGAACCTGCGGGCCAAGGGCGCCGACGTTCGCATGGTCTCGCTGCAGCCCGACGGCATCGACGTCGACGAGCTCGCGGGCCTGCTGCAGGACGGCCTGCGCCCGACGCTGGCGCACGTCATCCCGAACTTCCAGAACCCCGCCGGCTACACGCTGTCGCTGGAGAAGCGCAAGCGGCTGCTGGAGCTCGCACAGGAGTTCGGCTTCGTGCTCTTCGAGGACGACCCGTACATCGACATCCGCTTCGCGGGCGAGACCCTGCCGACGATGCTCTCCATGGACAGCGCGGGCAGCGTCGTGTACGCCTCGTCGTTCTCCAAGACGGTCTGCCCCGGCGTGCGCGTCGGCTACCTGGTGGGTCCGGCCGAGCGGATCGCGCAGATCCAGAAGCTCGCGACGAACACGTACATCGCGCCGAACATGCTCGCCCAGTCGGTGGTGCACCAGTTCTGCGTCAGCGGGTCGATCGACACGGCCATCGGCACCGTCAAGAGCGCCCTCGCCGAGCGGGTCCAGCTGCTGGTCGGCGCACTCGAGCGCGAGCTCCCGGAGGCGAAGTTCCAGGCGCCCGAGGGCGGCTACTTCATGTGGGTCGAGCTTCCCGAGGGCACCGACGTCGACGCCGTGTTCGAGGAGGCCGGCCAGCGCGGCGTGCAGTTCGTCAAGGGCACGGACTTCCTGCTCGAGGGTGGCCAGAACACGCTGCGCCTGGCGTACTCGGGCGTGACGGCCGACCAGATCGAGGAGGGCGTGCGCCGGCTCGCCGCCGCGGTCGAGGCGGCCCGCTCGCGCGCGACCGCCTGAGCCGCTACATCCCCCAGCGGTCCTTGGACAGGACCAGCCGCTCCGGGAGCGCCACCCGGGGCGGCGGGGAGGGGTCGGCGATGACGGAGACCGTCTCCGCCACGCTGTGGGTCAGGCGGCACTGGCGGCCGCCGCTGTCGACGTCGATGACGACCTGATCGCCGTCCGACGTGGCGACCTGCCCGCGCAGGCCCGGTTCGAGCCCGGACGCCTTGAGCTCGTGCAGCAGGTCCTCAGCCTCGTTCTCGAAGCGCAGGACCTCGACGGACGCACCCGGCTCGACGTCGGCCAGCGGCACGCCCTCGATGCGCGAGCCGACATGGATCGGATGGCCGTGGGGACACGTCTTGGCGTCCCCGATGGCGGCGAGCATCCGCTCCTCCAGCACCGGGCTCATCGCGTGCTCCAGCCGCTCGGCCTCCTCGTGGACCTCGTCCCACGGGATGCCCAGGACATCGGTGAGGAAGCGCTCGATGAGGCGGTGGCGGCGCACGACGCCCTCGGCGTGTTCCAGACCCGACGGCGTGAACGAGATGGCCTTGGACGCGTCGCGCGTGATGTAGCCGTCGCGCTCGAGCCGGCCGACCATCTCATGGACGGTTGGCGGTGAGAGCTGCATCGCCCGGGCGACGTTCGCGCCGGTCATCGGCAGCCCTGACTCCTGCAGCCAGAACAGCGTCTGCAGGTACTCCTCCTCGGCAACGGTGGCATCCGCCATCGGACCATCGTAGCCAGGGCGCCTCAGGTTCCGGATGGCCCCGCCGATGACCCAGGGCACCATGCGGACCTCCATCCTCGCGGCCCTCGGGGCCGCGGCCGCGCTCAGCTTCGCGCCCGCCGCGCACGCCGTGACCGGCAACCAGTCGGTGACCGCCGACGTCGCCAACACGCTCGAGGCGACCTTCCCGTCGGACTACGCCTGGGGCGACCTCGCTGTCGGCGCCGCCGGCAACACCTCCGCGGCGCAGACCGTCACCGTCAAGAGCAACGCGCTCTGGGGCGTCGACGTCTCCACCGACCTGGCCGACGGCCGGATGAAGGAGTGGGACGGCAGCGCCTACGTCGTCGCCTCGCCGAAGACGCTGGGCAACGCCCTGCAGTGGCGCCTGGCCACCCTCGGCGGCGTGGCCCAGGGCACGACCTTCGGGGCCATCAGCTCGACGCCCGCCGAGGTCGTCTCCAACCATGCCGTCACCGGCGACTCCGGCGTGACGCTGGGCTTCCTGCTCAAGCAGGTCGTCTCCTACTCGGACGTGCGGGTCGCGCCCAATGCGTACCGCATTCAACTCAGCTACGACGCCGCGCAGGGGTACTAGCCGCAGCCTCGCGGTCGCCGTCGGCATCGTCCTCGCCTTCGGGGTCGCTGCCCCGGCGGCCCGGGCCGCCTGCAGCCTGACCCTGATCCTCGTGCCATGCATCCAGGTGTCCTGGCCGAGCGCGGACGTCGCCCTGGGCAACGTCGCCCCCGGCACCACGCCCACGTCCGCCGAGCAGATCATCAACGTCTCGGCGAACACGACCTGGGGCATCCGCGTGTCGGCCGACCAGGCCGGCGGGCGGATGAAGGAGTGGGCCCCCAGCGGCTACATCTTCCCGTCGCCCCGCGTCATGACCAATCCCCTGCAGTGGGCGCTGACCTCCGTCGCAGGCAGCGCGCAGAGCCCGTCGTGGGCCGACCTGTCGACGACGGCGGCCAACGTCGTGAGCGGCCAGTCGCACACCGGCTGCGTCCTCGGCCTCCTCTGCGGCACCCGCGACATCGGCGTCACGTACCGCGTGCGCCCCACCTTCTCCGACCGCCGCGCCGCCCCCAACAGCTACCGCCTCCTGGTGACCTATGACGCGCAGACCGGCTTCTAGCCTCCTCGCTCTCCTGGCCCTCGCGGCTCTGGCCCCGGCCGCCCACGCCGACGGCGGCCTGTCCGTCGCCCCTTCGCGCATCGAGGCCGACGTCCAGCGCGGCGCCCTGCTCGGGCCGATCCGGCTGCGCAACGACACCGGCCGCGACCTCACGATCCGCGCGGGGGCGGTGGCCGCCGGCCAGCGCCTCGACGGCCTGCCCGAGTGGCAGCCGGAGATCGACGCCCGCCGGCGCCTGGCCCGCGTGTCCCCGGCGGTCTTCACGCTGCGCGCCGGCGAGGCGCAGCACGTGCGCGTGCGGATCACCGGGCGCCGGCCGCTGCGCCGCCGGGGGAGCTACGGGGTCGTCGTCTTCAGCGCCACCGAGGCCGTGAAGGGCCGGCGCTCGCGGCGCTCGGCCAGCGTCGGCGCGCGCGTGCGCCTGGGCGCCAACCTGCTGCTGACCTACCCGGGCAAGGGGCAGCCGCGCGGCGGCGCCAGCGCGGCCCGTGCCGAGCAGGCCGGCCCGCGCCGTGTCCGGCACGTCGTCCGCGTGCGCAACCGCGGGCGCCTGCACGGCCGGCCGCGCGCGCGGCTGGTCGTCCGCGACGACCGCGGCCGCGTGGTGCAGCGCGCGGCCTACCGGACGGGCGCCGTCCTGCCGGGCGCCGAGCGCGAGCTCGGCGTCGTGCCCGACGGGGTGCTCGACGCCGGGCGCTACACGGCGACCTCGATCGTCGACTTCGCCGGTCGTCGCACGCGGCGCACCCAGGCGTTCACGCTGACGGCGCCCAACACGCTGCCCACGCCCGACCTCCGGATCTCGGCGCTCGACACGCCGGCCCCGGACGCCGGCGAGCCCGTCGACGTCGACCTCGCGCTGCGCAACACCGGGACGGCACCCGCGCCCATCGTGGGCGTCGCAACCGTGGGGCCCCAGGCGGGGCGCGCCGATCAGCGCCTGGAGGTCCGCGACGTGCCGCTGGCACCGGGCGCGAGCCGGACCGTGCCGCTGCGCTTCGAGGGCGTCGCCGACGGCGCCCATGAGCTCGCGGTGACGCTGCTGGAGGGCGACCGGG
>DASPKC010000093.1:0-2528 GCA_035628295.1 Baekduia sp.
CCTCCAGCAGGTTGCGGACCGGCACCTCGCGCAGCGGCAGGTGCACGCAGTCGACGGCGACGCCGCGCTCGAGGTCCATGAGCGCGGGCACCCCGATGCCCACGCCGCGCACCTCGTGCTCGGACGCCTCCTGCAGCTCGCGGACCGCGTCGGCGATGAGGTCGAGGAGCTCGGCGGTGTCCGCCACGCGGGGCGAGCGGTGCGCCCGGTGGTGGACCTGCAAGGCGCCGTCGACGGCGCCCGCGAGCAGCTTCGTGCCCCCGAGGTCGACGCCGATCACGCACCCGTCCGGCACGACGCGCCACCATATCCGGAGATGGCGAGCCCCCCCGACCCGCCGCAGACCCCCAGCTACACGAAGTACCGGGCCGGTCCGCGCCTCCTCGGACGCCGGCGCGACGAGGCGTCCCCGCTCGACGAGCTGCGGGGCGTCACGCGTGAGCCGGAGCGCCCCGGCCGCCGCCGGTTGCGGCGGCCGGTCAGCGCTGGGCGGGTGGTCCGCTGGGTGCTGCTCGGCGCCCTGGCGTGGATCCTGCTGTCGGGCGCGGCGTTCCTGGTCAGCGCGACGCTCTCCCAGGAGGGCGACGCCGACGCGTCGCTCGGCGGCGCCGGCTACCCGCTCACGTCGCCCAACACCGTCCTCGTGCTCGGCTCCGACCAGCGCTCGGAGAGCACCGCCGAGCCGGGCTCGACGACGTCGGGCCCCAGCCGGTCGGACACGATCCTGCTCGTCCGCACGGGCGGCGGCGCGTCGGCCCGCCTGTCGATCCCGCGCGACACGGTGGTCGACATCCCCGGCCACGGACGCAACAAGGTCAACAGCGCCTACGCGATCGGCGGCTCGGACCTGGCGGTGCGCACGATCGAGGGCTTCCTCGGGCTCGAGATCAACCATGTCCTCGAGGTGGACTTCAAGAACTTCCCCCGGCTCATCGACGCGATGGGGGGCATCAACTACACCGGCGGCTGCGTCATCTCGCGCATCAACGGCGGGTTCAAGAACGGCGGCTACACGCTGCGGCTCAAGCCGGGCAAGAACCACCTCGACGGCAAGCAGGCGCTGGCGCTGGCGCGCACGCGCAAGAACGAGTGCCAGACGCGCGAGGACGACCTGTCGCGCACGCGGCGCCAGCAGAAGATCTTCGCGGCGATGAAGTCCCGGCTGTTCTCGCCGTCGGCGTTCGTGCGCCTGCCGTGGATCGGCTGGGCGGCGCCGCGGGCGGTGCGCTCGGACATGAGCGGCCCGACGATGATGGGGCTGTTCGGCGCGATCGTGACGAGCGGGACGCCGCCGACGCGGGTGCTCAAGCCCGACAGCGCGGTGCAGCTGCCCGACGGCGGCGCGGGGCTGGGCGTCTCGCAGGAGCGCATCCAGCGCGAGGTCCGGCGCTTCCTGCGCGGCTAGGGCTTGGCCTTGGGCTGCTGTGCCTTGGCCTTGGCCTTGGCGCGCTCGGCGCGCTGGGCGCGCATCTTGTCGTCGTGGTCGTTGGCGCCCTGCTCGGCGGCCCGCTCGAGCAGCTTGCGCTGGCGCTGGGAGCCGACGTCCGTCGCGTACCACCCCTTGCCCTTGAAGTGGACGGCCGGCGCGTGGAGCACGCGCTCGACCGGCTCGCCGGTCTCCGGGTCCGCAGTGAGCGGCGCGTCGGAGAACTTCTGCCGGACCTCGAAGGTGGTCCCGTCGGGGCGGCGGTACTCGTAGATCGGCACGGCCGCCCCTAGGCGGCCTTGGCGTCCTTGGCCGGCTTGGCGTCCGACGAGGACGACGAGGTGGACGAGGAGGAGCTGTCCTTCGCCGCCGCGCCGTCGGAGGAGCCGCCCTCCGAGCCGCCGGCCGCCTCCTTCTCCTTCTGGCGCCGGCGCGTGCCGTAGTCGGTGTTGTGGAAGCCCTTGCCCTTGAAGTGGATGGCGGGGGCGTGGAGCACGCGCTCGACTGGCTCGCCGGTCTCCGGGTCCGCGGTGAGCGGATCGTCAGAGAACTTCTGCAGGACCTCGAAGGTGGTCCCGTCCTCGCGGCGGTACTCGTAGATCGGCATCCGGCCCTGAAGCATACCCCGTGACCCTTGGCACTCTCAAGGGTCGAGTGCCAATCCATGGTGGCGTCTAGCATCCCCGCGCGCATGCCCGAACAGGACGTCGTGACCATGGACAAGGTCGTCGCGCTGTGCAAGCGCCGCGGCTTCATCTTCCCCAGCTCCGAGATCTACGGCGGGGTCGGCTCCACGTACGACTTCGGCCACTACGGCGTGCTGCTCAAGACGAACGTCAAGAACGAGTGGTGGCGGGCGATGCTGCAGGAGCGCGACGACATCGTCGCGCTCGACTCCGCCATCCTCCAGCACCCGCGCGTCTGGGAGGCCAGCGGGCACCTCGCCGGCTTCAGCGACCCGCTCGTGGAGTGCTCGGCCTGCAACCAGCGCTTCCGCGCCGACCACGTGGACCGCGAGGAGCTTTGCCCCGCCAAGGCCTCGCTGCCCAAGAGCGAGGACCGCACGCACGACCTCTCCGAGCCGCGCGAGTTCAACCTGATG
>DASPKC010000094.1:0-4268 GCA_035628295.1 Baekduia sp.
CAAGGCGCCCGGGGCGCCCGGGCAGCCCGTAGCGCCGGGCCAGCCCCCCGCGCCCGGCCAGCCGGCAGGCGCCCCGCAGGCGCCAGGACAGCCCGCCACCGCGGCCCAGCCCGCCACCCCTGGCCAGGCCGCCGCCCCGGCCCAGCCCGCCGCCCCGGGCCAGCCCGCCGCCCCGGGCCTGCCCCCAGCACCCGGGCAGCCCGCGGCCGCGCCGAAGCCCGCGCCGCCGGGCCAGCCCGCCGCCCCCGGCCAGCCCGCTCCAGGCCAGTCCGGCCCTCCCCAGCCGCCCGTCGGCGGCCAGCCGGCCGGCCCGGTGCCGGCCGCGACGCCCGCCGCAGCGGGCCCGCGCCCGGCCGCCCAGCCGCTGCGCGCGCCCCAGCCCGCGGCGACGTCCTCGGCTGCGCCGCCGCGGCGCCCGACCGGCCACCGCGCCGACGAGATCACCGCCGGCGGGCACCCCGGCCGCGACGACGGCTCGCCGGCGCGGAGCACGCTGGCGCTCGCGGGCGGCGCTGCGGTGCTCATCGCCGCGATCATCTTCGTCGCGACGCAGCTCTTCGGCGGCGACGACGCCCCGGCGCCCAACACGCTCGGCCCCGCGGCCGAGAGCACCGCGCCGGCCGCGCCGCCGGCCGAGGAGGAGGGCGGGGCCACGACCACGACCGGCGGCCAGGCGAGCGTCAACCCGGCCGACGTCAGCGTGGCGGTCCTCAACGGGACGACGACCAACGGCCTCGCGCGCGGGATCGCGGACAAGCTCGGCGCCGCCGGGTTCGCCGACGGCGCGGTCACGACGGCGGCCGACCAGTCGCGCGAGACGACGATCGTCCAGTACGCCCCCGGCCAGCGGCGGGCCGCCCTGGCCGTCGCGCGCGAGCTCGGGCTGGACTCCGGGGCGGTCTCGCCTGTCGATGCGGGCGCCCGGGCGTTCGCGCCCGACGAGGACGTGGTCGTCACGGCCGGCGCCGACCAGGTCACCGCCGCCGGCCAGTAGGAGGCCACGGTGCCCCCCTTCCTGGACCTGCCCAAGCGCGGCGGCAAGCCCCGCCAGCGCGGCCTCACGCACGTGCTCGACAAGGGGCTTTCGCTCGCGGGCGTCGACAGCCTCATGGAGGTCAGCGGCGACAGCGTCGACATCGTCAAGCTCGGCTGGGGCACGGCGGCGATCACCGGCAACCTCGACGCCAAGCTGGCGCGCTACCGCGAGCACGACGTGCCGGTCGTGCTGGGCGGGACGCTGACCGAGATCGCGCTGCGCGACGGGCGCCTCGACGGGCTCGTCGCCTGGCTGCGGGAGCTGCGCATCGAGCACGTCGAGGTCTCCGACGGGACGATCGAGCTCGCGCTGTCGGACAAGCTCGACGTGATCCGCCGGCTCGCGCGCGAGTTCACCGTCCTCAGTGAGGTCGGGTCCAAGGACGCCGCGACGATCATGGCCCCGTACCGCTGGGTCGAGCAGATGGAGGCCGAGCTCGACGCCGGCGCGTGGAAGGTCGTGGCCGAGGCCCGCGAGACCGGCAACGCCGGCATCTTCCGGCCCGACGGCGAGGTCCGGATGGGCCTGATCGACGAGATCGCCCACGGCGTCGACGTCGAGCGCATCGTGTTCGAGGCGCCCCGCAAGTCCCAGCAGGTCTGGTTCCTCGAGCGCTTCGGCCGCGAGGTGAACCTCGGCAACGTCATGCCCGAGGACGTCCTGTCGCTGGAGAGCATGCGGCTCGGGCTGCGCAGCGACACCATGGAGACCTTCCGGTGAGCGCGGCGGTGGCGCTCGCCCGCCACGGCGAGACGCCGTTCAACGCCGAGGGCCGCTTCCAGGGTCATCTGCCGGTGCCGCTCACCGAGCGCGGCGTGCAGCAGGCGCGCGACCTCGCCGTGGCGGCCGCCCGGCGCGAGTGGGCGGCGCTGTGGTGCTCGCCGCTGGAGCGCGCGCGCCAGACCGCCGCGATCGTGGCCGAGGCGATCGGCCTCCAGCCGCGCGAGGACGCGCGCTTCGCCGAGACCGACACCGGCGACTGGACCGGCCGCTCGTTCGCGGAGATCCAGGCCGAGGACCCCGTCGGCTTCCAGGGCTTCGTCGACGCCGACCCGGCGTTCGGCTTCCCCGGCGGCGAGTCGTTCGCCCAGCAGTCCGAGCGCGTGGTCGCCGCGCTGGCCGACGTGCGCGCCGGCGCGCTGCCCGCGCTCGTCGTCTGCCACCGCGGCGTGATCCGGCTGGCGCTCGTGGCGGCCACGGGTGACGAGGCGGTCCGCCGCGACGCGATCCCCAACGCCGCGCTGGTCGACCTGCCGGGATGACCAGGGCCAAGGCCGCCGCGTTCCTCACCCTGGTCGCCGCGACGTTCGCGGCGTTCTTCGTGGCCCAGGAGCTCAAGAGCGGCCCGAGCGTCGTCCAGCGCCTCACGTTCTCCGGCGTGCTGTCGCCCAACGGCGACGGGCGCAAGGACACCGTGCGCATCAACTTCCTGCTCAAGGAGGCCGACGACGTCACCGTGCAGGTCGCCGACGAGGACGGGGACCCCGTGCGCACCCTCGTGGAGGACCGCGCGGTGCGCGCCTACGACGCCTTCGACGAGGCGCTGCGCTGGGACGGCCGCGACGACGACGGCCGGCGCGTCGCCGACGGGCGCTACCGGCTGCGCATCGTCCTGCAAGGCCAGGGGCGCACGATCGTCCCGCCCCGCTCGGTGCGCGTCGACACGACGCCGCCGCAGCCGCTCGTCGCGTCGGTCGGGCCGGATCGCTCCTACGGCCCGGAGCTGCTGCCCAAGGCCGGCGGCGGGCCCGCCACGGTGCGCTTCGCCAGCGCCGCGCTCGCGCGCCCGCGCGCCCTGCTGTTCAAGCTCGCGCCCGGCCGCCCGCGGCTCGTGCGCGACGAACCGCTGCGCCAGGGCGACGCCACCTGGTCGTGGGACGGGACGCTGCGCGGCCGGCGGGCCTCCAGCGGCACGTACCTCGTCGTGCTCGAGTGGCGCGACGAGGCCGGCAACGTCGGCACGTCGGCGCCGCTGGACCGGCGCGGCCTGCCGCGCCTGCCGCGCGGCGAGCGCCTGCCCGGCCGCGGCGGCATCACGGTCCGCAACCTCGGCGTGCAGGGCCCGTCCGTCCCCGTCCGCGCCGGGCAGCGCGTCACGTTCGGCATCGACGCGCGCCGGCGGCGCTACACCTGGTCGGTGCGCCGCGTCGGCTCGCCGGCGGTGCGCTCGCGCGGCCGGGGCACGCGCTCGCCGATCCGCGTCAAGGCGCCGCGCGGCGTGTCGGGGACCTACCTCTTCGAGGTCCGCACGCGCCGGCACCGCACCGCCGTGCCGTTCGTCGTGCAGGCGCGGCGGCCGCGCAGCGTGCTCGTCGTCCTGCCGTGGAGCACCTGGCAGGGGCGCAACCCCGGCGACGACGACGGCGACGGCGCCCCCGACGTGCTGGACCGCGGCGTGGCGGCCCGGCTGGAGCGCATCTTCGTCACCGGCGACGGCCTCCCGCCGCGCTTCGCCATCCGGGAGGCGCCGGTCCTCGGCTGGCTGGACCGCACGGGCCGGCGCTACGACCTCACGACCGACGCCGCGCTGGAGCGCGGCGCCGGCCCCCGGCTGCGGGGCCACAAGGGCGTGCTCATCCCCGGTGACGCGCGCTGGCTGGGCCCCCGGGTGCGCCGCGAGCTGCGCGCGTTCGTGCGCGCAGGCGGGACGCTCGCGTCGCTGGGCACCGACAGCCTGCGCCGCCGCGTCGGCTTCGACCTCAGCGGCCGGTCGCGGCTGGTCGACCCGCGCCCCGCGGCGGCCACGGACCTCTTCGGCGCCCGGCTGCGGCCGCTGGCCCGCCTGCAGGTCGACCTCACCGTCTCGCCTCTGCCCGACGAGCTGCAGTTCTTCGCCGGCACCGACGGGACCGTCACGGGGCTCGACGCCTGGGAGGAGACGGCGGCGCTGGGGCGCGAGCTGGAGCACGCCGCCAGCGCGGTGACCGTGCAGCCGCCGGGCAAGACGGTGATCGCCGCCGCGCGCTTCGGCCGCGGCCTCGTGGTGCGCTTCGGCATCCCGGACGTCGCCCAGCGCCTGACCCCCGACCCGACCATCGCGACCCTCATGGGCACCACGTGGACGCTCCTGTCCCGCTGATCGCCGCGGCCGCGCTGGCGGCCGGCCCGCTCGTGCTGCCCGGGCCCCGCGCGCGGGCCGCCACCATGCTGCTCGCGCTGGTCCTGGCGCCGCTGATCCTCGGCTTCCACATCGCCGACTCCGAGCAGCTCGACCCGCTACGCGACTCGCCGG
>DASPKC010000095.1:0-2766 GCA_035628295.1 Baekduia sp.
GCCGCCAGCGCCGCGAAGCCCTCGTCGGCGTACGACGCGATCCACGCGCGGTAGCGCTCGTCCGCGGGCGCGGCGCCCTCGTCGGCCAGCCGCAGCCCGATCTCGCTGAAGCCCCACATGCAGGGCAGGATGGCGGCCACCAGCACCTCGTAGGGCTCGGCGGCGGCACAGCGCAGCAGGAAGTCGGTGTACGCCGCGGTCGCCGGCCACGCGCCGGCGCGCTCGAGCTCGGCCTCGGAGATGCCGAACTGCGCCGCGAACGAGCGGTGCAGCGTGAGCTCCTCGTGCAGCGTCGCGTGCGCCGTCGCCGCCCAGCGCGTCACCGCCGCCAGGTCCGGGGCGCGGGCCGCGGCGAACGCCAGCACCCGCGCGTAGTCGACCAGGAACAGCCAGTCCTGGCGCACCCAGGCCTCGAGCCGGTCGACCGGCAGGCTGCCGTCGGCGATGCCCCGCACGACGGGGTGGCGGTGCTGGGACTCCCAGAGCTCGTCGGCGGCCTCGCGCGCCGCGGCGCTCCAGGCGCTCACGGCCCGACGAGCTCCAGCAGCTCGCCCGCGAGCGCGGGCGGGGCCGCGAGGATCCCCGGCGGCAGGCCGTCGCCGCCGGCCAGCGCGTGGACCTCGAGGCCGGCGCGCGCGCACAGCAGCTCGCCGGCGCGCGTGTCCCACGGCTTGACGCCGTGCTCGTAGTAGGCGTCGTAGCGGCCCGCGGCCAGCCAGGCGAGGTCGAGCGCCGCCGAGCCCATCCGCCGCAGGTCGCGCACGCGCGGGAGCACCCGCGCGGCGAGCTCGCCCTGGCGGCCGCGCTGCGCGCTGTCGTAGCCGTAGCCGGTGGCCACCAGCGCGTGGCCGAGGTCGTCGCGCTCGGACCCGTGCAGCACGACGCCGTTGAGTGTCGCCGGACCGTCGGCGGTGGCGGCGAACAGCTCCTCGCGCACCGGGTCCCAGATGACGCCGGCGAGCCCCTCGCAGCACACGCTCACGCACCACTGGGGCAGGCCGAAGAGGAAGTTGATCGTCCCGTCGAGCGGGTCGACGATCCACCGCCGCCCGCTGGTGCCGGCGACGTCCTCGCCCTCCTCGCCCACGATCGCGTCGTCGGGGACGCGCTGCGCCAGGACCGCGCGGATCGCGTCCTCCGCGGCGTGATCGGCCTCGCTGACGAGGTCCGTCGGCGTGCTCTTGGACGTCAGCGCGCGCTCCGTGCCGAAGCGCCCGATCAGCACGTCGCCCGAGGCGCGGGCGGCGGCCTCGGCGACCTCGAGCAGCTCCTCGTGCGTCACGCTTCGGGCGGGCGGCGCCCGGCCCACGGCCGCGCCTGCTCGAGCTGGGCGGTCAGGCCCAGCAGCGTGGCCTCGTCGCGGGGGCGCCCGGCGAGCTGGACGCCGACGGGCAGCCCGTCGTCGTCGAAGCCGGCGGGCACGGCGACTGCCGGCGTCCCGGTGAGGTTGAAGGCCGCGAAGTACGGGATGCGCTTGGCCGCGAACATCACCCACCAGGCGGTGCCGTGCTGCGTGAACTCGCCGGCGCGGTAGGGGCCTTCCGCGCAGCCCGGCGTCAGCAGCGCGTCGAAGCCCTCGTCGAACAGCGACAGCACGCGCCGGCTGAGGTCGGCCTCGGCCCCGCGCGCCCAGCGCACCGCGGCACCCGGCAGGGCCCGGCCCAGCGCCGCGATGTGCCGCGTGCGCGGCTCGAGACGCTCGGCGTGCGGCATGGCGACGGCGACGTCGTCGGCGATGCCGCGCAGGACGCGGGTGTAGGCCGCGCCCCACAGCGCGGACGGGTAGTCCGGGTCGCGCTCGACCACGTCGTGGCCGAGGTCGCGCAGCAGCTGCGCGGTGCCCTGCACGGCGTCGCGCTCCTCGCGGCCGAGCTTGGCCATGGAGCCTGGCGGCTGCTTGGTCGACACCGCGATGCGCAGCCGCCCGGGCGCCGCGGCGCGCGCCGCGCCGGCAAAGCCGCCCTCGTCGGTCGTCGCGTCGAGGAACAGCGCCGCGTCCACCGTCGTGCGGGCGAGCGGGCCGTTGACGCTCATGCCCTGCCAGGCGTCGTGGTGCGGGCCCAGCGGCACGCGGTCGCGCTGCGGCTTGACGCCGACCAGGCCGTTCCAGCACGCCGGTCCGCGGATCGAGCCGGCGCCGTCGGAGCCGAGCGCCACGCCGCAGAGGCCTGCGGCAGCTGCGGCGCCGCTGCCGCCGCTCGAGCCACCGGGCGTGCGGCTGACATCCCACGGGTTGCGCGCGGAGCCGAACGTCACCGTGTCGGTCGCCGGGTTCATCGTCATCTCCGGCACCAGGGTCTTGCCGACGATCACCGCTCCGGCGGCGCGCAGCCGGCGGACCACCTCGGCGTCCTGCGCGACCGGGCCGGCGTGCGCGGCGGTGCCCCAGGCGGTGGCTTCGCCGGCGACGTCGACGTCGTCCTTGATGGCGACCGGGACGCCGGCGAGCACCCCGAGGTCCTCGCCGCGCCCGCGGCGCGCATCGAGCGCGTCGGCCTGCGCGAGCGCCTGCTCGGCGAGCACGACGCGGAAGGCGTTGAGCCGGGGCTGCTGGTCGGCGATGCGCTCGAGCGTCGCCTCGACGACCTCGCGGGCCGAGGCCTCGCCGGTGGCGACGAGCTGCGCCTGGCGCGCGGCGCCGGCGAAGGCGAGCTCCGTGGGGGTGCTGGTGGCGGCCATGGTCGCCTGCGGACGCTAGCGTCCCGCCTCTCCGTGCCGCCCGCCCGCCAGCGCGACCGTCCCCTGACCGACCCCCACGAGCTCGCC
>DASPKC010000096.1:0-8393 GCA_035628295.1 Baekduia sp.
CAGCCGCGGGTCGCAGGCGGTGTCGTAGCGCGAGCCGAGGTCGTCGTGGCCGATCTCCTGCGCGCCGCCGACGCACTCGGTCACGTCCTCGCCGGTGTGCTCGACGTGGATGCCGCCGGGGTGGGTGCCCAGATCGTGGTGGACCTCGAAGAACCCCGTGAGCTCGTCCATGACGCGGTCGAACTGCCGCGTCTTGTGGCCGCTGGGCGACTCCTCGGTGTTGCCGTGCATCGGGTCGCACTGCCAGACGACCTTGTGGCCGCTGCGCTCGACGGCGTCGACCACCGGGGGCAGCAGCTCGCGGACCCGCTCGTTGCCCATGCGCGCGACGAGCGTCACGCGGCCGTCGATGCGTTCGGGGTCCAGGCGGCGGACGATCTCGAGCGCCTCCTCGGGACTGGTGCTCGGGCCGATCTTGACGCCGATCGGATTGGCGATGAGCGCGGCGAGCGCGATGTGCGCGCCGTCGAGCTGCCGCGTGCGGTCGCCGATCCACAGCTGGTGCGCGGAGAGGTCGTAGAGCCGGTCGCCCTCGAGGCGCAGCATCGCGCGCTCGTAGTCGAGGACGAGCATCTCGTGGCTGGCGTACATCTCGACCGTCCGCAGCGAGCTGTCGTCGACGCCGCAGGCCGACATGAAGCGCAGGCTGCGGTCGATCTCCTGCGCGACGCGCTCGTAGCGCGCGCCGGCATTCGACCGCGCGACGAAGTCCATGTTCCACTCGTGCAGGTGGTGCAGGTCGGCCAGGCCCGCGCCGGTGATGGCGCGCACGAGGTTCATCGCGGCGGCCGCGTTGGCGTACGCGCGGATCATCCGGCCGGGGTCCGGCGTGCGCGCCTCGGGCGTCGCCTGGATCGCGTTGACCATGTCGCCGCGGTAGGACGGCAGGCCGAGCGCGTCGGTGTCCGAGCTGCGGGGCTTGGCGTACTGGCCGGCGACGCGGGCCATCTTGACCAGCGGCATCGACGTCCCGTAGGTCAGCACGACGGCCATCTGCAGCAGCGTGCGGATCGTGCCGCGCAGGTGCTCCTCGGTGTTGTCGACGAAGGTCTCGGCGCAGTCGCCGCCCTGCAGCAGGAACGCCTCGCCGCGGGCGACCGCGCCCAGGCGCTCCTGCAGCCGGTCGACCTCGACCGGGACGGTGATCGGCGGGACGGCCTCCAGCAGCGCGCGGATGCGGGCGGTGTACTCCGGGTCCGGCCAGGACGGCTGCTGCACGGCGGGCCGCGCGAGCGCCTCGTCCAGCGCGGTGCGCAGCGCGGGCGGCAGCGGCGGCAGCTCGGGGAGGGTGCTCACCGGGATGTCGAACGTCCAGTTCACGAACCCACACGGTACGGGTCCCGGCGCTCAGTCGGCCGCGTGGCAGTGCAGGTACTCCGACGGCCGCGCGAGCATGACGCCGGCCATCGCGAGCAGCATCACGACGTGCTCGCCGACCATGACGGCGTCGAAGTCCTCGATGAGGCCGGCGCCGTGGACGGCGATCGCCAGCCCGGTCGGGACGAGCATGGAGGCGGCCATCTCGGCGTTCGCGCGCCGGCTGTGGCCGCGATGGTGCATCCACGCCACCATCGGGACGGTCATGGAGATCCCCATGACGAGCAGCATCTGGCCGCGGCCGTCGCCGGGGATCGCGCCCAGCGGCGGGCCGAGGAGGGCCATGCCGAGGATCATCGCGAGGACCATCTCGGCGTAGTGCACGAGGAACTGGCGGACGCTCGAACGGTGGGCGGAGGCGGTGGCGGAGCTCATGGCCAGAACCTTGACACCCCTGGGGGGTATCCGGGGTGCGGGCAACCGGCCGCCGCAGGGACGGCCGACTCCCGGCCCGGGTCGTCCGTTCGGGCGGGGCCGCTGCGTCTGGACGGGCAGTCGGACGTGCGGCGTCCCGCGGTGCTGCGCCGCGCTGGTAGGTTCGCGGGACGAGCGGGAGGGCCGGCGGACTCGGGGGAGTCGAGATGAGGTCGAACGGAGCTGGTCCGCGGGGGCGGAGCGCAGTCGCAGTCCTCTGCGCAGGGGCGATGACCGCCGGCGGCGCCACGGCCCTGGCGCAGCGTGCCGGCGACGACGCCTGGGCCGACGACCGGCGGCCCGGCTGCGGCGGGTACCCGGGCGAGTACCCCGGCGGCGCACCGTGCCGCGCACGCCCGCCCGCGCCCGCACCCGAGCGCCACGGCAACCGCAAGCCGCGCAAGGCCAAGCCGCGCGAGCACCGTCCCGCCACCGTGCAGCTGCGCCAGGGCCTGTCGGGCGCGGTCCGCGTGCCGCGCTCGGGGCGGCTCGCCGTCGGCGAGGCCGCGTGCCCGCAGGAGGCCATCTGCCCGTCCGTGGTCGCCATGCTCGGCACCCGCGGCGGCGCCGGGGCGTCGCGGCGCCCGGTGCTCACCCGCTACGGCAAGCGCGTCCTGCGCCTGAGCGGCGGCGAGCGCCGCCCCTTGCGCGTCCCGCTGCGGCGCAGCGCCCTGCGGCGCCTGCGCGACGGCGGCCGTCTCGCTGCGCGTCTGGTGATCTCCCGCGCCTCGGCGCCGCCGCTGATCCGCGACCTCACGCTGGTGCGCTAGCCGCCGATGGTGCGTCGCCTGCTCGCCGTCTCGCTCGTCGCCGCCGGGGTCCTCGCCCCGGCCGCGCCGGCTCCCGCCCTGACCACGGGGATCGCCGACCAGCAGGCCAGGACCTTCGCTCACCCGACCTTCCGCGGGCTCGGCGTCCGGCACGTCCGCGTCGCGGTGCCTTGGGACGTGGCGACGACGAACCACCCGTCGTCGGTCGCGTGGCTGGACGCGGCGCGCGCCTCCGGCGCGATCCCGCTCGTCGCCCTGGACCACAGCCGCGGCAGCGCCTGCCCCGGCTCGCCCTGTCCCGCCCCATCGCCGGACGAGGTCGAGGATGCCGTCCGCGCGCTGCGCCAGCGGTGGCCCAACGTCCGCGAGATCACGCCGTGGAACGAGCCCAACCACCGCAGCCAGCCGACCTGGAAGAGCCCCGAGCTCGCCGCCGCGTACTACGGCGCGGTGCGGCGCGCGTGCCCGACGTGCACGGTCGTGGCGGGGGACTTCCTGGACGACGCGGCCCTCACCAGCTGGTTGCGCGACTACCGTGACGCGTTGCCCGAGGAGCCGGCCGTCTGGGGCCTGCACAACTACTTCGACGCGACGTACTTCTCCTCCACCGGCGTGGACGCGGTGCTGCGCGAGGTGTCGGGCGAGGTGTGGATGACGGAGACCGGCGGGATCGTGCGCCACTCGCCGCGCAGCGGGCCGGGCCTGCCGCACGACGAGCGACGGGCCGCCGACGCCATCCGCTGGCTCTACACGATGAGCCTGGGTCGCCCGCGCATCGGCCGCATGTACCTGTACCAGTGGCAGAGCAGCCCGGGCGCGCACTTCGACGCGGGGCTGCTGGACCTCGACGGGCGCGAGCGGCCGGGGTTGGCCGTGGTGCGCACGGCGCTGACACGGGGACCCGGCGCGGTGCGCGCGTCGCTGGTCCGCGTCACCGGTCGCGGGTTGCAGCTGCAGCGCTCCCGCAGCCGGCTGCTGGTGCGCCTCGCGTGCCTGTCGTCGACGACGACCTGCCGCGGGCGGGTGTCCGTCGTGCTCAGCCTCTCGAGCCGGCGACCGCGGATCGCGGGCGCGTTCCGGGTGCGCCCGGGCGCGACCGCGACCGTGCCGCTGCCGCTGTCGCGCCGGGCGCTCGCGGCGCTGGCGCGGCGCACGCGCGTCCAGGTGCGCCTTGCGGCGGCCGGGGCGCCGCCCGAGCGCGTCCGCGTCCGGGTGCTGCGCTCGCCGACGCGCTGAGCCTCCACGACCGCGGGCCGGCGTGTGGCCGGCCCGCGGGTCCGTGGATGGATGGTGCTCAGCGGCTCAGCGGCGCTCGGTCGCGCCGGTGCGGTCGCCCGGGTCGGTCTCGCCGCGGGTCGAGACGCCGGTCTGCAGGCCCCGGCGGTCGGTGTTCTGCGCGCGGGTCTCGCGGCCCGTGCCCTGGTCCTCGCCGCCCGTGTCCTGGCGCGGCGGGTTCACGCGCGTCTGGCCGTTGGTCGGCTGCACGCGGGTCTGGCCGTTGGTCTGCGGGGCCGGCTTCTGGCCCTGCGTGGTCTGGCCGTTGGTCGGCTGGCCCGCGGTCGGGCCCTGGGTGGTCTGCCCGTTGGTGGGCTGCACCTGGGTCTGGCCGTTGGTCGGCTTGTCCGGGGTCTGCCCGGCAGTGGTCTGGCCGTTGGTCGGCTGGCCCGCAGTCGGGCCCACCGTCGTCTGGCCGTTCGTCGGCTGCTGCACCGTCTGGCCGTTGGTCGGCTGCTGCGGCTTCTGGCCCACCGTGGTCTGCCCGTTGGTCGGCTGGCCCGCCGTCGGGCCCTGCGTCGTCTGGCCGGTCGGCTGGACCTGCGTCTCGCCGTTGGTGCCCGGCTGTGGACGGCCGGTCTCGGTGGCGCCCGTGGCGTCCCCGTGATCGGTCTCCCCGCGGGTGGCGGCCCCGGTGTCGAGGCCCTCACGATCGGTGTTGGCGGCGCGGGTCTCCGGCCCGGTGTCGTCGCCGTCGTCGTTGTCACGGCCGTCATCCCCACGCCCGTCGTCGTCATCCCCGCCGTGCTTCACGAGGACAGCCTGGTGGTCGTTGACGGCGCCCTCCGCCGCAGCAGACACGGCGAGGGGAGCCGAGAAGACCACCAGCAGCGCCGAGATGACCGCGACACCACGTCGCGTCATCGAGCGCTGGTCCGCCGCCGCCTCATCGGACCCATGAGCGGCGACCGTCAGATACAGCTGAGCTGCGTTCTTCGACGGCATGCGGCGGGAGTACCCGCCATTTTTATGTAGAACGCATCTTTGTGCCGAATCGCGCGAACGTCAGACGCCGGGGCAGGGCGGCGACCAGCGGCTCGAGTCCGGTGGCCATCTCCGCGGCCGTCGGGCGGTCCTCGGGGCGGAACGCCATGGCCGAGCGGACCAGGTCGCGCAGCGCGGGCGGGACCGGCGGCTCGAGCTCGGGCGCCTCGTCGACGAGCTGCGGGAAGCGGACGTGCGCATCGGGGCTGTCACGCGCGCCGTGCGGGCGCGGGAACGGCACCTGGCCGGCGATCGCGTGGTGCAGCGTCGCGCCCAGGCCCCAGACGTCGGCGGCGGGCCCGATCTGGCCGCGGAACCGGTCGGCGTCGCACTGCTCGGGCGGCATGTAGGCATCGGTGCCGATGGAGCCGCGCAGCCGGCGGGCGCGGTCGAGCGTGCGGGCGATGCTCAGGTCGAGCAGGCGCGGCGGCACGCCCATCACGATGTTCTCGGGCTTGACGTCCAGGTGCACCCAGCCCGCGTTGGCCAGGTAGTGCAGCGCCGCGGCGACGTGCAGCGCCAAGGGCAGCAGCTGCTCGAGCGGCAACGGCCCGTGCTTGCGCAGCAGCCGCAGCAGGGTCGGCCCCTCGAGGTGCTCGAGCAGCAGATGGGGGTGCGGGCCGTCGAGCACCGCGTCGAAGCCGCGGACGACGACCGGATGCGCCAGCGCGGCGAGCGCCTCCGCCTCCTCGCGCACCTCCTGCAGCGCCCGCTCGTCCTCGGCCTGGTCGGGGCGCAGGACCTTGGCCACCATGACGGCGAACCGCATGTCGTCCCAGACCAGCAGCACCTCGAACCTCCGCCCGCCGCCCAGCGCCTCCAGCACGGTCCGCCCGGGGGCGATCTCCGCGCCGGCCTCGAATTCCCAGCTTGCCCGCTCGTCGGCCATCGGCTGGGCGAGCATAGACGGGCTGGGAGCAACCGCCGCAGAGCGTGTCCCGGTGCGGCCTCGCACCCGCGGCTCAGGCGGCGCGTTCGGGCAGGCGCAGGCGCTTCAGCGCCACGGCGTTGAGCGCGACGATCACGCTCGAGCCGGCCATGGAGATGGCGCCGATTTCGGGCCGCAGCACGAAGCCCAGCGGCGCGAACACGCCGGCCGCCACCGGCAGCGCCAGGCTGTTGTAGCCGACGGCCCAGGCCAGGTTCTGGCGCATCTTGCGCTTCGTCGCCCGGCTGATGACCAGCGCGGTGGCGACGTCCAGCGGGTCGGAGCGCATGAGCACCACGTCCGCGGTCTCGACGGCCACGTCGGTGCCTGTGCCGATGGCGATCCCGACGTCGGCCTGCGCGAGCGCGGGCGCGTCGTTGACCCCGTCGCCGACCATGGCGACCCTGCGTCCCTCGCGCTGCAGCGCGGCGACGGTGGCGGCCTTGTCGGCGGGCAGCACGTCGGCGATGACGTCGTCGATGCCGAGCTCGGCGGCGATCCGCTCGGCCGTCGCGCGGCTGTCGCCGGAGAGCATCACGGGGCGCACCCCGAGCTCGCGCAGCGCGGCCACCGCCGCCGCCGCCGTCTCGCGCGGCGCGTCGGCCACCGCGAGGACCGCGGCGGCGCGGCCGTCGACGGCGACGAGGACGCTGGTGCGCCCCTGGCCGGCCAGGTCGGCGGCCTGCGCCGCGAGGGGTCCGGTGTCGACGCCCTCGCGCTCCAGCAGCCGTGCGTTGCCGACCGCCAGGCGCCGGTGCTCGACGGTGGCCAGGAGGCCGTGGCCCGGGACGGCCTCGAACGCGGCGGCGCGCGGCGGGCGCAGCCCGCGCTGCGCGGCAGCGCGCACGACGGCCTGCGCCAGCGGGTGCTCGCTGTCGCCCTCGGCGCCTGCCACCAGCTGCAGGACCTCGTCCTCGTCGAGCGTCCCGGTCGTCGCGACCGCCACCACCTCCGGCTCGCCGCGGGTCAGCGTGCCGGTCTTGTCGAAGATGACGGTGTCCAGGGCCGCCGCCTGCTCGAGCCCCAGCGCGTGCTTGAACAGGATGCCGCGCCGGGCGCCCAGGCCGGTGCCGACCATGACCGCCGTCGGCGTGGCGAGCCCGAGCGCGTCCGGGCACGTGATGACCACGACCGTGATGGCGAAGAGCAGCGCCTCCTGGACGTCGCGGCCGAGGAGCACGTGCCAGACCAGGAACGTGGCCGCGCCGCCCAGCAGGGCCACGAAGACCAGCCAGAAGGCGGCGCGGTCGGCAAGGCGCTGGCCGGGGGCCTTCGAGCTCTGCGCCTCGCGCACCAGCGCCACGATGTGGGCCAGCGCGGTGTCCGCGCCGACGGCCGTCGCTCGGGCGCGCAGCGTGCCGTGCACGTTGATCGTGGCGCCGATCAGCGCGTCGCCGGGCCCCTTGTCGACGGGCAGGCTCTCGCCGGTGACCGTCGACTCGTCGACCTGGCTGGCGCCCTCCTCGACGACCGCGTCGACCGGGACCTTGGCGCCGGGGCGGATCAGCAGGAGGTCGCCGACGACGACGTCGGCCGTGGGCACCTCGACCGGCTCGCCGTCGCGCAGCACGACGGCCTGCGGCGGGGCGAGGTCGAGCAGCGCCCGGATGGCGTCGTTGGCGCCGCCGCGGGCGCGCATCTCGAACCAGTGCCCGAGCAGCACGAACGTGGCGAGCATGCCGGCGGCCTCGTAGAAGACCTCGCCCTCGATGACGAACGTCGCGGCGACCGAGTAGACCCAGCCGACGCCGATGGCGACGGCGACGAGGACCATCATGTCCAGGGTCCTCGCGCGCAGCGCCGTGAGGGCGCCGGTGAAGAAGATCGACGACGCCCAGAGCACGACGGGCAGGCTCAGCGCGAGCTGCCACGCGTCGCGGTCCAACCCGAAGGGCGTCGCCAGCTCGCGGCCGAGCAGTTCGGTGCCGACCATCGACCAGAGGACGATCGGCACCGTGAACAGCAGGGCCACGACGAAGCGCCGGCGCATGTCGCGCGCCATGTCGTCCATCGACGCAGCGCCGTGGCCGTGGTGGCCGTGGCCGGCATGCTCGCCGTGGCCGTGCTGCACGGGAGAGACCGCCTGCCCGGGGGAGGCGGGGGAGGGCGGGGCGGCGGTCATCTCCATGCGTCCACCATAGTACCCCCAGGGGGTATCGAAGAGTGATAGTGCTCACACCGTCGGCGCGACGGGCGGTCGCGCGCAACCGCTCAGGGCCGGTACGGCAGCAGGCGCGGGTACGAGCCGGGCTCGTAGGGCGCGTTGCGTGCGGCGTCGCCCGGGCCGGTGTAGCTGTTGCTCGAGAAGGACCCGGGCGTCCCGAACCCGGTGCCGGGCTCGACGAAGATGTTGAAGCGCACGTAGTGGCCCTTGGCGTCGGAGCGCGCGCCGATCCCGGCCGTGTTGGCGAACCAGGCCGCCATGGTGTCGCGCCGGGCCGAGAGGTAGCGCAGCGCCGGCACGACGTTGGCCAGGGCGGGGTCCAGGCGGCGGGCGGCGGGCGACGCCGCGCGCAGCGCGGGCTCGGCGTCGTCGAGCACCGGGCCGGCGGCGCGGGTGAGCGCCGGCAGGCCGGCGAGCACGCGCGCCGCGTCCTCGGCGGCCGGGCCCAGCGCGTCGAGCGCCGGCTGCAGCTCGGGCCCGA
>DASPKC010000097.1:0-4112 GCA_035628295.1 Baekduia sp.
CGCGGCGTCGCGCGGCCGTGCGACGGCGGCGGGCGCCGGTGTGCGGCCCGCCGACTGGCGCCAGACCAGCGCGGCGCCGCCGGCGGCCAGCACCAGCGGCCAGGCCACCGGGTCGCCGACCCAGAGCCCGAAGGCGCGGGCGGTGAGCAGCGCGGACAGCGCCAGGCACCCCACGCCGGTGGCGATCAGCCAAGCGCCCGGACGCGTGCGCAGGCGGGCGGCCAGCGACGGCTGCTCGCCGGCGTCGGCGGCCATGAGCGCCCAGGCCAGCGCGTAGGCGAGGAACCCGATGCCGGTCGACACCGCGACCACCACGGCGATGACCCGCACGACGAGCGGGTCGACACCCAGGCGCCGGGCCACGCCGGCGCAGACGCCGCCGACGACCCCGTGGGCCGGGTCGCGGCGCAGTGGGGGGTGGGCGGGGGCGCCCGGCGCGGTGGCGGCGCTCACGCCCGTGATCGTCTCACCTCTGCTCGTCGCGCCGGGCGAGCCCCGCGGCGACGAGGACGACACCCACCGCCGCGAGCACCGCCGGCGCCATCGCCGCGAAGTCGAGGTCCCACTCGCCCAGGCGGTCGAGCAAAAGCACGAGCCCGAGCGCCGTGACGGCGAGGCCGGCCGCCAGCGCCGGGAGATCGGGGCGCCTCACGTGCGCTCGCAGTCACCCGCGGGTGCCGGGGCGTCCGGGGGCTGGGGCGCGAGCGGGTCGTCCTCGTCGTGGTCGCCCCACCAGCCGCGGTCGCGGTCGCGGTCGGGGTGCGTGTCGACCTCGATGTGCCCGACGCCGGCGCGCGAGGTCAGCACGAGCCGCGGCGCGTCGCCCAGCCCGCCCGTGCCCAGCTCCTGGTCGACGTCGACGCCGCCGGACTCGTCGCCCATGACGGTCAGCGCCCCCACGCCCAGGCGCCCGCTGGCCCGCACGCAGACGCCGCGTGGGACGAGCACGAGGACGTGCCCGACACCGACCTCGACCTCGGTCTCCACGAGCCCGGTCCGCGGCCACTGCAGCTCGCGCAGGTCGAGCACGAGCTCGCCGACGCCGAGCTGGTAGCCGCCGTCGCGGAGCTCCGCGACGGTGGCCGGCCGGTAGGTGCGCTGGCCGATGCCGCCGTCGAGGTCGATGTCGGCCGCCGCGACGATCGCGACCGGGATGGCGACGACCAGCGCGGCGGGCGCCAGCCAGCGAACGGGGCGCACGAACGCGGCCACGGCGGCGACGACGCCGAGGGCGATGACCACGCCGGCCGCGACGGTGCCGCCGCCGGCGGCGGCCAGCCAGAACGCGGCGACGAACCCCACGCCCGCGAGGGCGAGGACCGCGAGGGCCAGCAGGACGGCGCCCGCGACCCGTGCGACGGGAGGCGTGCCGCCGTCACGGCCCTCGAGCGCCCGGTAGGCGGCGTAGGCGAGGCCGGCGAGCAGCGCCAGCCCGAGCAGGTTGGGGCCCAGGAACCAGCCGACGCCGAACGCCGCGCCGTCGAGGACCCACAGCGCGGCGATCGCGAGGACGGCGACGCCGGCGATGGTGCTGGCCCGCGAGCCGGTCAGCGGCGCCGGACCGGCGGGGGCGCCGTGGCCGTCGTCCTCGGGGACGAAGGCGAGCGCGGCGAGGTAGGCCACCACGCCGGCGCCGCCGAGGAAGACGGTGACGATGAAGCCGATGCGCACGACCCAGGGGTCCACGCCGAGGTGGCGCCCCAGGCCCGCGCAGACGCCGCCGATGATCCGGTCGTCGCGGGCGCGCAGCAGCCGGCGGGGCGCCGGGGGCTGTTCGGTCGTGGGGGCGTCGCCGGGGTCGGGACTCAGGGGGTCCGGCGGCTCGGGGCGGGACGGCGCGTCGGTCATGGCTGCATGGTCGGCGGCGCGCGGGCCGCCGGCCATCCGGGATGACCCTAGGTGCAGCGGGGGATGACCCTGGGCCGCAGGCTGCTGGTCGAGAGTTCCGAACTCTGCTAGAACCTCTGCGGTGACTGTTCCGAACTCTGCGCCGCGTGTGTCGGACCGCGTGTTCCGCGACCTCCTCGACGCGGTCCTGACCGGCGCGTTCGCCCCGGGCGAGAAGCTGCCGGGCCAGCGGGCGCTGGCGCGTGACCTCGGGGTGACGCTGTCGCCGCTGCGCGAGGCGCTGCAGCGCCTGGAGCAGATGGGTCTCGTCGAGGTCCGCCACGGGGACGCGATGCGGGTCCGGCCGTGGCGGGAGGCCGGAGGCCTGGACGTGCTCGCCCACGTGCTGTTCCGCGCCGGTGGGCTGGACCGCGGCGTGCTCGCAGCCATCCTCGAGGCCCGGGCGCTGATGCTGCGCGAGCTGGCCGGGCTCGCCGCGGCCCGCTGCCGGCCCGAGCACGGCGAGCGCCTGCGGGAGCTGGCGGCGGCCTTCGCGGCCGCCGGCGACGACGGGCGCGCGGCGGCGTTCATCGACTTCGCGTTCATGACCGAGGTGGCGCGCGCCGCCGACAACGTCGTCTTCGACCTCATCCTCAACGCGATCCGCGACCTCTACCTGCACGACGTCGAGGCGATCCCCGTGACGGCCGACCCCGCGGGCCTGGCGCCGCGCTACGCGGCGCTGGCGGACGCGATCGCCGACGGCGACGGCGACCGCGCCCGCGACGTCGCGGGCGCGCTCGTGGCCGAGCAGACCGCGCGCGTCGCGGCCGCGGCCGGGCCGGAGGGCGACGCGTGACACGCCGCGAGCAGGACGTCGTCGCCGCCCTCGCCCAAGGACTCGTCGCCCCGGTGCCGCCGCTGCCGCCGGTCGGGGCCACCGACACCATCGCGGCGTTCCAGGCGGCCCTCGATGCCGGCCCGGCGCTGAACCGGCTCGGTCTGCGCGTGGCGCTGCGGCTGCTGGACCGCCGCGCGCCGCGCCTCGTCGGCGAGCGGCGCCCGCTGCGCGCGCTGGAGGCGGCCCGGCAGGAGGCGGCGCTCGCCGCCGCACGGGGCGACCGCGTGCTGGGCCCGGCGCTCGAGCCGCTGCGGGGGATGGTGCAGCTCTCCTACTACGGCGACGCGGGCGTGCAGCGCACGCTGGGGTACGACCCGGGTGCCGTCGTCGCCCGCGCGACGGAGGCGCGGCGGTGAGCGCCGCGGCGCTGGCCGGCGCGCTGCCGGAGCCCGCGACGCGGGTCGCGCGCGATCGCGCCGTGACGCCGCGCATCGTCCGGGGCGCCGAGCTGCGCGGCTCGCGCACGGTCACCGTCGACGCGTGCGTGGTCGGCTCGGGCGCCGGTGGGGGGCCGGTCGCCGCGGGGCTGGCCGAGGCCGGCCTGACGGTCGCGGTGCTCGAGGAGGGCGACCTCCATGGCCCCGAGACGTTGACCGCCCGCCCGCGCGACATGACGACCGGCCTCTACCGCGACGGCGGGCAGCTCGTGACGGTCGGCACCCCGCCGATCGTCCTGCCGCTCGGCCGCGGCATCGGCGGGACCACGCTCGTCAACTCCGGCACCTGCTTCCGGACGCCCGCACCGGTGCTCGCCCGCTGGCGGTCCGAGCACGGGCTGGAGGCCCTCACCGACGATGCCGCCGGCGCGCTCTTCCGGCGCGTCGAGGAGGCCATCGGCGTGGCGCAGGTCACGCCGGAGCTCGCGGGGGAGAACGCCGCGGTCGTGCGGCGCGGGGCGCAGGCGCTGGGCGTCTCGGGCCGGCATCTGTTCCGCAACGCGCGGGGCTGCGTGGGCTCCGGCGTCTGCGCGTTCGGCTGCCCGAGCGGGGCCAAGCAGCACGCCGGCGCGGTGTTCGCGCCGCGGGCGTGGGCCGCGGGCGCGACGACCTACACGGGCTGCCGCGCGGAGCGCCTGGAGGTCGAGCGCGGTGCGGTGCGCGGCGTGCAGGCGCGGACCGCCGCCGGCGGGCGGCTCACCGTGCGGGCCCGCCACGTGGTGGTGGCCGCGGGGGCGCTGCTGACGCCGCTGCTGCTGCGCGCCAACGGCGTCGGCACGGCGTCGGGCGCGCTCGGGCGCCACCTGACGATCCACCCCGCCAGCGCGGCCCGCGCGCTGCTGGACGAGCCCATCGACCCCTGGCGCGGCGTGCCGCAGTCCTACTTCGTCGACGAGCTCGCCGACGACGGCATCCTGCTGGAGGGCATCGCCGGCCCGCCGGACCAG
>DASPKC010000098.1:0-14193 GCA_035628295.1 Baekduia sp.
GACGACGGTCGCGCTGCTGCTCGTCGTGCTGCGCTTCGCCGTGACGTTCCGGGCGCACCTGGCCACGATCGAGATCGCCGAGCACGAGTCGCTGACCGATCCCCTGACGGCGCTGGGCAACCGCCGGCGGTTCCTGCAGGACGCCGCCGCCGCCGCGTCCGCCGCCGGCCCCGAGCACCCGCTGGCCCTGGCGATCTTCGACCTCGACGGGTTCAAGGCCTACAACGACGCCTACGGCCACCCCGCCGGCGACGAGCTCCTCGTCCGCCTCGCGGCGAAGCTCGCCGACGCGATCGCGCCCTGGGGCGACGCCTACCGGCTCGGGGGCGACGAGTTCTGCATCCTCGTCCGCGGGGGCGAGGAGGAGCGAGCCCGTGCCCTCGCCGCCGCATCGGCGGCGCTGGAGGAGCAGGGCGAGGCGTTCTCCGTGCTGAGCTCCTTCGGGACCGCGGTCGTGCCGCGCGACGCCACGGACCTCAACGCCGCGATGCGCGTGGCCGATCAGCGGCTCTACGCCGCCAAGGACCGCCGCGTGGCCGCGCCCGTGCAGCAGGTCCACGGCGCGCTGCGCCAGATCCTGCTGGCCAGCGAGCCGGACGTCGACGGCCACAGCAACACCGTCGCGCTGCTCGCGCAGGCCGTGGCGCAGCGGCTGGGCGTGGCCGCGCAGGAGGTCGTCGACATCACCCGCGCCGCGGAGCTCCACGACATCGGCAAGGTCGCCATCCCCGACGCGATCCTCCACAAGCCGGGCCCGCTGGACGAGGACGAGTGGGACTTCATGCGCCAGCACACCACCATCGGCGAGCGGTTCCTGGCGTCGGTCCCCGGTCTGCAGGACACCGCCCGCCTCGTCCGCTCCAGCCACGAGCGCGTCGACGGCAGCGGCTACCCCGACGGCCTGCGCGGCGACCAGATCCCGCTCGGCTCGCGGATCATCTTCGCCTGCGACGCCTACGACGCGATGACCAGCGATCGCGTCTACCGCCGGGCCGTCAGCCCTGCGACCGCGCTGGCGGAGCTGCAGCGCCACGCGGGCACCCAGTTCGACCGGGCGGTCGTCGCGGCGCTCGCAGCCGAGCTGGGGCACGGCCGGGCGGCACCGGCCCCCTCCGCGGCGCGCACCCGGCGCTGACGGCCGACATACTGCCGCGGGTGGAGCGCGCAGGCGGAGGACCCGAGGTCTCCTCCGCCGGTGGGCGGTCCGGCGCCGGCCTCCTGCTCGGCGCCGTCGTGTCGGTGGTCGCCGTGGCCGCGGTCGTGTGGTGGGCGCTGCGCCAGCCCGCGCCGACGCTCCCCGACGAGCGCGCCGACCTGGCCGCGGTGCTCGGGGCGCTGCTCGCCTACGGCGCGGCCACGTGCCTGCGCGCGGAGCGCTGGGGGGTCCTGACCGTCGACCAGGGCGGCCGCCGGGTGCGCGCCGACCTCTACGCGCTGACCGTCGTGGGCTTCGCGGCAAACAACGTGCTGCCCGCGCGCGGGGGCGACGCGTTCCGGGTCCTGCTCGGCGCGCCGCACCTCGGCCTCAGCCGCCGCGCCGCCATCGGCACGCTCCTGGCCGAGCGGCTGCTCGACGTGCTCGTCCTGGCGACGCTGTTCGTGGTCCTCGGCGTGACGATCGCGGGCGGCGAGGGCCTGCCCGGCGCGCGCACGCTGGCGACCATCGCGGCGGTGGCCGCGGCGGCCGGCGCGGCGCTCGCGCTCGTCGTCCTGGTCCTGTGGCGTCGCGGGGTGCTGGCCTCGGCGCGCCTGGTCCTCGGGCCCCTGGTGTCCGCGACGGCGAACCTGCGCGGGCGCCACGGGGCGGCGATGCTCGGCGTGACCGGGCTCATCTGGCTGCTCGAGGGCGTCGTGTGGTCGCTGTGCGGCGCCGCGGTCGACGTGGGGTTCGGCCTGCTCGACGGCTTCTACGTCCTGGCGCTGACGTCCATGTTCGCCCTGATCCCCTCGGGACCCGGCTATGCGGGCACGGTGGACGCGGCCGCGGTGATCGGCGTCAGGGCCGTCGGCGGGTCGTCGCGCGCGGCGGTCTCGTACCTCGTCATGGTCCGTTTCGTCGTCTTCGTGCCGATCACGATCGTGGGCCTCGTCGTGGGCGCGCTGCGCTATGGCGGGCCGCGTCGGATGCGTGAGGCCATGGCCTGAGCGGGGACTACCCTGGGCCCGGTGCCCGAGCCTCCCGAGCGCACCCCCGCCGAGCGGGTCCTGGAGCGCGACCTCACCGACGTCCAGCACCGCGGCCGCCCGCTGTCAGCGGCGTCCATGTCCCGCGAGCGCACGCTCGAGGGCTACCTCCTGGGCCAGGAGCCGCCCGCCTGGATGCGCCGTGCGCGCCAGATCGAGCGCCTGACGCAGCGCCACGAGCGCGGCCTGGCCGAGGCCCTGCAGGCCCTGCGCGAGCGCCACGGCGCGGACCGCGAGGCGCTGGCGGCGGCGTGGGAGGCCACGGCGGCGCGCTGGGACTTCCGCGAGGTCAACGACCTCATCGACCTGCACAACGAGTGGTATCCCGTCGAGCGCCGGCTGCCGGCCGACCCGCGCACGGGCGAGTACGTCACCGTCGGCGGGGGGCGGACCTACCGGCGCGAGCACCTCGGGCCGGCCTGGGTGCTGCGGCGCTTCCCCGTCTAGGGCGTCCCGTCCGCCGCGACCGCGCGGTAGACGTCCCAGGTCGCGCGCGCGGCGTCCTCCCAGGTCCACGCCGGCGGGGGCGGCGCGGGCCGTGTCGCCGCCGCGCCGGCGGTCAGCAGCCCCGGCACGTCGTCGGACGCCACGAACGTGACGCGATCGCCCAGGACCTCGCGCAGAGCCGGCACCTCGCAGGCGACCACGGGCGTGCCGCAGGCCAGCGCCTCCACGGGCGTGAGGCCGAAGCCCTCGTCGTCGGAGGCCAGCAGCAGGGCGTGGGCGCCGGTGTAGAGCGCCGCGAGCTCGTCGTCGCTGACGCGGCCGGTGAGCAGCACGCCGTCGAGCTCGTGCGCCCAGCGGCTGGTCGGCCCGGCGAGCACCAGCGGCAGGTCGCGCGGCGCGGCGGCGAGCTCGGCGACGCGCTTGCGCGGGTCGGGGAACTCCAGGCCGCCGACCCAGAGCAGGTAGTCGTCGGGCAGCCCGAAGCGCTCGCGGACCGCCGCCACCTCGTCCTCGCCGCGGGCGTGCAGCGCCGGGGCGGGCGCCTCGCCGATGACGGTGACGCGCGACGCGTCGATCCCGAGGTGCGCCACCGCGTCGGCGGCCACCGCGCGCGTCGGGACGATGACCTGCGCGGCGCGCTGGACGGCCAGGTAGCGCAGCTTGAAGCGCAGCCCTGTGCGCAGGTACTCGCCGCGGCGCTTGAGCGGCACGAGATCGTGGAGCGTCACGACCTGGGGGCACGCCGTCCGCACGCGCGCGCCGTCGATCCACGGCGTGTGGAAGACGTCGCAGCGGCGCGGCCGGTCGCCCTCGGTCAGCACGTCGCCGTCGGCGCACGTGGCGCGCAGCGCGTCGAGCAGGGAGCGCGCGTAGCGGCCGATGCCGCGCACGTCGGCGGCGGGGCGGCTGTCGAAGACCACCCTCATGCGCCGGGCGGGGCGATCAGCGCGGCCACGAGGTCGGCGTAGCGGTCGGCGTCGAAGCGGCGGGCGGCCTGGCGGGCCGCGGCGCCCATGGCCTCGCGACGGTCGAGCACGTCCAGCACGGCGTCGGCCAGCGCGCCGACGTCCCCCGGCGCCACGAGCATGCCGTCGACGCCGTGCGTGACGACCTCGGGCAGGCCGTCGACGTCGGTGGCCACGACGGGGACGCCGGCCGCCATGGCCTCGCTGAGGACCGTCCCGAACGGCTCCTCGCGCGACGGGGCGACGAGGACGTCGAGATGGGCCATCGCGGCGGCCGCGTCGTCGACCCAGCCGACGTGCTCGACGTCTGGGCTGGCGCGGACCTCGGCGGCGTACGCCGGGTCCGAACCGTAGGGGTCGTCGCCCACCACCAGGATCCGCGCGTCGGGCCGCGCGGCCTTGATGCGCGGCGCGGCGTGGACGAGGTCGAGCGGCCCCTTGCGCGGCTCGATGCGGCCGACGAACCCGACCACGGGGCGCCCGTCGTCGGCGTCCCACGGCCGCGGTCCGACCGGCACGTCGAGCTCGACCGGGCAGTGCACGACGTGGACGTCGAGCCCCTCGAGGCGGTCGGCGACGGCCTGCGAGTCGGCCAGCACGACGTCGGCTTGGTGCCAGTGGCGCGGGACACGGCGCACCATGTCGTGCACGTGCAGGACGGTCCGCCGCCCGCGCAGGGCCGGCAGCAGGCGGCCCGCGACGGTGCCGTTGAGGTACGTGACGTCGACGTCCTTGGTCAGCCGCCGCGCGCGCGGGAAGGACGCCACGGCACGGGCGCCCGCGCCGGCCGACAGCCCGCCGACGTCCAGCGGCTCCCACGCGAAGCCGCAGTCGGCCAGCGGTCCCTGGCCGGGCGTGGTGAGCGCGACGTCCCAGCCGCGGTCGCGCAGCCGGCGCGCCAGGCGCAGGAAGCCCACCTCCGCGCCGCCCGGATGGTCCACCTGCAGCACGCCGAGGAGGGTCGTCACGAGGCGACCCGCTCCCCGCGGCGGGCGGCGAAGAACGCGCGGATCGCCGCCTCGTCGTGGACGGGGTCGTTCTTCACGGAGTGCACGACGCCGAAGCCGCGCGCCGCCAGCTCGGGCGGCGAGCCGGCCAGGCCGACGTGCTTGAGCCCGAAGACGGCGTGCAGGTCCAGCAGCTCGAACCCGGCGGCACGGGCCATCGCGCCGAGCATCACATCGTCGCCGAACAGCGTCCCCAGCCAGCGGTTGGGATCGTCCAGGCGCCCGGCGGCGGCCAGCGAGCGCACGAACGGCGCGGAGATCGCGCAGCCGGCGGCCATGCAGTGCTCGCCGGGCCGGTACCCGCGGGCCAGCGCCTCGCGGACGACGGCGCGCACCAGCGGGTCGGCCGGCGACACGTGGCGGCGCGGCAGCGGCGGCCGGCGCCACGCCCAGACGCGCCGGCCGTGCTTGCGCACCACCGGGCCCCACCACGAGAGGTCGCGCTCGTCGCCGTTGCACGTGCGGTGGCAGGAGCCGAGGACGCCGGCGCCGGGATGTTCGCGCAGCGCCTGCTCGACGCGCGCGACGACCGGCCCGACCACCAGGGCGTCGGTGTCCAGGCGCAGGACCCACGCGTCCGGGTGGTGATCGTGGGCCCAGCGCAACGCCGTCAGCGTGGCGGTGCAGGTGCCACCGAGCGTGCCGATGCCGCGGCTGGCGCGAGGGTTGGGCAGCACCACCGCCTCGCCGGGGAACGACCGCCGGTCGCCCGGGGCGTCGTCGACCAGCACCACCGGCCCGGCGGCGGGCTCGTGATGGCGCAGGGCCGCGAGGAGGTCCGCGACGCGGCCGGTCTCCTGCGGTCCGGGACCCACCGGGATCGCCACGACGGGCGGCACGGTGCGGGACGGTAGCGCGCGGGGGCGGCCACGGGGCCCACGTCGTAGTCTCAGGCCCACATGAAGGTCGCCATCCTCGGCACGCGCGGCATCCCCGCGTCCTACAGCGGGTTCGAGACGGCGGCCGAGCAGCTGGCCAGCCGCCTCTCCGACCGCGGGCACGAGGTCGTCGTCTACTGCCGGCCGCACGTGGTCGACCGGCGGCTGGAGACGTGGAAGGGCGCGCGCCTGGTGCACCTGCCGACGGTGCGCAACAAGTACCTCGACACCTTCGCCCACACGTTCCTCAGCGCGTGGCACGCCTCGCGCGTCGAGAAGCCCGACGTGGCGCTGTTCTTCATCGCGGGCAACAGCCCGCTGTGCCTGATCACGCGCGGGCACGGCATCCCCACCGTCATCAACGTCGACGGGCTCGACTCGGACCGCTCGAAGTGGCCGGGCTTCGCCAAGCGCTACCTGCGCTTCGCCGAGCGCGGTGCGCCGCGGTGGGCGGACACCGCGATCACCGACTCGCACCGCGTCGCCGAGATCTTCGAGCAGCGCTACGGGCAGCGCATCGGGGTCGTGCCCTACGGCGTGGAGGACCCGGGCGACACGGGGACCGAGACGCTCGAGCGCCTGGGCCTCGAGCCGCGCAACTACCTGCTCTTCGTGGGTCGCCTGGAGCCGGAGAACAACCCGCACCTGCTCGTCGAGGCGTTCGCGCGCATCCCGGCCGAGCGCGCCCGCGGGATGAAGCTCGTCGTGGTCGGCGGCGCGCCGTACGCCGACGACTACATCCGCAGCGTGCACCGCAAGGGCGATCCGCGCGTCGTGTTCCCGGGCTACGTGTTCGGCAGGGGCTACTGGGAGCTCCAGCACCACGCCTACGCGTTCGTCGCCCCGACCGAGGTCGGCGGCACGCACCCCGTGATCCTCGAGGCGCTCGCCGCCGGCAACTGCGTCGTGGTCAACGACCACGCGCCGAACGTCGAGACCATCGGCGACGCCGGCCTGACGTTCTCCGGTGCCGAGGGCGTGCCGTCCCTGGTGCGCGTGCTCGAGCGCGTCTTCGATGATCCCGACATGGTGGCCGAGTACCGCCGGCGCGCGATCAAGCGGGCCGAGCGCTACTCCTGGAACGCAGTGACCGACCAGTACGAGCAGCTGCTCGAGCGCGCCTGGAAGGCCGGCGGGCACGGGCCGCTGCCGCCGGAACTCGTCGACGCCGACGCGCCGGCGCCCCGGCCCGGGCTCAGCGTCCGCGCACGGTGAACGGCACGGCCTGGCTGGTGCGCCGCCGCCCGTCCGGGTGGCGCCAGCGCAGCCGCACCGTGCCGGAGCGGCGCACGCGGATGCGCGTGTCGACGTAGCCCGCGCCGGAGCCGCGCACGCGGCGGGCCACACGGGTGCGGCGCGCGCCGCGCTCGCGGACCAGGACCTCGACGAGGGGCCGCCCCGCCGCCGCGCGCGCCAGGCCCCAGACCCGCAGGCGCCCGCCGCGGCGGACGCTGCGCGCGGGCAGGAAGACCGGGACCTGGTAGGCCTGGAACGCCGGCTTGGCGCGCCCCTCGAGGGTGCGCAGGCCGCTCTGGAACGTCGTGCCCCAGGCGCCCGTGGTGGTCGTCGGATAGCCCGGCAGCGGCTCGTCGTCGACGAGCAGGAACTGCGAGTGCGTACGCACCCGCGGGTCGGCGTAGGTGCGGAACTCGCTCTCGGCCAGGTACGCGGCCTGCTTGCCCTGGCTGACGCCGAGCGGGTCGGGCGGGTTGGTCTGGTAGCCGAACTCCGTGAGGTACAGCGGGACGGCCCGGTTGCGGCCCAGGCGCGCATGCGACCGGCGCAGCAAGCGCTGCAGGTCGGACAGGTTGGCGATCGTGTACCAGCCGCTGGTGCGGGGCTTGCGCGACGGCGCGGCGACGAGCTCGTAGGGGTGGTGCGCCCAGCCGCTGGCACCGAGCAGCGACGGGTGTGCTGCGGTGATGTCGGCCGGCGCGCCGGAGACCGGGCAGCCCTGGACCTCGGCGCTGGTGCCCTTGAGGGTGCGGCCGCGGTCGTCAAGGCAGAACAGCCGGCGGATGAAGCGCCCGGGCGCCATGGAGCGCGCGACGCCGCGGACGCGCAGGCCCTTCGGCGCAGTCTCGCCGATCAGGATCGTGTCGTCGCCGTGCCCGGTCGCCCGCAGCGCCAGCAGGGCCTCGTCCGCCAGCTCGCGGTAGATGCGGGGGGCCGCCTCCACCATGCCCTTGCCGCGCGGGTCCGGGACCCACTGCGGCGTCAGCCAGCCGGCCTGGTTGGGCTCGTTCCAGATCGACCAGTAGTCGATGCGCGGCAGCGTCCGGCCGTCCGGGCCGCTGTACGTGCCCGAGTAGCGCGTGCCGGCGGCGCGGGTGAACGCGGCGAACTCCGCCGCGCTGGGCTCGTAGGTTTCGTCGAGATCGGCGCGGTCCGGGGTGCCGGTCGCCCAGTCCGGGGCCGGGCCCGTGAGGTTGAGGTTCAGCTCGAGCCCGCGGGCGGTCGCCTCGTGCGCGAGGCGGTCGTAGCGCTCCCACGCGCCCTGCGGGTAGGCGCCCGGGTCGCCGCCGTCGAAGCCGGCGGGCTTCGTGTCCTCGGCGAATGCCGGCGCGACGATCTTCCAGAACACCGACACGCGCAGCCGGTCGACGCCGAGCGCCTTGAGCGTGTCGAGCGTCTCGGCGACCCGCGCGGGCTCGCCGTAGACCAGGAGGTCGTCGTCCTGGAACGTGGACTCCTGGAAGCGCGACGCTCCGGCGGGGGCGGCGAGGGCGAGGAGCGCGAGGAGGCCGGCGAGGAGGGCGAGGGCAGGGGACGTCAGGCGCACTCGGACAGCAACCCCGCAGCGCTGCAGAGGTTGCGCTGTCCGCTCAAGAACATGGCGCGTCCGTCGATCCCCCGGCGTGATGACCAGCGTCTTCGCGCCAGACCCGGAGGGCCAGGAGTCCGACGCGCCCGGGCTGCGGCTCGCCGTGCCGCTGCAGCGCCTGCAGGACCACGAGGCTGCGCGGACGCTCAAGTCGCGCCGGCGCGCGCGGCGCGAGCGGCGCGAGGTCGTGGCCGTGGTCGCCTGGGACGTCAGCACCTTCGCGCTCGTCCTGCTGTCGCTGCGGCTGGGGCTCGTCGCCACCCTCGCGGGCACCGCGGTGGCGCTGACGGCGATGGCCCGCCGCCACGCCTACGACCGCCGCTCCTGGCGCCTGCAGCACCTCGAGCGCTGTTGGTCGGAGTCCATCGCCGGCGCGCTGGCCGGCCTCCTGACCGCCGTGCTCGTCGCCGGGGGCTTCGGCGCCGGGCCGCTGTGGGTCGCGGCCGCGGCCGTGGTCGCCCCGACGCTCTGGACCGCCGGGCGGCTCGCGATGCGCCAGGGTCGTCGCGACCGCGCGATCGTGCTCGGCGGCGGCATGATGGCGCGCCGTCTGGCCGAGATGGCGCGGGTCCTGCCGGGTGCGGCGTTCGAGGTCGTGGGCTACCTCGACGACGCGCCGATGCCCGGCGGCCGGGCGGTGCCGCGCTGGCTGGGCACCCACGCCGACCTGCCGGTCGTCCTCGGGACCGGCGACATCGACCGTGTCATCGTCGCCTTCTCGCTGCAGGGCGACGGCGCCCGGATGCGGCTGCTGCGCGACTGCGACGCCCACGGCGTCGACATCGACGTGGTCCCGCGGCTGTTCGACCTCGTCGGCCCCGAGCCCATGGTCTTCCGCTGCGGGGGCACGGCGATGCTGAGCGTCCGCGGGCGGCGCGAGCAGGTCGTGGCGCCGGCGCTCAAACGCGCGCTCGACATCGCGGGGGCGTCCCTGCTGCTGGTGCTGCTCAGCCCGGTCCTGCTGGCCGCGGCGGTGGCGACCAGGCTCGAGGGCGGCGGGCCGGTCCTGTTCCGCCAGCAGCGCATCGGCCGCGGTAACGCGCCCTTCTCGGTGCTCAAGCTGCGGACGATGTCGGCGGCCCAGGCGCCGTCGCCCGCCGTCGACGCGCGCGGCGCGGTCGGCCTGGCGCCCGCGACGGAGGTGGCGGACCGGCGCGACGGCGGCTTCGTGACGGCCGTCAAGGACGAAGGCTCGATGCGCGTCACCCGCGTCGGCGCGCTGCTGCGCAAGACCAGCATCGACGAGCTGCCCCAGCTGTGGAACGTCGTGCGCGGCGACATGAGCCTCGTCGGCCCCCGGCCGCTGCGCGACTTCGAGGTCGCGACGCTGAAGGGCTGGGAGCTGCGCCGCCAGGAGGTCCGTCCCGGCATGACCGGGCTGTGGCAGGTCAGCGGGCGCTCGGACGTGCGCTGGCGCGACCGCCTGCAGCTCGACTACGCCTACGTGCGGCACTGGACCCTCGGCCTCGACCTGCGCATCCTCCTCAGCACGCTGCCCGCCGCGATGCGCGGCGACGGCGCCCGCTGAGCGCCCGGCTCAGGGCGAGGCCGGCGGGGTGGTGCCGATGCCGGCGGGCGGCAGCGCTCCGGCGCTGCCGTTGACGCGCCGCGTCGCGTCGAGGTACAGCGCGGCGGCCTGGTCGGAGCGCGGGTCGAGATAGAGCGCCGGCCCGAGGAGGTCGATGGCCCGCTGCGGATCGTTCTGGCGGCGCAGGGCGAACTCGGCGTAGCGCAGCCACGTCTCCGGGTTGTTGGGCTGCAGGCGCACGGCGTCCTCGAGCGCGTCGCGTGCGGCGTCCAGCCGGCCGGCGACCGCTTCGATCGTGGCGAGCTCGAACAGCGGCTGGACCGCCAGGGGGTTGCGATCGCGCGCGTCCTGGGCCTTGCCGCGGGCCTTCTCGACGCCCGCGCGGGGCGTGGCGGCCTCGTCCAGGGCGTCGATGGCGGCGTCGCCTGCGTGCACCGAGCGCAGGGGCTGCCACGTCGCGAGCGCGGCCAGCAGGGCGAAGGCCACCACCGCGGCGGCCGGGATGGAGAGCTGCGCCCGCCGCAGGCCGCTGCGCAGGCGGTCGCGCAGACCGTGCGGGACGGCCGGCGGCTCGTCGCCCCGGCCCCGGCCCGCCAGCCACCCCGCCGCCAGGAGGGCCGGGACGGCGGTCCCGGGGATCGACCAGGTCCAGTCCACGAGCGCGTGCACGAGGAACGTGGCCACGACGGCCGTCAGGGCCAGCAGGCCGATCCGCTCCGGGGTGAACGGCGCCGCGCGCCAGCGCCGGCGCAGCGACGTCGCCCGGGCCACCGCCAGCGCCAGGACGGTCAGGAACAGGATGCTCGTCACGATCCCCAGCACCCCGAGCTCGGCAGCCACCTCGACGCCCCGCCCGTGGGCGTGGCGGACGACGAGCTCGTCCTCGCGGAAGCGCCGGCGGGCGGTCGGGTAGCCGCCCGCGCCGGCGCCGAGCACCGGCTCGTCGCGGAAGATCTTGATCGCCTGGTCCCAGTAGCGGGCCCGGACCGAGCCGACAGCGGTCAGGCGGCTCGGGTCGTTGGCGGGCGTGGTGGCATCCGGGTCGGTGAGCGACTCCCAGCCCTCGCTGAGCGAGCCGCCCACGCCCTTGTCGGACAGTGCGAGCTGCCCGAGGAACAGCACGGGCAGGAGCGCGAGGGTCGCCAGCAGCGCCGCGCCGGCGCGCTTGCGCGTCTCGTGACCGGGCGGCTGGCGGGCGACCAGGAAGCCGATGCCCAGGCCCACGCCCAGCAGCACGACCAGCATCGCCACGAGCGCGAGCGCAAGTTCCGTGCCGGCGGTCTGGCGCAGGTCGAGCGGGACCTTGTCGGTGCTGAGCGCGTCCTGGGCGAACGCCCACGTGGCGACGAGGCCGCCGCCGAGCGCGCCGGTGGCCAGCACCGCGGCGCTGCGCAGCCGCAGGGGCACGAGGGCGAACCAGAGCCCGGCGCCGACGGCGGCGGCCAGCAGCGCGCCGCGGCTGTAGGCCAGCAGCATCGTCAGGACGAAGAGCCCCATGAGGGGGTGGGCGAGCGCGGTCAGTGCGGCGTGGCCGTGGCGGCGGCCGCCGAGCCACAGCGACAGCGGGATGCCGAAGGCGGCCACGAGGCCGACGGCGTTCCAGTAGCTGAACGGCTCGCGCAGACGGGCGAAGGTCTCGTCCTCGGCGGGGAAGACCTTCGTGCCCAGCGCGTAGAGCGAGACGATCGCGCAGCTGGCGAGGATCCCGCCGAGGAGGGCCGGCCACCAGGCGCCGGCCTCGCGGGCGAGAACCACGCCGGCGGTCAGGACGGCCAGGTAGGCGAGCGTCCGGTTGGCCTCCAGCCAGGCGTCGGACGGCTCGACCGCCCACAGGATCGAGAGCGCCGTGAGCGCGGCGAACGCGGCGAACGCGCCGATGGTCTCGAGACCGTGCAGGCGCCGGCCGTCGTGGGCCAGGACGGCGCCGGCCGCGAGCGCTCCGCCGGCGAGCTGCAGGAGCATCTCGACGGTCGTCGTCGGGCCGAGCTGCACGCCCCCTCCGCCGCGCAGCCCGATGGCCGACAGGACGAGAGCGATCGCCGCGCCGAAGAGCAGCTCGGGCCCCGGGCGCGGCACCGCCAGGGCGCCCACGCGCAGCCGCGGGCGGACAGGAGGCTGGGCCGCGGTGGTCGCCACGCCCGGGCAGGCTATGCGGCCGTGGGCCCGCGGCGCGCGGCGATGAGCCGGCGGCCGGCGATCGCGGCCCCGGCGAGCGTTCCGGCGGCGAGCAGCAGGAGGGCGCCCAGGAGCGGCGCGGGAAGGTCGCCGCCGCCGCTCAGGGAGCCCAGCCCGACCTCGCCCGGCCGCACGACGTCGCCGCCGATCGTGACCTCGTCGCCACCGCCGGCCTGGGCGCGGGCGACCGCGTCGCGCTCCTCCTGCGTCGCGTCCGCGAGCGGATCGGTCAGCAGGCCGCCGGCGCCCGCCGTGGCGTCGCCGACACCGCCGCCGCCGCCCGGGCCGCCGCCCGCGGCGCCACCGCCCCCGCCGCCGCCCGAGCCGCCGTCGCCGGAGCCGCCCGCCGCGGCCAGGCGCGCGTCGCGGATCACGTCGCGGCAGTCGGTGTACTCGTCGACGTCGGTCGGCAGGTCGCGCAGCGCGTCGCGGTACTCCTTCTGCGAGTAGCGCTTGGAGAGCTTGCCGTCGTCGCCGCAGTCGCGGATGACGTCCGCGGAGCTCGCGGCCGCGCCAGCCGGCGCTAGGAGGGTGGCCGAGGCGGCCAGCAGGGGGAGCAGGGAGGGTCGGAGCTTCATCGGGGCTGCCTCCGGTGGTGGGACGCGGCCGCCAGCGCCTGCGAGACGCCGGCCGCCCACGCGGTGGTCGTGTAGGCCGCCACGTCGCGCTGCGCCGCCGCGCCGAGGCGCGCGCGCAGGGCCGGGTCGCCGGCGAGCCGGTCGAGCGCGCCCGCGAGCGCGGCTGCGTCCCCGGAGGGGACGATCAGGCCGTTGCGCCCGTGGCGGACGAGGCCGCCGGCGGCGGCGCCGACGGCGTCGGTGGCGATGACGGGGAGACCCAGGTGCATGGCTTCGTTGGCCACCAGCCCCCATGGCTCACGGAACTCCGGGAGTGCCAGGGCCGGCATCAGCAGAACGTCGGCGGTCCGCAGGAAGTTGCGGACCTCCTCCGGCGGCTGCGAGCCCACCGCGCGAACACGAGCGGGCAGCGCCGACCGGGTGCTGCCCACGAGGAGCAGCTCCCCGGTGCTGCCCACCCGTGCCCGTTTCCAACCCTCGAGCAGCACGTCGATGCCCTTGTACGGGGCTTCGCGGCCGACGAACACGGCTCGCAACGCGGCCGGCGGGGCGGCCCGTCCGCCGCTCCAGAACGCCGGGTCGACCGCCTGCGGCGCCTCGAAGACCCGGCGGGCCCCGTGGCGGCGGACGAGGTCGGTGACGTGCGGCCCGTAGGTGACGACGGCGTCGGCGTGGCGCTCGACGTGGCGCAGGAAGGGCGAGCCGGCCAGGCGCCAGGAGGGCGTGCGGGGGTGCTCCCAGATCGCCGTCCACAGGACGAACGGCACGCGCGCCGCGCGGGCGCCGAGATAGGCCGCCGGCAGGGCGATCCGGCCCGTCGTGCCGGCCAGCACGGCCCGGTAGCGGCCGGAGGCCGCGGCGCGCAGCACCGCGCGCTGGGTCACGTGGCGATGGGGGATGTCGAGAGCGGACACCCCGCCGGTCGCGTGGTGGGAGCGCCCGCCGTAGAGCGCCAGCTCGATGCCCTCCCGCGCGTGCAGCTCGCGGAACGCCGCGACCCGGTCGGGCGCCACGAGGTTGGTGACCACCAGGACGGGGTGCGTCATCCGCCCAGCGCCTCCTCGTAGGCGGCGACCGTCGCCGCGCCGCAGGCCGCCCAGGTGAAGTGGCGCTCGACGGTGCGCCGAGCGGCGGCGCCGAGCCGCCCCCGGCGCTGCGGGTCGTCGAGCAGCGGCTCGAGCTCGGCGGCCAACAGGTGCGGGTCGCCTGGCGGGACCAGGACGATGCCGTCGCCGGCGCGGGCGATCTCGCCGGGGCCCGACTCGCCGTAGGCGCCGAGCGCGGGCACGCCGCCGGCCATCGCCTCGACGTAGGCGACCCCGAACGCCTCGTCGATGCTCGGCATCACGAACAGCGTGGCGCGGCGCGCCACCTCCAGCGCCTCCTGGTGCGGGAGCTGACCCGTGAACGTCGTCCGGCCCGCCAGCCCCAGCTCGGCGGCGAGCCGCTCGAGGCCTGCCCGCTCCGGGCCGTCGCCGACCACCACGTAGCGCAGGTCCGGGTGGCGCTCGCGCAGGACCCACATCGCGCGCAGCACGTCGGCATGGCGCTTGCGCCCCACGAGGTGCGCGACGGTCACCAGCGTGGGCGGCCCGGTCGCCGCCGTC
>DASPKC010000099.1:0-2724 GCA_035628295.1 Baekduia sp.
CCCGCACGAGCGCATCGACGAGATCCTCGACGCGATGGCGTGCTCGGTCAAGCCGGTAGGCGTGTCGCCACCAGCCGCAGGCGGACGTAGTCGATCGTCCGGTCCGGCAGCTGATCGGCGAGCGCCCCGACGGCGGCCGCCCGCTGCTGCGGGTCGGTGACGTCCGCCAGGACCTGGCTGAGGACCACCGTCTCCAGGTAGCGCTCCAGGGTCGCGCGGTCCGGCAGGACCAGGTCGTCGGGCAGCAGGGCCGCCTCCTGGACGGCGAAGCCCGCCTGCTCGAGGCGCCGGCGGGCGTCGCGGGCCGTGGCGAAGTGCGTGTGCGGGTCACCGCCGCCCGGCATCGCCGCCTCCACGCGCGCGATGTTGCCCGCCCCGCCGCAGTCGACGACCAGGCGTCCCCCAGGCGCCAGCACGTCGTGCAGGCGGGCGAAGGCGGCGTCGTGGTCGTGGACCCAGTGCAGCGCTGCGACGCTCATCACGGCGTCAGCGGGCGCGTCGAGGGCGACCGGCCGGGTCACGTCGCCCTGGACGAAGCGCACACGGTCGCCGAAGCGCGACAGGCGCTCTTGGGCCCGGGTGAGCATCGACGCCGAGGGATCCAGCGCCGTGGCGCGCACGCCGGGGTGCACGTCGAGGACCGTCTCGAGGTCGCGGCCCGTGCCGCAGCCGACGTCGAGGACGTGCTCGTCGCCGTGCAATGCGAGCCGCTCGATGACCCAGGCGCCCCACGCGACATGGGGCAGGGGCAGGTCGTCGTAGGTCGTCGCGTCCCAGGCCATGCGTTCAGGATAACGAACGCACGTATGCGATAACAACCTCAGCGGATCGCGTAGGCGCGCTTGAGCGCGGTGGCGCGGCGCAGGGCCGCCGCCACGTGCCCGCCGGCGACCTCGCCGGTGCGGATCGCCCGCAGCACCGCCCGGTAGGCGTCCTCCTGCGCCGCCAGGTCGCCCGGGACCCACAGCAGGTCGCAGCCCGCCTTGAGGGCCTCGACCGCCGCCTGGCCGACGCCGCCGCCGGTCGCGAGCGTCGTGGCGGAGAGGTCGGCGCTGACGACGAGGCCGCGGAACCCCAGGCGGCGCAGCTCACGCACGGCCTCGGGGAGCAGCGTGGCGGGCGTGACGCCGTCCCAGCCCGCGTAGAGCGCCGGGCTCATCTGGATCGCGGGGGCCCGCCGCGCGACGGCGGCGAACGGCCGCATGTCGTTGCGGCGCAGGTCGTCGATCGGCAGGCCGACGCTCGCGGGGCCCAGGGACGGGTCCTGCGTGGCGGCGCCCTCGCCGGGGAAGCGCCCGACGACCGGCGCCACGCGGGTCGCCCGGTACCCGTCCACCGCCGCGCGCACGGCGCGGCTCACCGTGGCCGGCTCGTCGCCGTAGGCGAGGTCGTCCCACGCGCCGCCCGCCACCCCGACGTGGGCGACCGGTGCGAGCGTCAGCGCGATGCCGGCGGCGCGCAGCGCGCGGCCTGCCCGCCGGGCCTCACGGCCGGCGGTCCGCGCGTTCGGGGTCACGCCCGCCTCGGCGGGCGGCAGGTCCGGGAAGGCGGTGCCCTCGCCGCCGGGCTGCAGCGCGGCCACCAGCGGGGCGCCATGGCCGGCCTGCCGGGACACCACGGCCACCTCGCCGGCCAGCGTGGCGAGCTGGCGGCGCTCGACGTAGTTGCCTTGCTCGAGGACGACGCCGCCCCAGCCGCGCGTGCGCAACCGGGCGAAGAACGGGGCGCGGGGCTCCTGGCCGGCGAACCCCACGAGCATCAGCCGGGCCGCGGCCCGGGCCGCCGGGATGCCCAGGCGCGCGCCCGCGGGCGCGTCGTCGTCGGGTTCCGGCGCGGCCGCCGCGCGCCGCGCGGGCCCGGCGTCGCCCGCCGCCAGCAGCGGGGCGAGGGCGTCCAGGAGCGCCTCGCGCCGCTTGGGCTCCTTGGGCCCGGCGCCGAACGACGAGCCGCCTTCGAGCTTCGGCGCGTCGTCGCCGCCGCGCAGCGCCAGGGCCGCGCCCGCCGCGCCCAGCACAAGCAGCACGACACCCACCACGACCAGCACCCGGCGCCTCGTCCGCACTGCGCACATCCTCGCGCACGAGCCCCGGCGCGTGCGCGTACTACCCTTGCGCCTCCATGCCGGAGACGCTGGTCATGAAGTTCGGCGGCACCTCGGTGGCCGACGCCGAGCGCCTCAAGCGCGCGGCGCGGCGCATCGTGGCCAAGCGCGAGCAGGGCTACCGGGTCGTGGCGGTGCTCAGCGCGCGCGGCAAGGAGACCGACCGGCTGATCGCCGACGCCCAGGAGGTCTCGGCCAATCCGGACCCCCGCGAGATGGACATGCTGCTCTCGACGGGCGAGCGCGTCTCGTGCGCCCTGTGCGCCATGGCCATCAACGACCTCGGTCACCGCGCCATCTCCCTCACCGGCTCGCAGGCCGGCATCGTCACCGACACGTCGCACACCAAGGCGCGCATCCTCGACGTCCGCGCCGACCGCATCCGCGGCGCGCTCGCCGAGGGCAAGATCGTGCTCGTCGCCGGCTTTCAGGGCGTCTCGACCGCCAAGGACGTCACCACCCTCGGCCGCGGAGGGTCCGACACCACGGCAGTCGCCCTCGCCGCGGCTGTGCAGGCGGAGGTGTGCGAGATCTACACCGACGTCGCCGGGGTCTTCTCGGCCGATCCGCGCATCGTCCCGGACGCCCGCAAGCTGCCGGTCGTCTCGTTCGAGGAGATGCTC
>DASPKC010000100.1:0-6931 GCA_035628295.1 Baekduia sp.
CGATCGTCGTGGTCGCACCCGAGGAGGTCCGCGGCTGGGTCAGCGGCCGCCTCGGCACGACGTTGTGCCGCGCCGCCGCCACGGCGACGGGCGATCCGGACGCCCGCGTCGAGGTGGTCGCGGCCGACGCCGTCCCCAACCGCCCACAGGCCGTCCACAGCCCGCCTCCCGCGGTCGTGCGCGAGACGCGCCTCAACCCGCGCTTCACCTTCGAGCAGTTCGTCATCGGCGAGGCCAACCGCTTCGCCCATGCCGCCGCGCTGGCCGTGGCCGAGCTCCCCGCCCAGGCCTACAACCCGCTGTTCATCTACGGCCCCCCGGGTGTCGGCAAGACGCACCTGCTGCACGCCATCGGCAACTACGTGCGCGCGTACGGCGGCGGCGCAACCGTCCGCTACACCACCGTCGAGGCGTTCACCAACGACTTCGTGGGGTCGCTGCAGTGCGGCGACATGAGCGCGTTCAAGGACCGCTACCGCCGGGCCGACGTCCTGCTCGTCGATGACGTCCAGTTCCTGGCGCAGAAGGTCAAGACCGAGGAGGAGCTCTTCCACACGATCAACGCGCTGCAGGAGGCGGGCAGCCAGCTCGTGCTGACCTCCGACCGCCTGCCGCACGACCTCGAGCGCGTCGAGGACCGCCTGCGCGAGCGCTTCGCCGCCGGCCTGGTCACCGACGTGCGGCCGCCCGACGAGGCCACCCGCCTGGCGGTGCTGCGCAAGCGCGCCCAGCACGACGGCATCGCCGCCGGCGACGAGGTCCTCGAGCTCCTCGCCGAGCGCATCACCGGCAACGTCCGCGCCCTCGAGGGCGCGCTCATCCGGGTCGTGGCCTTCGCCTCCCTGGAGGACGAGCCGCTCACGGTCGCCCTCGCCGAGCGGGTGGTCCGGGGGCTCTACGACGACGGCGACCGGCAGGCCGGCCCGGGCCGCGGGCCGCGCACCACGCCCCCGCCCATCACCGTCGACCGCATCCAGCAGCTGACGTGCGACGCGTTCGGGCTCACGCACGAGGAGCTGCTCTCGCCGTCGCGCAGCGCACGCATCACCTGGCCTCGGCAGGTGGCGATGTTCCTCGCGCGCGAGCACACCTCGGAGTCGCTGCCCCGGATCGGCCGCTCGTTCGGCGGCCGCGACCACACCACCGTCCTGCACGCCTGCCGGCGCACCGCCGAGCGCCTGGCCGCCGACCCCGAGGCCCACGACGCGGTTCGGGCCTTGACCGAGCGGCTCCTGCGCGGCGGTGCCGACCGGCGCGACTGACAGACTCCACCGCCCGCATGTGCACGACCAGCCCGCATCGTCCGCATCTTCGCCCTGTCGTCCACAGGTCCACAGCCCCTAGTTCTTCTTCTTCTCTTGTGAGGTCTTGGTCGTGAAGCTCTCGGCGTCCAGCGGCACGTTGCTGACCCAGCTGCAGTCGGTGGCCCGCGTCGCGTCCACGCGCAGCGCGATCCAGGCCCTGTCGGGGGTCCAGGTCGTCGCGTCGTCCTCCGGTGTCGAGCTGCGCGCAACGGACATGGAGGTCGGGCTGCGGGTGCCGCTGGAGGCGGAGGTCGTGCGCGAGGGCACGGTGGTGCTCCCGGCGCGCCTGTTCCTCGACGTCGCGCGCAACCTCAAGGACGTCGGCGGCTCGGTGTCGCTGGAGCACCGGCCCGAGCAGGGCGACGTCGAGTTGGCCGCCGGCGGCGCGCGCTTCGACCTGCGCACGCTGCGCTCGGAGGACTTCCCGACGCTGCCCGAGCCCGGTGGCGACACCGTGGTCACCGTGCCGGCCGAGGCGTTCGTGCAGACGATCGAGCGGGTCTCGCGCTCGGCGTCGCGCGACGAGACGCGGCCCGTGCTGACCGGCGTGCTCGTCTCCGCGTCGGGCTCGGAGCTGCGGATGGTCGCCACCGACTCCTACCGCCTGAGCGTCAAGGAGACCGCCCTGGACGAGCCGCTCGACGGAGGCTTCGAGGCCAACGTGCCCGCCCGGGCGCTCGACGAGCTGCGCTCGGTGGTGGGCGGCACCGGCGCCGAGACGATCCAGGTCGGCGTGCGCACGAACCAGATCGTGTTCCAGGCCGGCGGGGTCGTCCTCTCGTCGCGGCTCATCGACGGGCAGTTCCCCAACTACCGCCAGCTGCTGCCCGAGACCTTCGAGCACGAGCTGCGGATCTCCGGCGAGGAGCTCGGGGGCGTGGTGCGGCGCATCTCGCTCATGGCGCAGAAGAACGCGCCCCTGCGGCTGGCCTTCACCCCGGGCGAGCTCGTCGTGTCGGCGCAGACCCCCGACGTCGGCGAGGCGCGCGAGCCCCTGCCGGTGCCGTTCTCCGGCGAGCCGTTCGAGATCGGCTTCAACCCGGACTTCCTGCGCGACGGCCTCGACAGCCTCGGCGCGGCCGACCTGATCCTCAAGCTCATCAGCCCGCTGCGGCCGGGCCTGATCGAGAGCGGCGACGGCAGCGGGTTCCTCTACCTGATCATGCCGATCCGCCTCAACGTCTGAGGCCGTGCGGGTCACCCGGCTGGCGCTGCGCGACTTCCGGACCTACGCCGCGGCGGAGGTGGAGCTCGGCGCGCGCCTGACCGTCGTGCACGGGCCCAACGGCGCCGGCAAGACCAACCTCCTCGAGGCGCTGTACTTCGGCTGCACCGGCCGTTCGTGCCGGACCTCCAACGAGCGCGAGATCGTCCGCTTCGACGCCGCGACGACGCGGGTCGAGGTGCAGACCGTGGACGGCGAGGGCGACCGGCACGAGCTCGCCGTCGGGTTCTCGCCCGGGGAGGCCAAGCGGCTGCGTGTCGACGGCGCGCCCGTGGAGCGGTTGACCGATGCGCCCGCCCGCCCGCTGATCAGCGTCTTCCTGCCCGACCGCCTGGAGCTCGTGAAGGGGCCGCCCGCGCTGCGCCGCGCGCACGTCGACCACCTCGTCGCGGCGCTGTGGCCGGCCCGGGCCGCCACCCGCCGGGCGTACGGCCAGGCGCTGGCGCAGCGCAACGCGCTGCTGCTGCGCGTCCGCCACGGCCGGGCCTCGACGTCGGCGCTCGACGCCTGGGACGCCGAGCTCGCGCGCCACGGTGTCGCGTTGCGCGACGACCGTGCACGGGCGCTCGCGGCCATCGCCGCCCCCGTGGCGGCCGCCGCGCAGGAGCTGGGGCTGCGCGGGCAGGCAGAGGTGGCCCACCGGCCGCGGTCCGCGGCGCCGTCGGGCGACGCCCTGGCCGCAGAGCTGCTCGAGCGCCGGGCGTCGGATCTCGAGCGCGGCTTCAGCCAGCACGGGCCGCACCGCGACGACGTGGCGCTGCTGCGCGACGGGCGCGAGCTGCGGGCGTTCGGGTCGCAGGGCGAGCAGCGCCTGGCGCTGCTCGCCCTGCTCCTGGGCGAGCGGGAGGTGCTGGCCGCCGAGCGCGGCGCCCCGCCGTTGCTGCTGCTCGACGACGTCATGAGCGAGTTGGACGCCGACCGGCGCGAGCGCCTCGTCGCCCGCCTCGACGACGGCGGCCAGGCGCTCGTCACGACGACGGATCTCGCCCACGTGCCGCACGCCGGCCGCGAGGGCGTCGTGCGCCTCGAGGTCCGCGACGGCGCCGTCCTGGCCGAGGAGCTGGCGTCGTGAGGCGCCGCCGGGCCCCCCGGCCGCTGACGAGCGCGCTGGGCGACCTGGTGGACGCGCTGGCGCCGGCCACGGGTCTCGCCGCGCTGCAGCGCGTGTGGCCCGAGGCGGTCGGCGACGTGATCGCTGCGGAGGCTGAGCCGACGGCGGAGGCCGACGGCGTCGTCACGGTCACGTGCTCGTCGTCGGTGTGGGCGCAGGAACTCGACCTCCTGGCGCCCGAGCTCGTGGCGCGGCTGAACGAGGCGCTGGGCGACGAGCGCGTCACGCGCCTGCGCTGCCAGGCGGCGCCGGCGCGGTCCTGGGCACGCAAGGGATGAGCTCCGTGACGCCCGCGCATCCCTTTCGCGCGCATACGCGCGCGCGGGTAGGGGATGTCCATTGCTAGACTTCCGTCAACCAGGCCACGCGCCCCGGCCCGGCCCCGCAACAGGGTCCGGCACCGGGGCGTCTTGACGTAGAGAGGGACATCGCTTGGCTTCGCAGAGCGACAACGGCAAGAAGAAGAGCACCGGATCGGCGAGCTACGGCGCGCAGGACATCACCGTCCTGGAGGGCCTCGAGGCCGTCCGCAAGCGGCCCGGCATGTACATCGGCTCGACCGGGCTGCGCGGCCTGCACCACCTCGTCTACGAGGTCGTCGACAACTCCGTCGACGAGGCGCTGGCCGGCTTCGCCACGCGCGTCGACGTGACGATCCATCCCGACGATTCGGTGACCGTCTCCGACGACGGCCGCGGCATCCCGGTCGGGATGCACGAGAAGGAGGGCCGCCCGGCGGTCGAGGTCGTGCTCACGGTCCTGCACGCCGGCGGCAAGTTCGGCGACGGCGGCGGCTACAAGGTCTCCGGCGGCCTGCACGGCGTCGGCGTCTCGGTGGTCAACGCGCTGTCGGAGACCGTCAAGGTCGAGATCCGGCGCGAGGGCCACCTCTGGACGCAGGAGTACGACCGCGGCGCGCCGCGCTACGACCTCGTCAAGGGCGAGGCGCTGCCCAAGGGCGCGCCGACCGGCACGAGCGTGACCTGGATGCCCGACGCCGAGATCTTCGAGACGCTCGAGCACGACTTCCAGGTCCTCGAGCAGCGCCTGCGCGAGACGGCCTACCTCACGCGCGGCCTGCGGATCACGCTGACCGACGAACGTGGCGAGAGCCGCAAGCGCGTCGAGTTCCACTTCGAGGGCGGCATCGAGGACTTCGTCTCCTACCTCAACGAGAACAAGGAGCCCGTCGGCAAGCGGGTCATCTTCTTCGAGGGCGAGTCCGACGAGGGCATGGTCGAGATCGCCATGCAGTGGAACGGCACCTACCAGGAGTCCGTCCACTCGTTCGCCAACAACATCAACACCCACGGGGGCGGCTCGCACCTCTCGGGCTTCCGCTCCGCCCTCACGCGCACCGTCAACGCGTGGGCCAAGGCCCGCGGCGAGCTCAAGGAGAAGGACCCGAACCTCTCGGGCGAGGACGTCCGCGAGGGCCTCACGGCGGTGATCTCCGTCAAGCTCGCCGACCCGCAGTTCGAGGGCCAGACGAAGACCAAGCTCGGCAACCCGGGCATGGAGGGCTTCGTCGCCAAGGTCGTCAACGAGAAGCTCGCCGAGTTCCTCGAGGAGAACCCGCAGGAGGCGCGCGCGATCGTGCGCAAGGCGGTGCAGGCCTCCCAGGCGCGGGCGGCGGCGCGCAAGGCGCGCGACCTCACCCGCCGCAAGTCGGCGCTGGAGAACTCGACGCTGCCCGGCAAGCTGGCCGACTGCTCGACGAAGGACCCGTCGCTGTCGGAGATCTTCATCGTGGAGGGCGACTCCGCGGGCGGCTCGGCCAAGCAGGGCCGTGACCGCAACACGCAGGCGGTGCTGCCGCTGCGCGGCAAGATCCTCAACGTGGAGAAGGCGCGGATCGACCGCGTGCTGAAGAACAACGAGGTCCAGGCGCTCATCACCGCCCTGGGGACCGGCATCCGCGACGAGTTCGACATCGAGCGGGCCCGCTACCACAAGTGCATCCTCATGACGGACGCCGACGTGGACGGGGCGCACATCCGCACGCTCGTGCTGACGCTGATCTACCGCGAGATGCCCGAGCTCATCGAGGCCGGCTACGTCTACATCGCCAAGCCGCCGCTGTACAAGCTCAAGCAGGGCCGCAACGAGCGCTACATCGAGAAGGAGTCCGAGCTCGAGGAGGTCCTCCTCGCGGACAAGTTCGAGAAGCTCCAGGTGACCGACGCCGAGGGCCAGCAGTTCAAGCTCACCGAGGCGCGCTGGCAGCGCTACGGCCGGCTGCTCAAGCAGCTCGAGGGCTGGGCGTCGGCGCTGCGCGCCGACCACGGCCACGAGCTCGTCCGGTTCCTGGCGGAGTCGGGGCTGCTGACCAGCGGCGCCACCTCCTCGGCGCAGGCGCTGGAGATGCTGCGCCGCGAGCGCGCCGAGGACGAGCCCTACCGCATCGAGGTCCTCGACGCCGACGACCCGGAGTGGCTGCTGGTGCGCGCGATCGAGACGCGGACCGGGCTGGCGCAGACGCACCGGCTGCGCCACGGGATCTTCGACACGACCGACTACCAGCAGTTCGTCAAGGTCCACGGGCAGATGACCGAGCTGGCGGGCAAGCCGCCGTTCGTCGTGCAGCTCGGCGACCGCGCCGTCCAGGCGCTGTCGTTCGAGCAGCTGCGCGAGGCGGTCCTGGAGACCGCCCGGCGGGGCATCAACGTCCAGCGCTTCAAGGGGCTGGGCGAGATGAACGCCGAGCAGCTGCGCGAGACGACGATGGACCCGGCGACGCGCACGCTGCAGCAGGTGTCCGTGGAGGACGCCGCCGAGGCCGACCGCCTGTTCTCGATGCTCATGGGCGACGTCGTCGAGCCACGGCGGGAGTTCATCGAGCAGAACGCGCGCGCTGTCGCGAACCTGGACGTCTAGGACCCGAGGAGGCTGAGCATGGCGACCGACGTCATCGGCGGCGGCAACATCGAGCCGCGCACGCTCGAAGATGAGATGCGGACCGCGTACCTGGACTACGCGATGTCCGTCATCGTGGGCCGCGCGCTGCCCGACGTGCGCGACGGCCTCAAGCCGGTGCACCGCAAGATCCTCTATGCGATGTACGACTCCGGCTTCCGCCCGGACCGCGGCTACGTCAAGTGCGCCCGCGTCGTCGGCGAGGTCATGGGTAACTACCACCCCCACGGCGACGGCGCGATCTACGACGCCCTTGTGCGGCTAGCTCAGCCCTGGTCGATGCGCTACCCGCTGATCGACGGACAGGGGAACTTCGGCTCTCCCGGCAACGACCCGGCGGCCGCGATGCGCTACACCGAGGCGCGGCTAACGCCC
>DASPKC010000101.1:0-10070 GCA_035628295.1 Baekduia sp.
GGGCCTCCGGCCCACGAGGGCCCACCGCCCAACGACCGGAGGAGGCACCAGTGCCCCAGGCAGTCCCCCCGCCCCGGATGCTCTGGGGCGACGAAGCGCAGCTGTTCGCCGACGCGGCGCTGCGCGCCGCGGTCCGTCACCTCGTCGACAACGCCGATGCGGCCGTCGTCGAGGACGCCTGCTCGTACGCGTGGCTGCAGCGCATGCGCACGCAGCCCGAGCGCGGCGACACGCTGTTCGCCTGGCTGCGCACCGTCGCGGTTCGCGAGGCCTGGCGCCTCGCTCGCCGCGAACCGCGCGACGGGCACCTCGAGCTCGTGCCCGACTCGGACGAGCGCCTTGCCGGCGACACGCTGCAGGACACCGTCGCCGCGCACGACGCGCTCCGGACGCTCGCCGCGCTGCCGGCTCCGCAGCGCCAGTGCCTGACGCTCATCGTCGGCGGCCACAGCTACGCCGACGTCACCCACCTCACCGGCCGCAGCTACAGCAGCGTCAACAGGCAGCTCGTCAAGGCCCGCCGCCGGCTGCGCCAGCGCGACCTCGACGACCGCAGCTGACCACCCTCAGCCTCCTGGCGGCACAGACCGCCAGGACCCGCACACACTTGCACTCCTTCGGATTGCTGGGGAAGTCTCGGCCGCCCATCCGACTGAGGGCCATGCTGAGCATCGGCAAGGTCGGCGGAGGACAGGCGGACCCGTCCTACTACGTCGAGTCCGTCGCGCAGGGGGCCGAGGACTACTACGCCCATGCGGCGAGGCCCCGGGCCGCTGGACCGGCAAGGGCGCGGCCGCCCGGGGGCTGGCGGGCGTCGTCGACGAGGGCGACTTCATCGCGACGCTCCAGGCGGACGGCGGCCCGGGCAAGACGGTGCTCGGCTACGACCTCACCTTCTCAGCACCCAAGTCGGTGTCGGTCCTCTTCGGCATCGGAGACGACGAGCTGTCCGCCGGAGTGCGGTCGGCGCACGACGAGGCGGTGGAGCAGGCCCTCGGCTACCTCGCGCGCGAGGCATGCTGGACCCGACGCGGGGCCGGCGGCCGGCAGCACGTCCGCGGCGAGGGGCTCACCGCCGCGACGTTCCGCCACCGGACGTCCCGAGCCGGGGACCCTCAGCTGCACACGCACGCGGTCATCGCCAACGCCACGGCTGCGACGGGCAAGACCACCGCGCTCGACGGCCAAGCCCTCTACGCCCACGGCCGGACCGCAGGGTTCCTCTACCAGGCCGCTTTGCGCGGAGACTCACCCGACGCGTCGGGGTCGAATGGACCGAGGTCGAGAACGGCGTCGCCGAGGTGCGCGGCGTGCCGGACGACGTCATCCGCGCCTTCTCACGCCGCAGCGAGGAGATCCGTGAGCGCATGGCCGCGCGCGGCGGGCGCTCCGCGAAGTCCGCGCAGGCGGCCGCGCTCGAGACCAGACGGAAGAAGGACTACGACGTCCCGGTCGGCTACCTCCGTGATGAGTGGCGAGCCCGAGGGGCCGAGCACGGGCTCGGCCGGGACGAGCTAGCCGACCTGCTCGATCGCCGGATGGCCGGTTAAGCCGATTGAGCCCAACATCGCGCAAGCCGGTAAGCAGCTCGCTGCTCCTGGCGGGATCACGGAGCAGGCGTCGACCTTCGACCGGCGGGACGTCCTTCGCGGCTGGGCCAGCGCGCACCGAGAGGGAGCTGAGGTCGGCCGCCTGGAACGCCTCGCCGACGCGTGGCTCGGCTCCGACGACGTTGTCCAGCTCGAAGCCGGCAACCGCCGCCGGGCGTTCGGCGGGCCCCGCCACTCAACGCCGGACATGCTCCGGGTCGAGGCGGCGCTCGTCGAGACGAGCCGCGCACGCGAAGGCCTCTGCATCGCGGTCGGGAACGCCGACTCCGTCGCCGCACCGGGCCTGTCGGAGGAGCAGGCCGCCGTCGTCCGCGAGGTCGTCCTCTCGGGTGATGGCGTCCAGGTCATCCGTGCGGCGGCAGGCACGGGCAAGACGACGACGCTCGCGGCCGCCCGCGCTGCGTGGAGTGATGCCAGCGTTCACGTCTACGGCTGCGCGCTGGCGGCGCGAGCGGCCGTCGAGCTCGAAAGCCTCGGCGGCATCGACAGCACGACGGTCGCCCACCTCGAGCGCGACCTCGACCAGGGCTACGGCCTGCCGCGTGGGTCCGTCCTGGTCGTGGACGAGGCCGGCATGGTCGGCACGCGGTCGATCGCAAGGCTCGCCGCGCACTGCGCGGACACCGAGTCGAAGCTGCTCCTCGTCGGCGACGACCACCAGCTCCCCGAGATCGATGCCGGCGGCGCGTTCCGTCGGCTCGCTAGTGAGCTCGGGGCGAGCGAGCTCCGCCAGGTCTGGCGCCAGCGTGAGGACTGGGATCGGGAGGCGCTCGGGGACCTGCGACGAGGGCGTGTCGGCGAGTGGGCCGAGCGCTACCGCGACCACGGGCGTCTCGTCGCCGAGCCAACCGCAGTGAAGACGCGGGACCGGCTGGTCGAGGACTGGTGGCACGCGGCCCGGCTCGAGGACGTGGACGCCGTGATGATCGCCCACCGCCGCGTCGACGTCGCCGAGCTGAACAGCCGCGCTCGTAACCTGATGCGCGCCAACGGACGGCTCGGCGAGGACGAGCTCGTCGCCGGCGGTCGCGCGTTCTCGGTCGGCGACCGCGTCCTCGCCAAGCACAACGATCGGCGACTCGATCTCGTCAACGGCACACGCGGCGAGGTCACCGGCGTCGACATGGAGCACCGTTCCGTCGAGATGCGACTGAAGGACGGCTCGACCCGTCGCGCAGACGCCGCCTTCCTCGACCGCGAGGGGCTGATGCACGGCTATGCGTTCACCGGGCACGCCGCCCAGGGCGCCACGGTCGATCGCGCGTTCGTCCTCGGGTCTGACGACCTGTACCGCGAGTGGGGCTACAGGACGATGACGCGTCACCGCGAGGAGGCGCGGTACTACGTCGTCTCCCCCGGCTCGGTCGAGCGGGCACTGCCTGGCCTCGAACCCGACCCTGACCCGCTCACCGAGGACGTGGTCGCGTCGATGTCTCGATCCGGCCGGAAGTCGACGGCGCACGACGTGCTCGACCAGGGCTTCAAGCGGTTGCCCGACCGTCGCGAGACAGCGCCGACCTTCGAACCCACGAGGCCGTCCCGTGAGGCGAAGGCCGCTGAGCGCGCACTCGAACGAGCGGCTGCGCTCGAGAAGCAGCTCGCTGAGGTCAAGCCGTGGCAGCGCAAGCTCGCCAAGGAGCTCAGGCACGCGCTTGAGGAGCAGCACAAGGAGCTCGGGCACGGCGGCAGGGTGTTCGTCGAGCCGACCGACAGCTCGTAGCCGCAGTTGGTGCACCGGTACGTCCCCGCGGAGACGTCCGAGCCGGAAGGAACGGGATCGGCCATGCCCCACGTCTTCCCAAGCGTGAGCGGCGGCACGCCATCGCGCGGAGACGCTGCTGGAGCGTTGAGCTACGGTTCTCAGGCCGATTGAGGCAGAAATTGAGACCACGTTCGGTGGGCTCGTTCACCTCGGGAACGCGAAAGGCCCGGCAGTACCGGGCCTTTCGATGAGTAGCGGGGGCGGGATTCGAACCCGCGACCTTCGGGTTATGAGCCCGACGAGCTACCAGACTGCTCCACCCCGCGGCGGAGATCGCAGTGTAGCAAGACGCTTCGGGCCGCCGCCGAGCATCGAGTGGCGGATCGACCTCGACATAGCACGGAAGCACGCCACTCGATGCGCTCACGACGGGTCGCCGCCGTAGGCCGGCGCGCTCGCCAGGCGCTGCAGCAGCTTGCCGTTGCGCACCGCGAAGCCCTCCCAGTCGTTGTTGAAGTAGGCGAGGACCTCGACGTGGCGGGCGAGGCGGCGCAGGCGGGCCGCCCACTCGGCGATCTCCGTCTGGGAGTAGTTGCCGCGCCGGCCGCGGGCGCCCCAGTGGAAGCGCACGAGCGTGAACGGCGCAGTGGTCACGTCCAGCGGCTGGAAGGGGCGCTGCGGGTGGTCGCCGATGACCAGGGCGGTCTCGTGCCAGCGCAGCAGCTCGTAGACCTCGTCGCAGAACCAGCTCTCGTGGCGGAACTCGAAGCAGTGGCGGCCGGGCGGGAGGTGGTCGAGCGCGTTGGCCAGGCGGTCGTCGTCGCGGCGGAAGTTCTCCGGCAGCTGCCAGAGGACGGGGCCCATCTTCGGGTGGCCCGCGAGCGGCTCGATGGCGTCGTAGAAGCGCCGGACGCCCTGGTCGAGGTCGGTCAGGCGCTTCATGTGGGTCAGGAAGCGGCTGGCCTTGACCGTGAACAGGAACCCGGGCGGCGTGCGCTCCAGCCAGTCGGCCACCGCGGTCGGGCGGGCCAGGCGGTAGAAGGTGCTGTTGACCTCCACGGTGTCGAAGGTCGTCGCGTAGCGGGCCAGCCAGCGGGGCTGGGCGAGCTTCGGCTCGTAGAGGACGCCGCGCCAGTCGCGGTAGACCCAGCCCGAGCAGCCGATGCGGATCTGGTGGGTCGCCGTTCCTGCGTCGGCGACGTCCGGCGTGGGTAGCGTCGACGCCATGGATGAGGTGCTTCCCGGCCTGCTGCACTGGACCACCTACCACGAGGGGATCGGCCAGCCGGTGCACTCGCATCTGCACGTCGCCTCGGGGGCGGTGTTCGACCCGCGACTGCCCGAAGGGGGCGTGGAGGGGCTGGGCCAGGCTGGCATGCCGTCGGTCGTCCTGCTGTCCAACCGCCACCACCTGCGCCACAGCGCGCAGGTCGCCGACGCATTCGGGTGCCCCATCCGCTGCCACGAGGCCGGCCTGCACGAGTTCGCCGGCGGCGACAGCCCGGACGTGGAGGGCTTCGCCTGGGGCGACGAGGTCGCGCCCGGCGTGACGGCGGTCGAGGTCGGCGTGCTGTGCCCGGAGGAGACGGCCTTCCACCTCGCCGGCGACCCGGGGGTGCTGCTGTTCGCCGACGCGGTGATCCAGACCGACGGCGAGCTGCAATTCGTCCCCGACCGCTTCCTCGGCGACGACCCTGAGGCGATCAAGGCCGGCCTTCGCGAGCGCTTCCGGCAGATCGCCGACGAGCTCGACCCCGGCGTCCTGCTGTTCGCCCACGGGGATCCGGTGCGCGAGGACGGGGCCGCCCGGCTGCGGACGTTCGCCGCCGGATAGCGTCCCGCCCCGCATGCGCGTGGGCATCGTGGACATCGGGACCAACTCGACGCGGCTGCTGGCCGCCGACGTCACCCCGGACGGGCGGGTGACCGAGCTCGAGCGCCGCTCCGAGGTCACCCGGCTCGGCCAGGGCGTCGACCGGACCGGCGCCCTGGCCGACGAGGCGATGGACCGCGTTCGCGCGGTGCTGGACGAGTACCGCCGGCGCCTCGACCACCACGGCGTCACGGCCACCCGCGCTGTCCTCACCTCTGCGGTGCGCGACGCGAGCAACGGCGCGGCGTTCACCGCCGAGGTGCGCGAGCGCTACGGCCTCGACGCCCGCGAGCTGCCCGGCCACGAGGAGGCGCGGCTGACGTTCCTGGGCGCGACGAGCGAGCGTCCGCTGGACGGCACCCGCCTGGTGGTCGTCGACATCGGCGGCGGCTCGACCGAGCTGGTGGTCGGCGAGGACCGCGAGGTGCTCTTCGAGGTCTCCACCCAGGCCGGCGTGGTCCGCCAGACCGAGCGCCACATCCATCACGACCCGCCCGAGCCCGAGGAGCTGCAGGCGATGGCCGAGGAGGTCGCCGCCATCTTCGCCGAGAGCGTCCCGGCCGACGTGCGCGACAGCGTCCGGGCCGGGATCGCGGTCGCGGGCACGGCGACGTCGTGCGCCGCGATCGTCCAGCACCTGGACCCGTACGACCCCGAGCGCGTCCACGGCTTCCGCCTCCTGCTCGGCCAGACCGAGGAGCAGCTCGCCCGGCTGGCGGCCATGCCGCTCGCGGAGCGCCGCGAGGTCGCGGGCCTGCACCCGGACCGGGCGCCCACGATCGTGGCGGGCGTCGTGCTGCTGCAGGCCGCGATGCGGGCCTTCGGCCTCGACGAGGTCGAGGTCTCCGAGCACGACATCCTGCGCGGCGCGGCCCTGGACCTCGCGGCCGGGTGACGACATAGAGAGAGCCGCCCAGGGGAAGGCGGCTCTCTCTTTCAATGCGGCCCCATGGGACGGGCAGGGGTACGTGCCAATGAGGGCCTGATGTGCGATCCGGGCTGCGGGAGGCGCCGAACGTGCGGCATGGCCCGAACCTATGTGAACCGGGCGAAGGGGGTCACCCGGTAGTGGCGAGAGGATGCTCGACGGACGCTCCCCGGGCAATCGGACGATCGTCCACGTCGCGCGCCGCTACGCCAGGTTCGACCGGCGCGGATAGGCGATGTCGGGGTCGGTCAGGACGTTGACCAGGGCCGGCAGCCCGGACGAGAACGCCCGCTCGAGCGCCGGCTTGACGTCCTCGGGGCGCTCGACAAGCTCCCCGTGGCCGCCCAGCGCCTCCACGACCTGGTCGTAGCGCGTCGCCGGGCGCAGCTCGGCGGCGACGGAATACCCGTAGAGGAACTCCATCGGGTGCTTCTCCAGCGCCCAGATCCCGTTGTTGCCCATCACGCCGACGACGTTGACGCCGTGGCGCGCCAGCGTGTCGAACTCCATCCCGCTGAAGCCGAAGGCCCCGTCGCCGAGCAGCAGGACGACCTGCTTGTCGGGCCGGGCCAGCTTCGCCGCCAGCGCGTAGCCCGGGCCGCTGCCCAGGCAGCCGAACGGCCCCGGGTCCAGCCAGCAGCCGGGTGTGTAGGAGTCCATGACGCGGCCGGCGTAGGACACGAAGTCGCCGCCGTCGCCGATGACCACGGCGTCGCGGTCGAGCAGCTCGCCGAGCTCCTTGTACAGGCGCATCGGGTGCAGCGGCGAGCGGCCGTCCTCGAGCTCGGCACGCTCGGCGGCGCGCTTGTCGTCCTCCTGCCCGCGTAGGTGACCCACCCACGCGGCCGTGTCGGGGCCCGCGGGACCGGAGGCCAGCGCGCGCAGCGTCGCGTCCAGGCCGCCGTACAGCTCGGCCTCGACGGCGCGCGGGTGCTCGCGCAGCGGCTCGGCGCGGTCGATGGTGACGATGCGGGTGTGCTCGCCGAACGACGCGCCGAAGCCCAGGCGGAAGTCCATCGGCACCCCGACCACCAGGGCGACGTCGGCGCCCTTGAGCGCCTCGGAGCGCACGCGCGAGAAGAAGAGCCGGTGGTCGGCGGGGACGCACCCGCGCGCCAGTCCGTTGAGGAAGACCGGGATGCCGCGAGCCTCGCACAGCTCCAGCAGCGCGCGCTCGCCGTGGCCCCAGTACAGGTTCGTGCCCGCCATCACGACGGGGCGCTCGGCCTCGGCCAGCAGCGCCAGGACGCGCTCGACCCCGGCGGCCTCCGGCTCGGTCAGCGGGTCGCGGACCTGCGCCTCGGCGCCCTCGTCGGGGCTCTCGGAGAAGACGTGGTCCAGCGGGAAGTCCACGAACGTCGGGCCGCAGTGCGGCGCGAGCGCCTTGTCGATCGCCTCGTCGACGAGCCCGGGGATCCCCGCGGTGGACTCCGGCGTCGCCGCGAACTTGGTCAGCGGCCGCACGAACGGCACGTGGTCGATCTCCTGCAGCGAGCCCTGGCCCCAACGCAGCGCGGGGGCGCGCCCGCCGAGGACGAGCATCGGCGAGCCGTTCTGCAGCGCGGAGCCCATCGCGCTCATGCCGTTGGTGACGCCCGGGCCGGCGGTGAGCGCGGCCACGCCGATCTCGCGGGTGACCTTGGCCCACCCCTCGGCGGCGAAGGCGGCGGCCTGCTCGTGGCGCACGTCGACGATGTCGATGCCCTCGTCGCGACAGCCGTCGTAGATCGAGAACAGGTGGCCGCCGCTGAGCGTGAAGAGCTTCGTGACGCCGTGCGCCTTCAGGCGCCGGGCGACCAGCTTGCCGCCGTGGACCTGCTGCGTGGCCTGCTCGGTATCCGTCCCCATCGCGGCAACGCTACCGGTCCGCAGGAATTTGCACAACCGTGCCACTTCTTGCCGGACGAGGCTCCCCGAGCGCCGCGGGCGCGGACAGCTCGACGGGCTCGCGGCGGCCCTTGACCTCCACGGTCCCGCGTGACTCGAACGGCCCGTGGTCGGCGCGCAGCAGTGCCCGCGTGGCCGACGTGATCAGGACGTCGTCGCCGGTCTCGCGCGTGAGCGCCTCGACGCGCGCCGCCGTGTTGACCGGGTCGCCGATGACCGTGAACTCGACGCGCCCGCCGCCGCCGATCGTGCCCGCCAGGACCGGGCCGGAGTTGACCCCGATGCCGATGCGCAGCGTGTCGCTCTCGCGGACCATCCGGGCGATCTCCAGCGCCGCGGCCACCGCGGCGTCGGCGTGGTCGGCCAGGCGGTCCGGCGCGCCGAACACGCCCAGCAGGCCGTCGCCGACGAACTTGTTGGCGTGGCCGCCATGGCGGTGCAGGATCGGTACGACCCGGTCGTAGAAGTCGTTGAGCCGCTGCACGACCTCGCGCGCGCTCGTGTGCTCGGCGAACGCGGTGAAGCCGCGGATGTCGAGGAACAGGACGGTGACCTCCACCTCCTCGCCCTCGAGCACGGTCCCCTCCGCGAGCACGCGGTCGGCGAGCTCGGGCGCGACGAACGCGCCGAACGCCTCGTGCAGGCGCTCGCGCTCCTCCAGGCGGCGCGCCATCTGGTTGAAGTCGCCCGCCAGCCGGCCGACCTCGTCGGAGCCCAGCACCGGCACCCGGGTGCCGAAATCGCCGCGCGCGACCCGCAGCGTGCCGCGCTGGAGGTCCTGGATCGGCTCGAGGATCGAGCGCAGGACCAGCAGCGCCAGCTCGAAGGAGATCGTGAACGACACGAGGATCGTCACGACGACGCCGACGCCGAGCGTCTCGAGCCCCTCGTCGGGCGACGAGAACCCCACGGCCACCACGCCCGTGACGATGTTCATCGCCGGCAGGGCGACCATGAGCCGCCAGGCGAGCGGCACGGTGGCCTGCCCGAGCTCCGCCCCGTCGGGGAGGTCCTCGCAGACGCGCTCGAGCACCGGGCGCATGATCAGCTCCAGGGCGAAGAAGCGCAGGAAGATCCCGTACAGCAGCACCACCGCCGCACCGAGGGCGACCGCGAGCACCGACGGCCACAGCGGCTCGCCGAGCTCGAGCGTCACGTAGACCGAGACGGGCACCACGTTGAGCACGACGGGCAGCGCGCGCCAGTGGCGCACGAAGCGCAGCGGCAGGCCTGCCAGCGCCCGCCAGGCCGCGATCGCCCGCTCCGGCGAGCCGTCGCCGCGCAGCCAGGCGTCGGCGGGGCGGACCAGGCGCCACGCGGTGTGGATCGCCAGGACGTTCTCGATCGCGACGAGCACCTGGCAGACGAGGAAGATGCGCCAGAACACGCCCGCCTCGATGTCCGGCACGTACAGCGCCAGCAGGCCGAGCCCGCCCGCCACCACGAGGTGGCTGAGCTGGAACTGCAGGGCGATCATCAGCCGCGGGTAGCGGCGTCCGAGGACCCTGTAGAGCCAGCGCAGCGGCGCCCGGAGCATCGCTGGATCCTGACAGGCATCGGCTTTCTGTCCAGACGGGCTCAAGCCGCTCCCGATCTGCCGCTCTTCGGGTTATCGTGAGGACCCCGCCCCCCACCGACGGAGCACCCCATTCCCACCCCGCCCGTCAAGCGCCACCCCTACAACCAGTGGGCGCCCGACGCCCGAGCCCTCGACCTCGTCGGCGACAAGTGGACGCTGCTGATCGTCCGCGACCTCGCCACCGGGCCCCGCCGCTTCGTGGAGCTGCAGCGCACGCTGCCCGGCATCTCCACCGAGCAGCTGCGCTCGCGCCTGAACCGCATGGTCGCCGACGGGCTCCTGACCCGCCAGCGCTACCGCGAGGTGCCGCCGCGCGTCGACTACGAGCTCACCGAGAGCGCCCGTGACCTGCTGCCCGTCGTCGGGGCCGTGGCCCGCTGGGGCTGGCGCTGGGCCTGGGGCGCGCCGTCGGAGGGCGAGGCGGTCGACGTCGGCGCCGTCCTGCGGACGCTGCCCGGCATGAGCGTCGACCCCGACGCCGAAGGCACGAT
>DASPKC010000102.1:0-3896 GCA_035628295.1 Baekduia sp.
CACGTCGGCAAGTACCAGGCGCGCGTCGCGGCCGACGTCATCCTCGGGCGCGACGTCCGCCTGCGGCCACAGTGCGAGCCGCCGCCACGGGTCGTTTTCACCGAGCCGCAGGTCGCGGCGGTCGGCCACACGCTGGCGTCCGCGCGCGAGGCCGGGCTGGAGGCGCGTGCGGCGGACGTCCCGACGTCGGCCAACGCCGGCGCGTCGTTCAAGGGCAGGGACACGCCGGGGACGTGCCGCCTCGTGGCGGCCGGCGGCGTGGTCGTGGGCGCGACGTTCACCGGGACCGACGTCCAGGAGCTGCTGCACGCGGCGACGCTGGCCGTGACGGCGCGCATCGCCCTGGACGACCTCTGGCACGCCGTGCCCGCGTTCCCGACGCGCAACGAGGTGTGGCTGCGCCTGATCGAGGAGCTCGGGACGCTGGGTTAGAGCTCGCGGACGCCGCCGCCCGGCAGGCCGACGACCACGTCCTGGCGCGCCGACGGCGCGAACAGGCCGTGGCCGGTGACGCCCTGCAGCGCGTCGAGGCGGGCGGCCAGGCGCTCCGGGTCGGACGGGTCCGCCTCCAGGTCGGCGATGAGGCCGCCGTCAGGGCTGGGCGGCGCGTCGCGCAGGGCGACCCGGCCGAGCCCGCCCACGAGGTGCAGCGTCGCCTGCAGGCCGAAGCGCGAGAGCTCGAGCGGGACCGGCGCGCGCAGCGCGTCCACGAGCTTGGAGCCGTCGGCGATGACCACGAAGTGCGCGGCGGCCTGGGCCACGACCTTCTCGCGCACGTGCGCGCCGCCGCCGCCCTTGACCAGCCAGCCGTCGGGCGCGATCTGGTCGGCGCCGTCGATCGCGATGTCGAGGCGGTCCAGCACGTCGAACGGCTCGACCAGCAGCCCGGCCTCGCGCGCCTGCGCCTCCGTCCGCTGCGACGTCGCGACGCAGCGCAGCCCCGTGAGCCCGCGCCGCACCAGCGCCGGGATCAGGAAGTACACGGTCGACCCGGTGCCGAGGCCCACGGTCTGCCCGTCCTGCACCAGCTCTGCGGCCCGCTCCGCCGCCGCACGCTTCGCGTCGTCCATGGCGGCCGACCCTACGCAATACCCGGCCTCAGGGGACCTTCTTGCCGGGGTTGAGCAGGCCCTTGGGGTCGAGGGCGTGCTTGAGGGCGCGCTGGGCGGCGACGAGGGCGGGTGGCGTGCGGCCGGCGACGAAGGGCTGCTTGAGCAGGCCGATGCCGTGCTCGCCCGAGGCGGTGCCGCCGAGCTCGAGCGCGAGCGCCACGACCTCCTCCGCGGCCGCCGCGGCGCGGGCCAGCTGGGCTGCGTCGGAGCGGTCGACGAGGAACGTCGCATGCACGTTGCCGTCGCCGGCGTGGCCCCAGGAGCAGGCGTCCACGCCCAGGCGCTCGCCGATGCGCAGCGTCCCGCGGACGATCGCCTCCAGGTGCTCCACCGGGACCGCGACGTCCTCGGAGACCTTGCCGCCGCGGGCGGCGATCGCGGCCCAGCTCAGGCCGGCCCGCCAGCGCCACAGGTCCTTGACCTCCCGCGCGCCGGCGGGGACGTGGACGTCGAGCGCCCCGTCGCCGAGCACCGCCGCGAGCTCGTCGCGCAGCGCCCGGGCCTGCGCGGCGCCGCCCTCCGCGGCGGCGAGGACCGCGAAGGCCGCGCCGCCCTCGCCCGCTGCCTGCAGGGTGCGGCCGTCGATGAAGTCGAGCACCGCCGGCTGCAGGCCCGCCTCGTACACGGCGAGCACCGCCGCGCAGCCCGTGGAGATGTCCGCGTACCGGGCGACCAGCGGCAGCTCGGCCTCCGGTGCCGGCGCCAGGCGCAGCCAGGCGGCCGTGACGATGCCCAGCGTCCCCTCCGAGCCGCACAGCAGCGCCTTGAGGTCGTAGGTCGCCACGTCGCGGCGGACCGGGCCGCCGACCGTCACGAGCTCCCCGGGAGCCAGCACCGCCTCCACGCCGAGCAGCCACCGCCCCACCGGGCCGTGGCCGAACGCGTGCGGCCCGCCCGCGTTCGTGGCGATCGTGCCGCCGAGCTGGGACTGCTCGGCGGCGCCCGGGTCCGGCGGGAAGTGCAGGCCTACCTCGCGCGCCCGGCGGTGCACCGTCGCCGTCGTGACACCCGCCTCGGCGTGCATCCGCCAGCGCCCGGGCTCCAGCGACCGCACGCGGTCCAGGCGGTCCAGCGCCAGCACCACCCCGCCCTGCGGCACCGCCCCGCCCGCCAGGCCGGTGCCGCCGCCGCGCGGCGTGACCGGGACGTCGTGCTCGTAGCACCAGGCGACCACCGCGGCGACCTCCTGCGGCGTGCCCGGCCGCACGAGCGCGTCGGCGCGGCCGGTCAGCGCCTGCGCCTCGGTGGCGTCGCGCAGCGCCGCCGCCTCCGGCGCGACGGCGTGGGCCGCGCCGACGAGGCGGCCGAGCTGCGCGAGCACCGCCGTCGGGCTAGCTGCCGGAGGCCGCCGGCACCTCGATCTCGCGCTTGAGGATCTTGCCGGTGGGGCCCTTGGGCAGGTCGTCGACGAACCAGATGAGCCGCGGGTACTTGTACGCCGCGACCTGGTCCTTGACGAAGGACTGCAGCTCCTCGGGCTCGGCGCGCTCGCCGTCCTTGAGGGCCACCGCCGCGCCGACCTCCTCGCCGAGATCCGGGTGGGGCACGCCCACCACCGCCGCCTCGCGGACCGCGGGGTGCTCGTAGAGCACCTCCTCGATCTCGCGCGGGTAGACGTTGTAGCCGCCGCGGATGATCATGTCCTTCTTGCGGTCGACGATGAAGTAGTAGCCCTCGTCGTCGCGGCGCGCCATGTCGCCGGTGCGGAACCAGCCCTCGTCGTCGATCGCCTCGGCCGTCGCGTCCGGCCGCTGCCAGTAGCCCTTCATGACGTTGTGGCCGCGGATCGCGATCTCGCCGACCCCGCCGTCCTCGTCGATGAGCTTGAGCTCGACGCCGCGGATCGGCTGCCCGATGGAGCCGGGCTTGCGCTCGCGGTCCGGGTGGTTGAACGTCGCGACCGGCGAGGTCTCGCTGAGCCCGTAGCCCTCGAGCACCTTGCACTGGAACTTCTCGTCGAACGCGCGCAGCAGCTCGACCGGCAGCGCGGCGCCGCCAGACGCGCACAGCCGCAGCTTCGACGTGTCGCGGGTGTCGCCGTCGGGGTGGTTGAGCATCGCGCCGTACATCGTCGGCACGCCCTCGAAGATCGTCACGCCGTCGCGCTCGAGGATCTCCAGCGCCTTGCCGGGGTCGAAGCGCGGGATCAGCGTCAGCGTGCCGCCCGCCTTGACCGCGGCGTTCAGCGCGCAGGTCTGGCCGAAGGAGTGGAACAGCGGCAGCGCGCCGAGCACCACGTCGTCGGGCCCGATCGTGAAGAGCTCGAGCACCACGTCGACGTTCTGGGAGAGGTTGTCGTGCGTGAGCTCGGCGCCCTTCGGCTGCCCGGTGGTGCCGGAGGTGTAGAGGATCACGGCGGTGTCGCTGGCGTCGCGCTCGACGACGTCCGTGGCCGGCTCGTGCTGCTGCAGCAGGCCCAGGAAGCCGGTGGCCTCGACGATCAGGCACTCGGCGCCCGCCTGCTCAGCGCCCTTCTGGGCGTCCTCGGCGAACCCCTCCCAGGCCAGCAGCACCTTCGCGCCCGAGTCCTGCAGATAGTAGGCGACCTCGCGGCCCTTGAGCAGGACGTTCATCGGCACGACCGTCCCGCCGGCGCGCAGGACGCCGTAGTAGGCGATCGCGAAGTGCGGGACGTTGGGGAGCATGATCCCGACCCGGTCGCCCGGCTCGACGCCCTTTGACCTCAGCAGGTTGGCGATCGCGTTGGCCGACGCATCGAGGTGCTGGTACGAAAGCTCGGCGTCGTCGAGCTTCATCGCGATCTTGTCCGGATGCTCGCGCGCG
>DASPKC010000103.1:0-10304 GCA_035628295.1 Baekduia sp.
GGGTCCCGAGTACCTGACCCCGTGCGCGAAGGTCCTCGGCGCCGCGCACGGCCGCCGTCACGCGTTCCGGCCGCAGTCGGTCGTGAACATCTCGGGCATGAGCTACGGCTCGCTGTCGCCCCCGGCGGTTGAGGCGCTCAACCGCGGCGCGCACCTGGCGCCGTGCCTGCACAACGTCGGCGAGGGCGGCCTCGCCCCGGCCCACAAGCACGGGGGCGAGCTGATCTTCCAGATCGGGACGGGGTACTTCGGCTGCCGCGACCGCGACGGCTCCTTCAGCCTCGAGCGCCTGCAGGAGCGCCTGGCCGAGGCGCCGGTGCGCGCGCTGGAGATCAAGCTCTCGCAGGGCGCCAAGCCGGGGCTCGGGGGGATGCTGCCCGGCTGCAAGGTCACCGAGGAGATCGCCGCGATCCGCGGCGTCGAGGCCGGGGTGGACTGCATCAGCCCGCCGCGCCACAGCGCGTTCTCCGACGTCGACACGATGATCGAGTTCGTCGAGCGCCTGGCCGACGCCACCGGCCTGCCGGTCGGCGTCAAGTCGGCGGTGGGCGGCCTGGACTTCTGGCACACGCTCGCCGACCGGATGGCCGCCACCGGGGCGGGTCCGGACTTCCTGACCGTCGACGGGGCGGAGGGCGGCACGGGAGCGGCGCCGCTGGCGTTCGCCGACCACGTGGCGCTGCCGTTCCGCGTCGGGTTCTCCCGCGTGTACGGCATCTTCGCGGAGGCCGGGCTGACCGAGGACGTGGTGTTCGTCGGGGCCGGGCGCCTCGGCTTGCCCGACTCCGCGCTGTTCGCCTTCGCCCTCGGGTGCGACATGGTCAACGTCGGGCGTGAGGCCATGCTGGCCATCGGCTGCATCCAGGCCCAGCGCTGCCACACCGGCAGCTGCCCGACAGGCGTGGCGACCCAGTCGCGGTGGCTGATGCGCGGCCTCGACCCCGACTCGAAGTCGGCGCGCGCGGCCAACTACGTGCGCGCCCTGCGCGGCGAGGTGCTCTCCCTCAGCCGGGCGCTGGGCGTCAACCACCCCGCGCTCGTGGATCCCGACCAGATCGAGATCATCTCCGAGCGCTACCACGCCGACCCCGTCCGCGAGGTGTTCGGCTTCCGGCCGGAGTGGCGTCGCGTGCCCGAGGCGCGACGGGAGGAGATCGCCGGGCTGATCGGGGTGGGCCCGGGCCGCCGGCGCCCCGGGCCGGAGCGCGGCCCGGTGCCGGGCGACGAGTCCGGGCAGGGCGCGGAGCGCGACGCGCCGCTGGCGGAGGCCAGCGGCAGCGGCGGGCTGGCGAAAGGCGGCGACTGAGCCCCGTGGCCGGGCGCATCGCCCGCGACGTGGTGGTGCACGGCCGGGTGCAGGGCGTCTTCTTCCGCGCGTTCGTGCAGGAGGTGGCGCAGCGGCACGGGGTGGCGGGCTGGGCGCGCAACCAGCCGGCCGGCACGGTGGAGGTCCGCCTGGAGGGCGAGCCGCGCGCCGTGGCGGCGGTGGAACAGGCCTGCGGCGAGGGGCCGCCGAGGGCGCGGGTGGAGCGGATCGAGGCCCGCGACGTCGCCGCCGAGGGCCTCGACCACTTCAGCGTGGGGTGACCGGCGGCCTCAGTGGCCGCCGCCCGCCTGCTCCAGCTGCTCGATCTGCCGCGCCTCCAGGTCGTGGTCGCGCTCGCCGCTGCCGGGCGGTCCGGCCTTCTGGCCGGAGGCCGGCTCGCGCCGCTGCTCGCCCTCGAGGCCGTGCCGGCGGGGGTTGGTCTGCTGATCGGCGTCGTGATGAGCCATGCCGTTGGCGCTACCCGGAGCGCGCGGAGCGCAACGACGGCCGTTCGCGTGGCGCGCCGCCGCGGTCGCGGCGCACCTTGACGGCCTTGCCCTTCAGCTTGGCGCCGCGCAGCGCGCGGATGACGTGCTCGGCCGCGTTCTCCGGCACGTCGACGAGCGAGAAGCCGTCCGTGATCTGGATGGCGCCGATGTCGCGGCCCTCGAGCCGCGACTCGCCGCAGATCGCGCCGACGAGGTCCTGAGGCCGGATGCCGGCCGTTCGGCCGGCGCTCACCCACAGCCGCGCCATGTCCGCCGGCGGCGGGCCCTTGCGCGGCGACCGCGCGCCCTTCGGCCCCGCCGGCGCTGCGCCCCCGGCCTCGGGCCCGCGCTCGCGCGGGCGGACCTCGGGGATCTCCTCCTCGTCCTCGTCGGCCGCCGCGCCGAGCGCGTCGTGGGCGAGCTTGACCGCGGCCAGCGCCACCTCGAGCACGTCGAACTCGTCGGCCAGCGGCTCCACCACGGCGCGGAAGCGCTCGAGGTCCTCGCCGAGCAGCGCCTCGTGCAGCGCCGCCCGCGTGACCTCCATCCGGCGGGCGTGGAGGTCGGCGACCGTCGGCAGCCGCTGGACCTCGATCGGCTGCCCCGTGAGCCGCTCGATCGCCTTGAGCATCCGGTGCTCGCGCGGCTCGGCGAGCGTGATCGCCACGCCCTCACGCCCCGCGCGGCCGACGCGCCCGATGCGGTGCACGTAGGACGCGGGCGCCGACGGGACGTCGTAGTTGACGACGTGGGTGAGCTGGTCGACGTCCAGCCCGCGGGCCGCCACGTCGGTGGCCACCAGCAGGTCGGCGGTGCCCGCGCGCACGCGGCCCATCACCCGGTCGCGCTGCTCCTGGGTCATGCCGCCGTGCAGCGCCTCGGCCCGGTGCCCGCGGCCGTTGAGCGTCTCGGTGAGCTGGTCGACCTCGTCGCGGGTGCGGCAGAAGACGAGCGCCGCGGCCGGCGACTCGACGTCGAGGATCCGCCCCAGCGCGGCGGGCTTGTGCGCCCGCGCCACGACGTGCGCGGTCTGGCGCACGCGCGGCGCCTCGCCGGCGCGCGGCTCCTCGCGGGCCAGCGTGATGCGCACCGGGTCGCGCAGCTGGCGCCGCGCGAGGCCGTCGATCCGGGGCGGCATCGTCGCCGAGAACAGGACGGTCTGCCGGCTCTCCGGCGTCGCCGCCAGCAGCGCCTCGAGATCCTCGGCGAACCCCATGTCGAGCATCTCGTCGGCCTCGTCGAGCACGACCGTGCGCAGGGCGCCCAAGCGCAGGGTCCCGCGGCGCAGGAGGTCGAGCGCCCGCCCCGGCGTCGCGACCACCACGTCGACGCCCGCCTTCAGCGCGCGCAACTGGCGCGTCACGGGCTGCCCGCCGTAGATCGGCAGGACCCGGATCCCGAGCTCCCGCCCGTACTTGTGGACGGCCTCGGAGACCTGGACGGCCAGCTCGCGCGTCGGTACGAGGACCAGCGCGAACGGCGAGCCGTCGCCGTCGTCGCGGCGCCCGGCCTGCAGCAGCGGCAGCGCGAAGGCGGCCGTCTTGCCGGTGCCGGTCGCGGCCTGGCCGAGCACGTCGCGGCCGGCCAGCAGGGGCGGGATCGACTCCCGCTGGATCGGGGTCGGCTCCTCGTAGCCCAGCGTCCCGAGCGCGGTCAGCAGCTCGGGACGCAGCGCGAGGTCGGCGAAGGTGGTGGTGGTCTCGTCGTGCGGTGCGGCGGCCATGCGGGATCGAGTGTGACCGGCCGCGGCCGCCGCCGCGGTGCGGTCAGAGCACGGCGGGCAGGCCGAAGTGCCCGAACACGGGCCCCGAGAAGGTCACGATGTCCGCCACCCGCCCGTCCTCGATGCGCAGGACGTCGATCGCCAGGGCGCGCGACTGCGTGTCGCCCGGGCGCTGCACGTAGCAGGCCACGGCCGGCTGCCGGTTGGCCCGCGTGACGACGCAGCGCAGCCGTCCCCAGTCCTCGGAGCCGAAGCCGCCGGACTGCCAGAGCGCCAGGACCGCGTCGCGTCCGGTCCAGGTCCCCGGCTCGGGCGGCATCGAGAAGCGCACGTCCTCGGTGAGCAGGGCGGCCAGGGCCGGGCCGTCGCCCTCCTCGCTGGCCCGGACGTAGCGGGCGAGCAGCTCGCGCTCGGCTGCGCCCGGATCGACGCCGGCCGCCCACTCCAGCCGGCGGCGCGGCAGGTGGCGCTGCATCGTCGCGTGCGCGCGCTGCAGCGCGCTGTTGACCGACGCGACGCTCGTGTCCAGCAGGGCGGCCGTCTCCTTGGCCGACCAGCCCAGGACGTCGCGTAGCACCAGCGCGGCCCGCGGGCGCGGCGGCAGGTGCTGCAGCGCGACCAGGTAGGCGAGCTCGATGGTCTCCCGGGCGACCACTGCCTCCTCGGGCCCGGCCTGCTCGTCGCCGGCCCGGTCCTCCAGCAGTTCGTCCGGGAACGGTTGCAGCCACGGCACCTCCGCCGTCTGGCCGGGAGGCGGCTGGGGCACCTCGCGTCCGCGGCGGTCGATCGCGTCGAGGCAGGCGTTGGTGGCGATGCGGTACAGCCACGCCCGGAAGGAGGCGCGCCCCGCGTAGGTGTCCCGGCGGCGCCAGGCCCGCAGGAACGTCTCCTGCACCAGGTCCTCGGCGTCCTCGAAGCTGCCCAGCAGGCGGTAGCAGTGGACCTGGAGCTCGCGGCGGTGGCGCGCGACGACCCGGGCGAAGGCCGCCTCGTCTCCGGCGACAGCGGCCTCGACGTGCGGTTCGGTGGTGGTGGTGGTCATGCTCGTGTGACGGCGAGCGGGCCCGGAGCTCATCGCCGGGGCGCCGGTTCGTCGCGCCGGGGCAGCAGGTGGTCCATGTCGCGCCGCAGGCCGGCGAACGCGACGGCGCCCAGGAGCAGGGGCACCCAGAACAGCACCACGCGATAGGCCAGCACCGCGGCGGTCGTCGCCGCCAGCGGGGCGCCGAGCACCACCAGGCAGCCGATCAGGCCGCCGTCCATCCCGCCAAGGCCGCCGGGGAGCGGCAGCAGGCCGCCGAGCTGGCCGATCAGGTAGCCGAAGAGGATGACGCTGAGGGCGACGTCGGCGTCGACGGCCTGGAACGTCGCCCACAGGACCGCGTTGTCGAACGCCCAGTAGCCGACCGCCCCGCCGAGGACAAGCGGGTCGCGCGCCCGCACGATCGCGGCGGCCTCCTCGACGCCGCCGATGACGCCGCGGCGCACCGCGCTGGCGCCGCGCACCAGCCGCGGCGCGCCCGGTCGCGGGTCTGGGCCGGGGCCCACCCGCGGCAGCGCCAGCACGGCGGTGATGAGCGCGATGGACATCGCGGCGGGGACGGCGGTCAGCCACGGCGAGAGGTCCGGTCCCAGCACGCCGGCCGCGAGCAGCACGCCGAGCACGGCCACGGCGACGAAGTTCACGGAGCCCTTGATGAGGAAGAACGCGACGGAGCGCCGGGCGATCTGGGGGCCGGGCATCCCGTTGCGGTGCAGGATCCAGGCGCCGGCGGCCAGGCCGCCGATCCCGCTGGCGGGCAGCAGCGACCCCACCGCGAGCGCCGTGCCGCCCAGCTCGGCGCTCGCGCGCCAGGACATCCGCCGGCAGAACACCGGCCGGAAGAGCAGCACGTACGAGGCGCTGGAGAGCACCTCGAGCGCGACCGCCACCACGAGCCATCCGGCAGCCGCGCCGCGCAGCTCGTCGCGGACGTCACCCAGCCCCGGCGCGAGCGCGACCACCAGGGCACCGGCGCCGAGCACGGCCGCGAACGTCGCCGCGCGCCGGCGCAGACGGCGCGGGTCCAGCTCGCGGGGGAGGGCGGTGGCGCCGGCCATGCCCGCCTCAGGATCGCACCCGCGCGCGAGGGCCCCGGCGGGCGGCCGATGAGTTCCGCCGCCCGCGGGCGTCCGTGGTTCGACAACTCCCGAGGAGGCGGTCCGTGCGCGACACGGCCGGCGACGCGTGGATCACCGTCGTGGTGGTCGCCGCGGACGGCAGCGAAGCGGTGATGACCAGGGCGATCGACCGGCAGCTCGACATGGCGCTGGTCGACTGGCTGCTGCGCGTGCACCTCGCGGTGCGCCGCCGCGGGGGCGAGCTGCGGGTCCGGGACATCCCGGACGAGCTCCGGGGGCTGCTAGGCCTGGTCGGGCTCGACGCGGTCCTCGGGCTCGAGCCGCGCGGGCAGCCCGAACTGCTCGAAGAGCGCGGGGTCGATGAAGTGGTGCAGCCCCGTGATCCGCCCGCCTGAGCGCTCGAGGACGACGATGGCCCACGGCGTCCAGCCGCCGTCCGGCGCGGGGTTGTAGATCGCCGCGGCCGGGCCGCCGTTGGCGGAGGTCGGCAGCACGCGCGACCCCCGGCACTTGGCGCCCGTGCCGAGCATGAACCGCTGGACGTCCCGGGGGCCGCGCAGCCACAGCGGCAGCGGCGGCATAGTGAACGTCGCGTCGTCGTGCAGCAGGGTCACCAGCGACGCGATGTCGTAGCGCTCGAAGGCCTCGACGTAGCGCTGCAGCAGCTCCTCGTCCTCGCCCCCCGCGACCTGCGGTGCGACGTCGTCGCGATCGAGATCGAGCGACGCGAGCGTCGCGCGCGCCCGCTGCAGCGCGCTGTTGACCGAGGCCACCGACGTGTCGAGCAGCTCCGCGACCTCGGTGGCCTGCCAGCGCAGGACCTCGCGCAGCACGAGCACCGCGCGCTGCTTGGGCGGCAGGTGCTGCAGCGCCGCGACGAACGCCAGGCGCAGGCTCTCGCGCGACTCCGCGACGTCGGCCGGGTCGGCCTCGGGGGCCAGGACCCGGCCGTCGGGCACCGGCTGGACCCAGACGCTTTCGGGCAGCGGCGTGCCGACCGGCGCGTCGGCCCCGGAGGACGGCCCGAGGTCCATCGGGCGCGCGCGGCGCTGGGCGCCCTGGAGCATGTCGAAGCAGACGTTGCTGGCGATCCGGAACAGCCAGGACTTCAGCGCCGCCCGGGCCTCCAAGCGGTCGGCGGCGCGCCAGGCCCGCAGCATCGTCTCCTGCACCGCGTCCTCCGCCTCGGAGCCCGAGCCGAGCATGCGGTAGCAGTAGCCCGTCAACGCCCGGCGGTGGGTCTCGAGCTCCTGCTCGATCGCGATGGCCGTGCCCGTGGAGGTGTGCACCGTCGCCGACCTTACGCCCGCGGGCGGCGGCGGGCCAGTACGGCTACCCGCCCCTTACCCGGCCCGCTCGAACCGGATGATGTGCTCGCTGCGGTCCTCGCGCACTCGCCCCTCGTGGATGAGGAGGTCGAGATGGCCGAGGACCTCCGACAGCGTCAGGAACACCTGGGTGAACGCGGTCTGGCCCCAGGTCTCGGAGGCCAGCTCGTGGGCGGTCCGGGGGCCGGCGGCGAGCTTGTCGTAGAAGGACTCGGCGCGCCGCTCGTGGGCGGCGAGCCGCTGGTCGATGAGCGCCACGGCGTCGGTCACGGGCTCGCGGTGGCCGCCGAGCACCAGCGCAGGCGCGTCGGCGCGCGTGGCGCGCAGCGACTCCCGGTAGCTCAGCAGGGTCGGCGGCCGGCGGCCGTCCCAGCCGTCCAGGGGGCGGGCCATCAGCGCGTTGGAGGAGACCCCGGCGATGAGGTGGTCGCCCCCGATGACGATGCCGCGCTCGTCGTCGATGAAGAGCGTGTCCGACGGCGAGTGGCCCGGGCGGTGCGCGACCCGCAGCTCGCGGTGGCCGAGCGCGAGGAGCTCGCCGTCGGCCAGGCGCCGGTCCACTCGGCAGCCGGCCCCCCAGCCGCGCACGACGTCGGCCATGGCACGCAGGGCGTCGGCGACGTGGTCCTCGACGCCGTGGCGGTTCATGAGCAGCAGCGCGTCGTCGTCGTCCTGGATCGCGTGGCGCTCCCAGTCCTCCAGCACCGGCGCCAGCAGGTCCAGGCAGGCGATCTCGGCCCCACGCGCGGCAAGGAGGTGCGCCAACCCCATGTGGTCGATGTGCTGGTGGGTGATGAGCACCAGCTCGATGTCCTCGACGCGGCGGCCCAGCGCGGCCAGCTGCTGCTCGAGGGCGAGGAAGGCGCTGGCGGAGTTCGGCCCGCAGTCGACGAGGGTCAGGGGGTCGCCGTCCAGGAGGTACGTGTTGACGTCGCCGATGCCGAACGGCGTCGGGATCGGCAGGCACGTGATGCCGGCGTCGGCTGCTGGATCCATCGCGCACACCCTAGGAACCGCCCGGCGATCCGGTAGGAGCCGGGGCGCTGGTTGGAGAGCGCGCGCCCCGGCCCGTACCGAAGGTGGTGCCTGGCGGCACCGGCGCCGGGTGGGTCGAGGACCCGGCGCGGCGCAGTCTAGCGCGCTGTCCGATAATTCGTCCAGACGAACTGTACGAGTCAGGCACGGGTTGTCGTGCAGCGGACCGTGCCTGCCTCCTGCAGCCGGCCGATGTCGGCGGTGCTGAGCCCCAGCACCTCCGCGAGGACCTCCTCGGTGTGCTCGCCCAGCTGCGGGGCGCGGCGCGGCGGCAGCCGCTGCACGGCCGAGAACCCCAGCGGCGTGGCGGGCATCCGGTACGTGCCGATGCCCGGCTGCTCGACCTCTTCCCAGATCGGGTTGGCGGTCGACACCCGCGGGTCCTCGTCGATGAGCTGGCGGAACGTCTGGTACGGCCCCCAGGACACGCCGGTGCGGGCGAACGTCCGGCGGATCTCGGCCAGGTCGCGGGCGGCGAACCAGGGCCGGAAGATCGCCGCCAGGAAGTCGCGCGCCTCGTAGCGCCCCGCCTCGGTGTCGAGGTCGTAGCCCGTGGCCGCCGTCAGCGTCTCGATCTGGGGCTGCAGCCCCGTCGCGTCGCGCAGCGCGTGCCACTGGCGCGCGGTCAGGGCCACCACCATCACCCGGCGGTTGTCGCGCGTCTCGAAGTCGTGCCCGAACGCGCCGTAGAGGTAGTTGCCGTCGCGGCGCGCATCGGTGCCGCCGAGTTCCGCCTCGGCTGCGCGGCCGAGATGACCCACGACCGCGAAGGCGACGTCGGACAGCGCGAGCGAGACGAGCTGGCCCTCGCCCGTGCGCGCGCGGTGGCGGTCGGCGGCCAGCAGGCCGGTCGTTGCCAGGCCGCCCATCACGAGATCCCAGGCCGGCAGCACGCTGTTGAGCGGGCCCGCCATCTCGCGAGGGCCGGTGGCCAGCGGGAAGCCGGTGGCGGGGTTGACCGTGTAGTCGACCTCGCTCGTGCCGTCCGGGTTGCCCGTGAGGGCGACCATCACGAGGTCCTCGCGGCGGGCGCGCAGCGCGTCGTAGGCCAGCCAGCCGCGGGCGGGGAAGTTGGTCAGGAACGTCCCCGCCTGCTCGACCAGCGCCTGCACCACCTCGCGCCCGGCGTCGGAGCGCAGGTCGACCTCGACGGAGCGCTTGCCCTTGTTCAGGCCCGTCCAGAAGAGGCTCTGGCCCGAGGCGGCCAGCGGCCACCGGTCGCGGTCCAGGCCGCCGCCGAGCTGGTCGACGCGGATGACGTCCGCGCCGAGCTGGGCCAGCGTCATGCCGCCGAGGGGCGCGGCGACGAACGCCGAGCCCTCGATGACCTGCAGGCCGTCCAGGATCCCGGCGCTCATGCCGCGTGCAGGACGACGGGTCGCCAGTCCAGGACGTCGGCCGGGTCGTCGTCGCGATCGGCCGCGACGCGCACCCGCAGGTCCACGAGCGAGCCGTCGACGGCCTCCACCTCGACGGTGCTGGCGAGCCGGTCGCCTTCGAAGACCGGCCCGAGGTGGTCGCAGGAGCGCCACGCCAGGACCGTCACGAGGCCCGGCAGCGCGCGGCACGCGTGGGCGAGCGCGATGCCGATCGCGTGCCCGCCGTAGACGAGGCGCCGGCCGTGGGCGCCCGCCTGCGCGTCCGTGTGCGTCATCGCGAGGTTGAGCGTCGCGCGGGCGAGCTCGGGCGCCGCGCTGACCGTCTCGCGGGCCTCGACCTCGAAGACGTCCCCGGCCACGAGCGGCTCGCCCTGCGGGTGGGCGCCCAGGTCCCAGTCCGGCGCCACGACGGCCAGCGGCGCGTCGGGGACCTCGCCGGCCGCCTGCACCGGTCCGCGGGCCGGCAGCAGCGGGCAGCGCAGGTAGGACGCGACGGGCCGCCCGGCCTCGTCGGTGGTCGTGGCCCGCAGCGTGACCTTGGCCCGCCCCGGCGCGGACGTCGGCGCGATCGCGACGATCTCCGTGCGGGTGCGCAGCGTGGTGCCCAGCCGCACCGGCGCGACCGCCAGGCCGCGGTAGAAGAGGTTGCCCAGGACACGGCCGCTCGGGACGGTGGACTGGCCGATGACGACGTCGCAGACCAGGGCCGGATGGGCGAGCGGTCCCGGCCCGCCGGTCACCTGCTCGGCCAGCGGAGCGTCGAGCGCGAGCGGCAGGCGGTCGCCGCAGATCGCGCGGTGCAGCGCCTGCAGCCCGGTGTCCAGCGTGAGCCCCGGCGCCTCGAACGCCTGGCCGACCTCCAGCTCGTCGGCGTACGGGGCGGCCACGGCGGTCCGCCGCGGGGCCCGCGCGGGCGCCGGCGCG
>DASPKC010000104.1:0-2030 GCA_035628295.1 Baekduia sp.
GCCGCCTGCTTCGACTTCTCCTCGACCCGGCCGGGCGCCACCTGCGTCCCGCCGGCGCGCCCCACCCCGCCCAGGACGTGCTCGCGCCCGAGGATGTCGGCGAGCTGGTCAGGGGCCTCGACGCCGTTCTGGATCGGCAGCGCCATCGTCCCCGGCCCCACCAGCGGGCGGGCGTGCCGCGCGGCATCCTCGAGGTCGTACGTCTTGACGCAGAACCAGACCAGGTCGACCGGGCCCACGACGCGCGGGGCGTCCGTCGCCCGCACCGGCAGCCGAAGCTCCTCGCCGGACACGCGCTTGAGGCTCAGCCCGTGCTCGCGGAGCGCCGCCAGGTTCCGCCCGCGCGCGATGAACGTCACGTCGAGGCCGGCCCGGGCCAGCAGGCCGCCGTACACCCCGCCCAGTCCCCCGGCCCCCACGATCGCCACGCGCATGCCCCACCTCCCGGCGTCGTTCGCCAGCCCGTCGGCATGGTAAGGAGCTCGGGTCCGTGCGTCAACGACCCGAAGTCGGTGTGACGAAATGGCGCACGTCCTGGTGCACGGCGTCGGCCGGTAGTATGCTGGCCCCAGGCAGCGATCCCCATCGCGCGGCACACCCCGCTTCGTCACCCACAGCGTAGAGCCGACTGGCGTCCTTAGTACCGCTTGCCGTAAGTGATCCGATGGTTGACGAAAGGCGAGGGCGTGGTCGTATCGTCACCGGGCGTCCGAGAGGAGGCTGGTGATGTCCGGGCCGCGCAGCCCCCGTGTTGTCGAACTGAGCGATGAGGAACGAGCGAGCCTGGAGGCGCTGACGCGGCGGACGACCGTCGCGGCCGGGCTGGTGCGTCGCGCGCGGATGATCGTGCTGGTCGCCGTGGGGGTGCCGCTGGATCGGGTCGCGCGGCAGGTCGGGGCCGACCGGACGGTCGTGCGGACGTGGGTCGATCGCTACCGCGCGGGCGGCGCGGATGGCTTGCGGGATCGTCCGCGGCCGGGTCGGCCGCGGACCTTTCCCCCCTGAGGTGGAGTTGCACCTGGTCGATCGCGCCTGCACGCTGCCCGAGCAGGCCGGGCGCTCGCTGAGCCAGTGGGACTGCGCCGAGCTGGCGCGGCAGCTCGTCCGCGACGCGGTGGTCGCGACGATCTCGCCGCGGACGGTGCAGCGGATGCTGGCGGCCCGCCGCCTGAAGCCTTGGCGGCACCACCTCTGGCTGCACCCGCGCACCCCGCGCGACGCCGCCTTCGCGGCGCAGGTCCGGGCGGTCGCCGACCTGCTGACGCGCCCCCTGGGCGCCCACGAGATGGTACTCAGCCTCGACGAGATGACCTCGCTCCAGCCGCGGCCACGCCGCGTCGCCACCCGCCCGGCCCGGCCCGGGCGCCCGGTCCAGGTCGAGCACGAGTACGGCCGGGCCGGGGCCACCCACCTGTTCGCCGCCTTCGACACCCGCGCCGGGCGCGTCTACGGCCTGCCCGCGCGCCGCAAGCGCCAGGTCGAGTACCTGGCCCTGCTGGAGCACCTCGACCGCGCCCTCCCGGCCTCGGTCACCGCGATCCACCTGCTCGCCGACAACGTCTCCGTCCACCACGGCAAGCTCGTCCGGCGCTGGCTCGCCGACCACCCGCGCTTCGTCCCCCGCTTCACCCCGGTCCACTGCTCCTGGATGAACCCCGTCGAGCAGTGGTTCGGCATCCTCCGCCGCAAGCGGCTGCGCTCGCCCAACTTCCCCGACCTCGCCGCCCTCCAGCGGGCCATCCTCCGGTTTATCGACGACTGGAACGAGCGCGCCCACCCCTTCCGCTGGACCGCCAGCTCCTTCGAGAAGATCCTCGCCACGGTCGACGCTGCCATCGCCGCTGCGGCTCCGGCACTCGCCCAGGTCGCCTAACCGCTGGGCCACTTACGACGAGCGGTACTAAGTATGCGCCCGGACCGGCCGGGTGTCCAGCCGCTCGCCGAGCACCCGTTCGAGCGCGGGCCAGTGGGTGCCCAGGAGGGCGCGCAGCCGATTCGTCAGCCGGTTGGCATCGGCGCGGAGATCAGCG
>DASPKC010000105.1:0-2186 GCA_035628295.1 Baekduia sp.
CCGACGCCCTCGGGCCCGCCCTTGGCGTTGATGCCCTTGTAGCAGCAGACCGTGGCGATGATGGCCCCGAAGAGCGCGGTCTTGACCAGGGCCGCGAGGATCTCCGGCGGAGCGAAGTTGGCCTTGAAGGTCGCCACGAACGCGCCGACCGTCGTGTCGTAGAGCAGGAACACCGCGGCCACCCCGGACAGCAGGCAGGACGCGATGGCGACGAGCAGCAGCAGCGGCGTCATCAGGGTCAGCGCGAGCGCCCAGGGGATCACCAGGCGGGTGGTGCGCACCCCCAGGACGCTCAGGGCGTCGAGCTCGTCACGCACGCGCCGCGCGCCGAGGTCGGCGCACACCGCCGTGCCGGCGACGCCGGCGACGACCATCGCCGTGACCCAGGTGGCGATCTCGCGGACGGCCGCGGTGACGTAGACCCCGCCGGTGCGGTCGGGGGAGCCCACCGCGTCGAGGACGATGCCCGCCTCGACGCCCAACGCGCCGAAGCCGAGCACGAAGACCGACAGCGCGAGCGGCAGCGAGCAGCGCCGGGCCACGACCCACGAGGCCTCGGCGGTGTCCTTGGCGAACGACGCGGGCGCCCGCAGGAAGTCCCGCAGGGCCACGGAGATGAGCACGACCATCCCGGCCGTCTCGGCCAGCCCCGCGCGCAGGCGCTCGGGCACCAGGAGCACCGGCTCCCGGGACCCGCGTGCCCCGTGCACCCTTCCGATATCAGCGCCTGCCATCCTCTGGTCTCCCCTCAGACACTAGGTACGAACGACATGTACGCGCAGGTGGTCATCGTGTTACACCGGCGCGCACCGGGATCCGGTCCGCCGGTCAGGCGGCGACGCGCCCGAGCATCTCCTCGACGACGTCGCGTGCGGTCTCGGCGCAGGCCTGCGTCCCGCCGCTGCCGTAGTCGCGCACCCCGTCGCCGACCTGCCACACGTTGTCCAGGGGGAACTCCCGCGGCAGCTCGTAGCCCGAGGCCGCCCGCTGCGCCGGCCAGTCGCCGCGCATGACCCGCACGTCCAGCACCTCGTGCGGCGTCGCGCCGAACTCGCGCGCCAGCTCCTTCAGGGCCAGGCGGACCTCCTGCTCCTCGTCGAAGTCGCCGATCGCCGGGCGCGGCACCGCGTAGACGACGGTCAGGTGCTTGCCCTCCGGCGCCAGCTCCGGGCAGGTCGCGGTCATGTTGCCCGCGTTGCACAGCCGGTCGGTCGAGGAGAAGACGATCAGGCCCGGGCAGTCGAGCAGGGGCTCGTCAGAGGCGACGTGGATGATGATGTTGGCGCTGGGCCGGGAGCGTCCCCGCGTCCGCGCCACGTAGGCCGGATCCAGGTGCTCGGCGCCGACGAGGTCGATCGTGGCAACGGGCCCGACGTTGGAGACGACGGCGTCGCAGCGCACCTCGACCTCCCCGCCACCGCGCCGGATCGTCGCCGCGCGCACCGCACCGTCCTCGACGTGCAGGCGCACGACCTCGCTGTCGGTCCACACCTCGGCGCCGTCGCGCACCGCGGCGTCCGCGATGGCCTGGCAGACCGCCACGGTGCCGGTGGGCGAGAAGCCGAAGCGCCGGAAGGCGCCCTTCTGGGTGAAGTAGGTGAGGAAGGCGCGGGCCGGGATCTCGTCGGCGTTGACGGCGAAGATCGCGGCCGCCAGGTTGCGGAACAGCCGGTGGACCGTCTCGTTGGAGGTGGCGCCGGCGATCCACTGCTCGAGCGTCTGCTGCTCCTCGGGCAGGTCGCCCTTGCGTGCGCTGCCCAGCCCCGCCAGGACACCGGCGCCCTTCTTGGTGATCTTGTCCAGCAGGAAGGCCCAGCCGCCCTTGGCGGGGTTGACGGTCTTGCTCTTGACGCGGAAGACGTTGGCGGGCTCCGGGCAGCGCAGCAGCGCGGCGAGGTCGACGCCGAGCTCGGTGCACGTCTGCTCCATCACCCCGCCGAACTCGATGGCCACCGCGCCGGTGTTGATCACGTAGCCGTCCTTGGTGAACGACGACGCCCGTCCGCCGACGACGGAGGCGCGCTCCACGAGCAGCGGCTCCTGGCCGGCTGCCGCCAGCCGGGCGGCGGCGCAGACGCCGCCCATGCCGGCGCCGACGACAAGCGTGTGGACGTCGTGATTGCTCACTATGGCTGGACACTATGTCCGAGCACCGGTAGGCTTGTCAACCATGGCCGCCACCGACG
>DASPKC010000106.1:0-14051 GCA_035628295.1 Baekduia sp.
CCCCGGCCGCCGGCGAGTTCGGCACGGTGCTCGACCTCGAGGCCGCCCGTGCCCGCCGGGCCGAGCCGCTGCCCGACGAGGTCCTCGCGGACATGGCGTGCGCCAGCGAGCTGGTGGAGCGCCTCGCGTTCGAGGGCCGGCAGGTCCGCTTCGACACCCACCGCCTCGACGGCCGGGTGGTCGCCGGGCTCTGCGACGAGGAGGGCGCGCTCGTGCGGCGGCTGTCGCTGGACGACGTCCTGCACGGCACCTTCCCGGAGGGGGCGGCGTAGATGGCGGGCATCCAGCTCTCGGGCCTCGCGTCGGGCATGGACACCGACGCGGTCATCTCGCAGCTCATGCGCTTCGAGCGCATCCCCCGCGGGCGGATGGAGCTCAAGCAGGCGGCGATCCAGGCCCGGTCCGACGGCCTCGGCGAGATCGCCGCCAAGCTCAAGTCCCTGGCCACCGCCGCGACGGCGCTGCGCTCGGCGGCGACCTGGGGCGACGTCCAGACCGTCACCTCGTCGGACACCGCGCGCCTCGGGGCGCGCGCCACCGCCGGTGCCGCTCCGGGCGGCCACCAGGTCACCGTCACCAGCCTCGCCTCGGCCGAGCAGCGCACCTTCACCTTCGTCAGCCCCGTCGTCAACCAGCCGCTCGTCGTCAACGGCCAGAACGTCGACCTGCTGGCCGGGGCGACCGTCGCCGACGCCGTGGCGGCCATCAACGCCAAGCCCGATCTCGGCGTCGTCGCGGTCGAGGTGGCCGGCAAGCTCGTCCTGTCCTCGCGCACCACCGGCGCGGCCAACGGCTTCACGGCCACGGGCCTGTCGATCGTCGAGGACCCGCTCGCCTACCGCGCGGGCAAGAACGCCGTGTTCAGCGTGGACGGCGTGGGCAAGACGTCGGCGTCCAACGTCGTCACCGACGCCATCCCGGGCGTCGAGCTGACGCTCAAGGCGCCGGTCACCGACGCGACCGTCAGCGTCGGCAACCCGGGACCGGACCTGCAGGTCGTGAAGGACAAGGTCAAGGCCTTCGTCGAGGCCTACAACGGGACGCTCGACATCGTCCGCGGCAAGCTGGCCGAGAAGCGCGTGCCGACCGCCGCGACCACGACCGACGCCAAGCGCGGCGCGCTGTTCGGCGACACCAACCTGCAGAGCGTGCTGTCCTCCTTGCGCGGGTCGATCGGCGATCTCAGCGCGCTGGGCATCACCACCGGCGCGGCCGGGGCCATCTCGGCCGACGCGGTGGCCGGCAAGCTCGTCCTCGACGAGACGAAGCTGGCCGAGGCCGTCACCGCGAACCCGTACCAGGTGCAGGAGCTGCTGGGCGCCAAGACCGGCGTCGACGGCCTGGCCCAGCGCCTGGAGTCGGTGCTGACCCCGCAGACCCAGGCCGGCGGCATCCTCGACGAGCGCAAGAGCGCCGCGACGCGCCAGCTGACGAGCCTGAAGGAGGCGCTGGCGCGCTTCGACGACCGGCTCGCCAAGCGCGAGGAGGGCCTACGCGCGCGCTTCGCCGCGCTCGAGCAGGCGCTGTCGCGCAGCCAGGCCCAGCAGGCCGACCTCGCGGCCCGGCTGGGCCTGCGCTGAGCATCAGGCCGCCAGGGGCGCCGCGGGCGCGACCGCGGACCACCAGCGCTCGACCAGTGCCGTGAACGCCGGCCCCGCGTCCTCGTGGGCGTAGTGGCCGCAGCCCTCGAGCGGCTCCCACGTGGCCTGCGGCAGCGCCGCGGCGAGCGCGCGGCCCTCCTCGGGCAGGACGAACTCGTCCTCGGTCCCCCACGTGACGAGCACCGGCACGCGCACGTCCCGGAGGCGCGCCTGCAGCGCGGGCAGCTCCTCGGCGTAGCTGCCGACGAACGCCAGCTGGCGGCCGAAGCGCCGCGGCGAGGCGGCGGATCGCAGGTGGTCGAGCACCACCGCGAGCGGCGGGCGCCGGCGCCGGTAGCCGCGGCGGACGATCTCCAGGACGAACGGGATCCCGGCGGCCGCGGTCAGCGCCCGGGCCGTCCGCGAGCGGGCGAGCAGGCGGCCCTCCCAGGAGAAGCGGGGCGGGAACGAGGCCGGGCCGTCGAACACCACGAGCCCCGCCACGCGGTCGGGCCGGTCCTGGGCGAGGCGCAGGGCGACGGGGACGCCGACGTCCGGGGCCACCACCACGGCGGCCGGCAGGCCGAGCGCGTCCAGCAGCCGCGCGAGGGCAGCCGCCTGCGCGCTGGGGCGCATCTCCGCGCGGGCCGCGAGCGGCGCCCGGCCGAAGCCGGGCAGCTCCACGGCCACGAGCTCGTGCCGGGCGGCCAGCGCGGCCCAGTGCGCGTCCCAGGAGCGCAGCGTCTGGGGCCACGCGCTCAGGAGCACGAGCGGCGGACCGGCGGGGTCGGCGGGGGCCGGTGCACGGCGCAGCCGCGTACCGAGGAGGTCTTCTATGACGGTCGTCATAGTCCGGCATGATCCCAGGAGCGGGGCCCGCGGCTGTGTGACGGAGGACACGTGCTCAAGACGTCGCGCAGCCAGACGATCACCCGGGCGAGATGACCCCCTACGGCCGGCCCGACGCCTACCGCGAGAGCGCGATCCTCACCGCCTCGCCCGAGCAGCTCGTGGTCCTGCTCTACGACGGGGCGCTGCGCTTCGCGCGCCAGGCGCAGGCCGCGTTCGGCGAGGGCGCCCAGGCCCACGCCCGCGACCGCCTGGACCGTGTCGAGGCCATCGTCGATGAGCTGCTGGCCACGCTCGACATGGAGGCCGGCGGCGAGCTGGCCGAGCGGCTGCAGGCCATCTACGTCTTCTGCAAGCGCTGCCTGATGCAGGCGCGCCTGGAGCGCGACCCGGAGCCGCTGGGCACCGTGCTGCGCCTCCTGGGCGAGCTGCGCGGCGCCTGGTCGGCCGTCGCCTCGGGCCAGCCGGCGCCGGCGTGAGCCCCGCGCCGGCAGCCGCCGGCGCCGCCCAGGCGCTGCTCGACCTCGCGCGCGAGGAGCTCGCGCTGCTCGGCGCCGACCGCTGGGAGGAGCTGGCGCACCTCGCCGACCGGCGCGCGGCGCTGCTGGCCGCGCTGCCTGCGGTGCTCAGCGCCGCCGACCAGGCGCTCCTGCGCAGCGCCCTGGAGACGCAGCGCGCAGCGGCCGACGCCCTCGCGCGCGCGCGCGACGACGCGGCCGGCGCGCTGGCGGGCACGGATCGTGTCCGCGCAGGTGCGGCGGCGTACGCCGCCGCCGCGCAGACCTCAAGTCGCGCCTGAGCCAGCCGATCAGAGCGGATGGCCGCCACGGATCGGCGGCCGCCAGAGGACCCATGGACGGGACCACCTCGCCTCGCGGCGCCGCCGCGGGACGACCCCAGGATCGCCATGGAGCTCTTCGACACCACCCAGATCGGCCTCGAGCGCGCCCTCAGCGGCGCCGCCGCCCGTCAGTCGGCGATCGCGGAGAACCTCGCCAACGTCTCCACGCCCGGCTACCGCCGCAAGGACGTCGACTTCCACAGCACCCTGCAGGCCGCCTTCGCCCGCGGCCGCGACGCGGTGCAGACCACGCCGGTCACCGCGACCCCGGACCTCTCGTCGCCCATGCGGCTGGACGGCAACTCGGTCGACGCCGACGTGGAGGCCGCCGAGGCCGCGCGCAACGGCCTCGAGTACGAGGCGCTGGCCGCCGTCTCCAAGGCCCGCTCGTCCATCCTGCGCGCGGCGATCGGCGTCGGCTGACCATGGGCATGTTCGACGCCATCGACGCGGCCGGCTCGGCGCTCAGCGCCGAGCGCGTGCGCCTCGACGTCACCGCCGAGAACCTGGCCAACGCCCAGACGGTCGGCTACCGCCGCAAGGAGGTCACGCTGGCCCCCGCGGGCGGCAGCTTCGGCGACGCGCTCGAGCGCGCCCGCGGCGTGCGGGTCACCGGCATCGTCGAGGACCAGACGCCGATGCGCCGCATCCACGACCCGAGCCACCCGCAGGCCGACGCCCAGGGCTACGTCGAGATGCCCAACGTCGACAGCGTCACCGAGATGGTTGAGCTCATCGCCGCCTCCCGCGCCTACGAGGCGAACGTCACCGCGATGCAGACCGCCAAGACGCTCTTCAACCGCACGCTCGACATCCTGCGATGACCCCGATCGACCCCGCCTTCCTGACGACCGGCGCCGACTGGTCCATCTCGCTGGGCGACGAGGCCGCCGCGGCGCCCGCGCCCACCGGCGAGGGCTCGTTCGGCGGGGTGCTCGCCCAGCAGCTCGGCCACCTCACCGAGCTGCAGGTCGACGCGGCCGAGCAGTCGCGGGCGCTGGCCACCGGCCAGGCCGACGACGCCGCCGCGGTCGTCACCGCCGTCGAGCGCGCCCGGCTGGCGATGCAGCTCGCCGCCCAGCTGCGCACCAAGGGCGTGGAGGCCATCAACGACGTCATGCACACGCAGGTCTGATGGCGCTCCTGCAGTCGCTCGACACGAAGGGCAAGATCACGCTCGGCGCCGTGGCGCTCGGGTTCCTGGTCGCCGTCGCCCTGCTCTTCAAGCTCTCCAGCTCGCCGTCCTGGCAGACGGTCTCCAGCGGCCTTGACCCCGCCTCGACCGGCAAGGTCACGAAGGCGCTGGACGAGCGCGGCATCGCCTACGAGCTGCAGAACGGCGGGACCGCCATCGCCGTGCAGGAGGCGCAGGCGCCCACCGCGCGCATCGCCCTGGCCGAGGCCGGTGTCAACGCCGGCGCGCAGCCCGGCTTTGAGCTGCTCGACAAGCAGAAGCTGGGGTCGTCCTCCTTCCAGCAGCAGGTCGCCTACCAGCGCGCGCTCGAGGGCCAGATCGCCCAGACGATCGCCCAGGTCCAGGGCGTCTCCAACGCCCAGGTGCGCCTCTCGATGCCCAAGGACGAGCTCTTCACCGACGAGGAGAAGCCGGCCACGGCCGCCGTGCTGCTGGGCAGCTCCGCCGAGCTGGACCCGGGCGCCGTCAAGGGCATCGCCAACCTCGTCGCGTCGTCCGTGCCGGGCCTGAAGGCCGACGGCGTGACCATCACCGACGCCACCGGCCAGCTGCTGTGGCCGCAGGAGAACGCCACCGGCGGCGGCGGGTCGCTGACCGCCAAGCAGGCGGCGCAGGCCCGCTACGAGAGCCAGCTGCAGACCCAGATCGACGCGATGCTCCTGCGCACGCTGGGGGCCGGCAAGGCCCAGGTGCAGGTGCGCGCCGATCTCGACGCCGACGACACCACCCGCGAGGAGCTGCAGTACGCCGACGAGGGCGTGCCGCTCAGCGAGGTGCAGGAGACCGAGACGCTGCGCGGCCGCGGCGCCGCCGGCGCGACGGCGGGCACCGGGTCGAACATCCCCGCCTACGCGCAGGCCGCGACGGGCGGCGGCAGCTCGAACTACCGCAAGAGCTCGACCAAGCGCGAGCTCGGCGTCGACAAGACGGTGACGCGCACGAAGGTCGCCCCCGGCACGGTCAAGCGGCTGTCGGTGTCGGTCCTCGTGGACCGTGCGGCGCGGCCCGACCTGCCGGCGATCCAGAAGGCCGTGGAGGCCGCCGCGGGCGTGCAGACCGGCCGCGACACCGTCTCGGTGCAGGCGGTGCAGTTCGCCAAGGCGCCGGAGGTCGAGAAGCCCGGCGGGCCGCTCGCCGCGGTGCCGGCCGGCGTGGGATCGGCCGCGAAGATCGGTGCCGTCGGCCTCGGCGTCCTGCTGTTCCTGTTCTTCGTCGCCCGCCACCTGCGCCGGCGCGAGACCGAGGAGCTCGGCACGCCGTCGTGGCTGGCCGAGCTGGAGGGCGCGACGCGCCACGGCCTGCCCGCCCCCGCCGGGGAGCCGGCCGCGGGCGGCGCCGAGGCCCCCGTGAACATCCCGGCGATGGCCGACTTCGTCGATCCGCGCAAGAGCGCCATCGAGGATCTCGTGGCGCGCGAGCCCGAGCGCGTGGCCGCCCAGCTGCGCACCTGGATCACGAACGAGACCTAGCCGGTGAGCACGGACGTCGTCCCCGCCCGCTCGGCCGCCGCCCACCTCACGGGGCGCCAGAAGGCTGCGGTCTTCCTCATCACGATCGGCTCCGCCCGCGCGGCGGAGGTGCTCAAGCACCTCACCGACCGCGAGGTCGAGGCGCTCTCCACGGAAATGGCGACGCTGTGGCGCGTCGAGGTCGAGACCGCCCAGGCGGTGCTCGAGGACCTCGCCGAGGAGTTCCGCCAGCGCAACGACTTCGCGCTCGGCGGCCCCGAGTTCGCCAAGGAGGTGCTCGTCCAGCTCGTCGGCGACGAGCGCGCCGACGAGATCATCGGGTCGATCACCGCGCAGGCCGAGCTGCGCCCGTTCGACTTCCTGCGCCGCACGCCGCCAGAGCAGATCGTCACGTTCCTGGCCGACGAGGCGCCCCAGACGGTGGCGCTCGTGATCGCGTCGCTGCACCGCAAGCTCGCCGCGCAGGTGCTCGCCGCCCTGCCGGCCGACATGCAGGCCGACGTCGCGCTGCGCATCGCCACGATGACCGACACGAACCCGGGCGTCGTGGAGGACATCGAGCGCGGGCTGCGCCAGAAGCTCTCCAGCGTCGTCAACCAGGAGTTCTCCTCCGCGGGCGGCGTCGACTCCCTGGCCGAGATCCTCAACGGCGCGGGGCGCTCGACGGAGCGCATCGTGCTGCAGGCCATCGCCGACGACCACGCCGAGCTCGCCGACGAGATCCGCCAGCGGCTGTTCACCTTCGACGACATCGTCGTGCTCTCCGACCGCGACATCCAGCTCGTGCTGCGCGAGGTCGACCAGAAGGACCTCGGCTTGGCGCTGCGCGGCGTCAGCGACGAGGTGCGCGAGCGCGTCTTCGCCAACATGTCGACGCGCGGCGCCGAGATGCTGCGTGAGGACCTCGAGACCGGCCAGCCGCAGCGGCGCGCCGTCGTCGAGGAGGCGCAGGGCAAGGTCGTCGCGGCCGTGCGGCGCCTCGAGGACGCCGGCGCGATCACCATCGGCCGCGGCGGCGACGACGACGTCGAGGAGGTCATCTGAGCATGCAGGCCTTCGAGCTGCCGGCCCTCGAGCCGCTGGCGACGGTGCTCGTGCAGGAGGCGCAGCCCGGGGCGCTGGCGGCGGTGCCGGCCGCACCTGCGATCGACCTGGAGGCCGAGGCGGCGGCCGCCCGCGAGGCGGGGCGCCGCGAGGGCCTCGAGGAGGGCCGCGCCGCGCTGCGCGGCGCCGTCGACGCCCTGGCCACGGCAGCCGCCGCGCTGGACGCCGAGCGCGAGCGGGTGGCGGCCGACTGCGAGCGCGAGGCCGTCGCACTGGGCCTGCGGATCGCCGAGCAGGCGCTGGTCGGGGCCCTGGAGGTGCAGGCCGAGCGCGTCGTCGACGTCGTCCGCGGGGCGCTGCGCCGCCTCGTCGAGCGCGGCCGCGTGACGGTCCTGGTGCACCCCGACGACCTCGAGCTCGTGCGCGAGGCCGCCGCCGACCTGGTGGCGCAGCTCGGCGGCATCGAGCACCTCGAGGTGCAGGCCGAGCGCCGCGTGGCCCGGGGCGGCGCCGTCGTCCACACGCCCGAGGGCGACGTCGACGCGACGCTCGCCGCCAAGCTCGAGCGCGCCCGCGAGGTCGTCGCCGATGCCCTCCGCGGCTGAGCGCCTGGCCGCCGCCACGGCGGCTGTCGCCCGGGCCGATCTGCACCGCCGCCGCGGGGCGATCACCGACCTCATCGGCTTGGTCGTCGAGGCCACGGGCCTGGAGGCGGAGGTCGGCGAGGTCTGCGAGATCGCGCACACGCGCGACGCCGAGCCGCTGCCCGCCGAGGTCGTCGGGTTCCGTGCCGGCCGCACGCTGCTGATGCCGCTGGGCGAGCTGCAAGGGGTGGGGCCCGGCGACCGCGTCACCGCCACCGGCCGCCGCCTCTCCGTCCCGATCGGCGACGGCCTGCTCGGGCGCGTGCTCGACGGCCTCGGCCGGCCGATGGACGGCGGCGCCCCGCTGGACGATCTCCCGCAGCGTCCCGTCACGGGCGCCCCGCCCCCGCCCCTGCAGCGGCCGCGCATCGGGGACCGCGTGTCGCTCGGCGTGCGCGCGCTGGACGCGATGGTCCCGTGCGGGCGGGGCCAGCGCCTGGGCATCTTCGCCGGCTCGGGCGTGGGCAAGTCGTCGCTGCTGGGGATGATCGCGCGCTCCACCAGCGCCGACGTCAACGTCATCTGCCTGGTCGGCGAGCGCGGCCGCGAGGTCGTCGAGTTCCTCGAGCGCGACCTCGGCGCCGCCGCGTCGCGGTCGGTCGTCGTCTGCGCCACCTCCGACCAGCCGGCACTGGTGCGCATCAAGGCCGCGTTGACGGCGACCGCGATCGCCGAGCACTTCCGTGACAGCGGCTGCGACGTCGTCCTGATGATGGACTCGGTGACGCGCTTCGCGATGGCCCAGCGCGAGGTCGGGCTGGCGATCGGCGAGCCGCCGGCGACGCGCGGCTACACCCCCAGCGTCTTCGCGCTGCTGCCCAAGCTGCTGGAGCGGTCGGGCACCAGCACGGCGGGGACGATCACCGGGCTCTACACGGTGCTCGTCGACGGCGACGACATGAACGAGCCGGTGGCCGACGCCGTGCGCTCGATCCTCGACGGGCACGTCGTCCTGACGCGCGAGCTCGCGCACGCCGGCCACTACCCCGCCATCGACGTCCTGCAGTCGGTGTCGCGCCTGGAGGGCGAGATCGCCTCGCCGCAGGTGCGCGAGGCGGCGACCGAGGTGCGGGCGCTGCTCGCCGCGCACAAGGACAAGCGCGACCTCATCGCGATCGGCGCGTACGAGCGCGGCAGCGACCCGGTCGTCGACCGCGCCATCGACCTCGAGCCTGCGATCCGGGCCTTCCTGCGCCAGCGTGCCGACGACATGACGACCGCGCAGGACGCCGACGCGCGGATCCTCGAGCTCGCCGGCCCGGCGTCCGCGCCCGAACCGGCCCTGGACGCTTCTCCGAGCCCGCCGCCGCCGACGGCGCCGGTGGCGCTGCCGCCGCTCAACCTCGGCGTGTAGCGGCCGACCACCCCGGACGTGAGGGACGTCCCCTTCCGCTTCGGTCTCGAGCGGGTGCGTGAGCTGCGCGCCCACGACGAGGACCGCGCCAAGGAGGCCTTTGCGGCCAGCCTGCAGCAGCGCCTGCGCGGCGCCGCGCAGCTGGCGGCCGCCGACGCCCGCCTGCGCGACGCGCTGGACGCCGGCACCCCGTCCGGCGGGCTCTCGCTGACGGGCGCCGACCTGCTCGCGCACCAGTCCTGGGTCGAGCGGCTGGAGCGCACGCGCAGCGACGCACAGCTCGCCCTGCACCACTTCGACGTCGATCTCGCGACCTCTCGCGCCTCGTTGACCGAGGCCAGCCGGCGCCGGGAGGCGCTCGAGCGCCTCAAGCAGCGCCAGGGCGCCGAGCACCGGGCCACCGCCGCGCGGCGGGAGGCGGCCGCGCTCGACGAGATCGCGCTGCGCGGCCACGGGCGGAGGGCCGGCGTGTGAGCATCGAACTGGCCGGCGCCCGCATCGCGGAGATCGACGCGCGCATCGCCACGCTGCTGCGCGGGCCGCAGCCGGCCGCATCGCCCACCGGCGGGACCGAGGCCTCAAGCCCGGCGCCCACCCAGCCGACCACCTTCTCGACGGCCCTCGCGCAGGCGAGCGCCACGCAGACCTCCGCCGGAGCCAGCTCCGGCGACGTCCCGTTCGGAGCCGAGATCGACGCGGCAGCCGCTCGGCACGGGGTCGAACCCGCCCTCTTGCGAGGCCTGGTCCGCCAGGAGTCTGGGTTCGATCCCGCCGCGCGCTCCTCCGCCGGCGCCCTCGGCCTCACCCAGCTCATGCCGGGCACCGCGCGGTCGCTCGGCGTCACGAACCCCCTGGACCCGCGCCAGGCCCTCGACGGCGGCGCGCGCTACCTCGCCCAGCAGCTGCAGCGCTTCGGCGGCGACGTCTCCAAGGCGCTGGCGGCCTACAACGCGGGGCCCGGGGCCGTCGCGCGGTTCGGCGGCGTCCCGCCGTACGCCGAGACGCAGCAGTACGTCCAGAAGGTCCTCTCCTACGCGGCCGAGTACCGCGGCGCCGCGCCGGCCGCCCCGGCGGCCGCGCCGGTCACGGCGACCTCGCCCGTGCTCGCCGCGGGCGGCGGGCTGCCGTACTCCACCACGTGATGCCCTCGCCGCCCACCGCCGCCCCGGCTGCCGCTCCTGCGCGGGGCGCCGGCCCGCGCCCGTCCGGCGCCGCGCAGCGCCAGGACGCCCCCGCCGACGACTTCGCGGCGGTGCTGGACGGCGCCGACCGCCCCGCCGCCAAGGACGCGCGGGCGAGCCGCAAGGCCGAGCGCTCCGAGGCGCGTGGCGCCGAGCGCGCCGAGCGCCGCGCCGAGCGGGCGGAGCGGCGCGAGGCTCGCGGTGCCGAGCGGACCGCCCGCTCCGAGGGCCCCGGCGAGGCCGCGGCACCGGGCCTCCGCGAGGAGGCCGTGCAGGCTCCGGCGCAGGGCAGCGAGCGGGAGGCCCCGGTGGCCCCGGTCGTCACGGTCGCTGCGGAGGGCTTCGTGGCGCAGCCCGCGCCGGGCGAGGCCGTCGCCGTCCCCACCGACGCGAGCGCATCCTCGGTCGCCACGCCGGAGCTTGCGCTCAGCACCGCGCCCGCCGCGCCCGCCGCGCCCACCGCGCCCGCTCCCGCATCGAGTGGCGCTTTCCCGGCTCCTGGAGCTGGGAAGACGCCACTCGATGGCTCGGCGGCCGGCGGGACCGCCACGGCAGGCGCCCCCGCCAGCGCTTCCTCGTCGCCGATGGCCGGCCCGGACGCCGCCGCCGCGGAGCAGCCGGCGACGCCGCAGGCCCAGCCGCAGCCCGCCGCCACCCCGCCCGCCCAGGGGCAGGCGCAGGGCCAGGCCGCCGCCCAGCAGGACCCGGGCGCGGCGCAGCAGCAGCCGTCCGGCGAGCAGCAGGCGCCCGCGCAGCAGCAGCAGCAGCAGCAGCCCGCAGCCGCGCAGCCGCAGCCCGCCCCCGCCGCCGCCGCGCCCGAGCAGCCGGCCGCCGCGCAGCCGGCCACGCCCGCGACGCCGGCAACCCCCGCTGCCGGCAGCGCCCAGCCCGCCGCGCCCGCCGCGCCCGCAGCCCCCGCCACGCCGGCCCACCAGGCGCCGCCGCTCCTGCTCGCCGACCGCCTCGAGCGCGTCCACGCGCTCGTGCACCTCGCGCACGTCCGTGGCGCCGCAACCGCCCGCCTCGAGCTGCACCCGGTCGAGCTCGGCCGCATCGACGTCCGCCTGCGCTCGAGCGCGGAGGGCGTCGTCGCGACCGTCGCCGCCCAGGAGCGCACGACGCTCGAGGCGCTCCAGCAGGCCGGCGGCGAGCTGCGCCGCGCGCTCGAGGACCGCGGCGTCGTCGTGGTCCGCCTCGACCTGCAGCTCGGCCACGGCGACGACCAGCGCCGCCAGCCCGGGCAGGCCGGCGAGGCCGCCCACGGCGGCGCGTCGCGCCGCACCGGCGACGACGCGGCCGACGCGACCACCGACTCCGACCCCATCCCCACGACGACCGCGGCCATCCCGGCCGGCGCGCTCGTCGACGTCCACGCCTAGCTCCCACCCATGGCCTCCACCAGCCCCATCACCTCCACCGCCCTCGGCGCCACGCCGACCCCGCGGCTACCCAAGAGCGTCCTCGACAAGGACGCCTTCCTGCAGCTGTTCGTCGAGCAGCTGCGCCACCAGGACCCGACCAAGCCGCAGGACCTGAGCGAGCAGATGGCGCAGGTCTCGCAGATGTCGATGGTCGAGCAGCTCACGACGCTGACCGCGTCGATGGCCCAGCTCACCAAGTCGACAAGCGCCAGCCACGCGCAGGCGCTGCTCGGCCGGACCGTCACCTACCGCGACGCCGAGGGCCAGCAGGTCTCCGGCACCGTCGAACGCGTCGACCTCTCCGGCGATGCGCCCACCCTGACCGTCGGCGGTGTCGGCGGCATCGATCCGCAGACCCTCGTCACCGTCTCCTAGAGAGGAACCACCTCGTGCTCCGTGGCATGTACTCGGCCGTCTCCGGCCTCAAGCAGCACCAGATCAAGCTCGACGTGACGGCGAACAACCTCGCCAACGTCAACACCGTCGGCTACAAGACCGCCCGCACCACCTTCAAGGACCAGCTGCAGCAGACCGTCTACGGCGGCTCGGCGTCGGGCCCGAACACGGGCGGCACGAACGCCGCCCAGATCGGCCTCGGCGTGCAGCTCGCGTCGGTCGACGCCGTCATCTCCAGCGGGTCGCTGCAGGCGACGGGCAACACGCTCGACGTCGCCATCCAGGGCGAGGGCTGGTTCCGCGTGGCCCAGGGCGTGCCGCCCGCGCTGCCGGTCGCCGGCTCGCAGCAGTACACCCGCGCCGGCAACTTCCAGCGCAACGACCAGGGCTTCCTGACGACCGCCGAGGGCTGGTACGTCATGGGCCGCACCGCCGGAGCCGACGCCTACATCCAGATCCCGACGGGCGCCACCGCGGTCGCCATCGGGCAGGACGGCGCCGTGACCTACATCCCGCCGGGCGGCGGCGCGCGCGTCACCGCCGGCACCCTGTCGCTGGCCAAGTTCCCCAACGAGAACGGCCTGACGCGCGTCTCGGGCAACCGCTGGGAGGCCAACCCCGCCTCCGGCGCCGAGCTCGTCGGCACCCCCGGCGGCGACTACGGCGCCACGATCGGCGGCACGCTCGAGATGAGCAACGTCGACCTCGCGGCCGAGTTCACCGACATGATCGTCGCGCAGCGTGGTTTCCAGGCCAACAGCCGCGTGATCTCGGTGGCCGACGAGATGCTCCAGGACCTCGTGAACCTCAAGCGCTGATCGCCGTGATCCTGCTGCACCGGCTCTCGAGCACCCGGGAGCCGTTCCACCTCAACCCGGACCTCATCCAGACGATCGAGGAGGCGCCCGACTGCCACCTCACGCTGACGACGGGGGTCCGGGTCGCGGTGTCCGAGAACGTGGACGAGGTGCTCGCGCGCGTGCGCGAGCACCGTCTCGGGCTCGCCAGCGAGGCGCTGCGGCGCTCGCGCGGCCGCTGACCGGCCGCGCCCCGCCGCAGCGCGCGCGCACCCGCGCGCAAGGCCGCTGCCAGAGCGCTCAACCTCGGCGTCTCGTGTCCGATCACCGGGACGTGTCCGCCGAGAACCTCACCACCCAGCTCGTCGTCTTCAGCCTCGCGGGGGAGGAGTACGCGCTCCCCATCACGCACGTGCACGAGATCATCCGCTACGCCGAGCCGCGCTCGGTCGCGTCGGGTGATCCGAGCGTCCGCGGGGTGATCTCCCTGCGCGGCAAGATCCTGCCGGTCCTCGACCTCGCCAACCGCCTCGGCCTCGCCAGCGACGCGACGGCCGCCGCCAACATCGTCATCGTCGAGACCGACAACGAGATGGCCGGCGTCGTCTGCGACGAGGTCGAGGAGGTCATCACCGTCTCGCCCGAGCAGCTCGAGGAGGCGCCGGGCGCCGACGCCACGAGCATCGACGGCATCGCCAAGATCGACGACCGCCTGGTCGTCCTGCTCAACCCGCACGGCATCGTCCCGGGCGCCGCCCGCCGCCGTGAGGTCCCCGCCGTCGGCGGGGCCGACGACGTCGCGCTCGCCGCGTAGTCCGAGCACCGGTGGCCACCGACCTCCCCCACACGGCCGCGGGCGCCCGTCCGCGGGTTCTCGTCTGCGACGACTCCTCGTTCATGCGGCGCCTGCTCACGCAGGCGCTGCGCGAGCAGGGCTTCGACGTCGTGGGCGAGGCCGCCGACGGCGACGAGGCGCTGAAGCTGCACACGGAGCTGCGCCCGGACGCCATGACGCTCGACCTGGCGATGCCGGGCCTCGACGGCATCGGCGTCCTGCGCCGTCTGCGCGGCGACGGCGCGGCACTGCCGGTCGTCGTCGTCTCGGCCTTCTCGCCGCTGCACGGCGCCCGCGCCGTCGACGCGCTGGCCGAGGGCGCCTTCGACCTGGCGGCCAAGCCGCAGATCGGCGAGCCGTTCGCCGACTTCGCCCGGACGCTCGGCGAGAAGCTGCGCGCCGCGGCCGCCTCGGCCAAGCCGGCCGCCGCCCCCGCGCCCGCCGC
>DASPKC010000107.1:0-2547 GCA_035628295.1 Baekduia sp.
GACTACGACGTCCGCCCGCCCGAGGGCGAGCTCGAGCCCGGCTTCACCGCCGTGCTGCGCGTCCGCGACGAGGCACGCTCGCTGCCGTTCGTGCTGCCGCCGCTGCTGCGCGCCGTCGAGCGGGTCGTGGTGATCGACAACCGCTCGACCGACGGCACCGCCGACGTCGCGCGCCGCGTGGCGGGCGAGGAAGGAGCGGCGGACCGGCTCGAGGTGCTGCCGTACCCGTTCGCGGTGGCGCGCTGCGGCGCGGAGCACCTCGGCACGCCCGGCGACTCCGTGCACAGCCTCGCCTACTTCTACAACTGGTCGTTCTCGCACGTGCGCACCGACTATGTGCTCAAGTGGGACGGCGACATGGTGCTCACCGACTCCGCGGTCGCCGCCCTGCGCGGCCTCGCGTGGCAGCTGGAGGCGAGCGAGGCGGTGATCCGGATCCCGCGCCACCCGCTCTACGTGGCCGACGACCGCCTGGCGTTCCTCGACGTCGAGCTGCGCAACTGCGAGCCTTGGGGCTGGCCCAACCGGCCCGAGCACCGCTTCGTCAAGGCGATGGAGTGGGAGATGCCGCTGTGGCGGCCGGACCTCGGCGGCGTGACGCTCCCGGAGCGCTCGTGCGTCGAGCTCAAGTACCTCGACGCCGACGAGTTCGACCACTGGTCCGACACCGGCTTCGAGGTGTCGGCGCGGACCCGCCGCAAGCGGCGCGAGTTCGAGGTCTTCAACGCGATCGCGGGCGGCGGCCAGCCGCCCCCGGGCGTCGTGCGGATCGAAGCGCCGCCCGGCGAGCACGTCGTCGACTACGTGTGCGCGCGCTGGCTTCCCGCCGGCTCCCGCGAGCCGGTACCCGCTTAGCCTCGATCCACCGCGACGGTGGGCGGGTTCTGTCCGGTCCGGAACACAGAATGACCTCCTGAGCAGGGCAAAAGCGGCTGTATGGGGCAGCCGGGGCCCGGCGTCAGGAGGTCACCTGGATGGTGGATGATGACGGGCCGGTCGGACTGGACGGCGTGCAGGTCCGTTTCGATGACGAGCGGGTCGTGTGTGACGCCGGGATCGCGCTGGTGGCGACGCTCGCCGAGCGGCTGGGGATCGAGCGTCTGGCGCAGCGGTTCGTGCGGCTGCGGCGCGACCGGCCGGGCGCGGCGAGCGCGGGTCGCAAGGTGATGGCGCTGGTCTACGCGATGGTTCTAGGCGCCGACTCGATCGACGACTGCGACGTGCTCAGGTCCGGGCGCACGCGCCGGCTGCTCGGCGGCTGGCTGCCGGCGCCGTCGACGCTGGGGACATTCCTGCGCGCGTTCACCTTCGGGCACGTGCGCCAGCTTGACCGGCTGCTGGGCGAGGCGCTCATGCGGGCATGGAAGGCGGGCGCCGGCCCGGGCGACGGGCGGTTGGTGGTCGATGTCGACAGCTTCGTCGGCGAGGTGCACGGCTACCAGAAGCAGGGCGCCGCGTTCGGCTACACCCGCCAGCGCGGCTATCACCCGATCGTGGCCTCGCGCGCGGACACCGGTGAGGTGCTGCACGTGCGGCTGCGCAAGGGCTCGGCGAACACCGCGCGCGGCGCGCTGCGGTTCGTCGACGAGCTGATCGCGCGCATCACACGCGCCGGCGCGACCGGCCCCAAGCTGCTCAGGGCCGACTCGGGCTTCTGGTCGCAGAAGATCTTCCAGCGTTTGGAGAAGGCCGGCTGGAGCTACTCGATCGGCGTCCGCCTGCAGCCCCACGTGCGCGCCGCGATCGAGCAGATCCCCGAGCACGCATGGCAGACACTGACCGACTACCCGCCCACCAGCGAAGCGCAGATCGCTCAGACCACGCTCGGCGCGCGGCGGCTGATCGTCCGGCGCGTTCGCACGCTGGACGCCCAAGGCACGCTGCTGCCGAGCTGGGAGCACTACCCGTTCATCACCAACCGCACCGAGCCGCTTGCGATCGTCGAGTCAGAGCACCGCCAGCACGCCGTCGTCGAGCTCGTCATCCGCGACCTCAAAGACCAAGCGCTTCGGCACTTCCCGTCCGGGCAGTTCCACGCCAACAGCGCCTGGACCGTGATCGCCTGCCTCACGCACAACCTGCTGCGCTGGACCGGCGTGCTCGGACTCCCCACCGCCACCGTGCGCACCGCCCGCACGATCCGCCGGCGGCTGCTCGCAGTGCCCGGCCGCCTCACCCACCACGCCGGCCGCTGGACACTGCATCTGCCCGCCCGCTGGCCCTGGCAACACGACTTCATCCGCGCGCTCGCCCGCATCCGAGCGCTCCCGACCGCCGCCTGATCCCGGCCGCCCCACCTCAATCCCACCCACGCCGCCCCACGCCGACCCCGGCCCGCTCACCGCTACCCATCAACAGCGTGCAAGCGCTTCCGCGGACGCGCTCCGCGCCCTCGCCGGCACCACCACACCCGACCAGCAGTCAAACCACTCCCGCCGCGGCGTCCACACCCCAATCACCCGCGATCACGGGCCGCCGCGGTGGATCGAGGCTAAGCGGGACAACCCTCGTCCCCGCCGATCGGAGCGGAGATCGCGAGCAGCTCGA
>DASPKC010000108.1:0-2127 GCA_035628295.1 Baekduia sp.
GGCGCGCAGGAGATCGGCCACGACGACCTCGGCTCGCGCTACGACACCGCCTGCGACCCGCGGCTGAACACCCAGCAGTCGCTGGAGCTGTCGTTCCTCGTGGTGGAGATGCTGCGCGCGCGCCAGGCCTGACCCGCGAGCGGGCGGCGCCCGGACTCAGCCTGGGATCTCCCGCCAGGTGTTCTGGATGATGCCGGCGCTGCCGTAGCCGTAGAGGCGGTTGAACACGTGCTCGGAGAAGCGCACGTTGACTGCGCTCGAGCCGGCCAGGACGCCGCCGGGGCCGTCCACGGCGATCGTGCCGACGACGCCTGCGGTCCCGGTGACCTGGACCACCGGCCCGGTTCGCTGCGCCTGGTTGACCGCGTACACCACCCCGTGGAACTCGATGTTCCCGCCGAGTTCGACGCTGCCGTCGGCCACCACGAGGACCCCCGGAGCCGCTGCGCTGTTGCAACACGGGCCGGCGCTGTTGGTCCAGCTGCAGGTCCCGCGCTCGATGAAGACGATGGCGCCGCTGGGGTTGGCCGGGCAGCCGTCGGCCGTGTACGTGCCGGCGGCGATCGCCCGCGTGCGCAGCGCGTCAAGGCGCTCGGCGGTCAGAGCGGCCCCGGCGCCGAAGCCGGTCTGCGTCGTGTCGGGGGCGACCTGGCCCTTGTCGGCCGCGTAGCCTAGGCAGGCGGGCTCCCGGGACGTGCAGCGGACCGCCACCGGCGCGGGCTGGCCCGCGTCGCCCTGAGTGTCGACGATCACCTTCCTGCCGTTGTTGGTGGTCTGCGTCCAGCCGGCGGTGATGACGTTGCGCGGGAACGCGAGCGACAGGTCGACGGTCTCGGCCTGCACCAGGGCGACGATGGTGCGCGTCCGGCCGCGCGCGATCGCCTGCGCGCGGGCCCAGACCTTGCCGTCGCCGTTGGCGTCCCAGGTCGGCTGCCCGGCGACCAGCGCGTCGCTGAAGAAGCTCGCCGACGCGCCGCCGTTGTCGCGTACCGCCGTGGTCCACGTCGCGTCGCGATCCCAGTCGGGCGACTGGAAGCCCTCGCGGACCAGCGCCGGGTCGGGGCAGCCGGCGACGGGCGCGGCGGCGGCGCAAGTCGCCGGGCGCGCCGTCGCGGTGCTCCCCGGCCAGCGGCGCGACAGCAGGTAGGCCTGCGTCTCGAGCACGCCTTCGGCGAGGTGGAACGCCGAGTCGCTGGCGCGCTGGGAGCCGGAGGCCTGCTGTTGGCCCTCGACGTAGCGCAGCGCCGGGATGCCCATCAGCAGCATGAGCGCCATCACGAGCATGGCGGTGACGAGCGCCGACCCGTCCTCCGCGCGCAGGAGCCTCACCGGACGTCGACCTCCTGCGCAGCGTCGGCGCGCAGGCCGCCGGGGTCCGACACCCGCAGGACGAGCGTCCGCGGCCCCGTAGCGGGGGCGAGGTAGTCGAAGGTGATACCGGTGCCGACCCGCACGCCGCCGTCGTACCACTCGTAGGTCAGCGGCCGAGCTTCGGGGTCGGTCGACAGCGTGCCGTTGAGCAGGACGTGGCGGCTGCCCGTCGGAGTCGCAGTGAAGGACGCGGCGGGCACGCGGTTCTGGTTTCGCAGGAACACCCCGGTCGCAAGCGTGCGCTCCTCGGCGGCCCGCCCGCCGGGGCGGTTGACGTGGACGGTGACCCGGATGAAGCTGACGTCCGCCTCGGCCGGGGCGTCGAACGCCCACAGCGGCCGGTCGCCTGCGCGGTTGGTGATGCCGGCCGCGACGCCCTCGGTCGCCGTCCAAGCAGGGCCCGGGTCGGGGCAGGCGCCGCCCGGGGGCGCCGGGGGCGTCCCCGCGGTTGCCCAGGTCTGCATCTGGCGGAAGAGTCGCCCGCCGTCGTCGAGGCAGTAGCGCACCCGCCGCACGTTCTCGGTGTTCGCGCCGCTGTTGGGGCCGAACGGGTCGACGGACCGGAACACCAGGTCGTAGGGCCGAGCGAGGTCCACGGCCAGCGGGCGGTCGGGCCCGGGGCTGGCGAGGCTGCGCAGCTCGCGGGTGATCTGGTCGACGGCGCCGCGGGCGCGCTGCTGGGCGTCGTTGCGCCTCTCGGTGGCCGCCGTGCCGGCGGCGAAGCCCTCGAAGATCCGCAGCACCGCCGCGAGGACG
>DASPKC010000109.1:0-4569 GCA_035628295.1 Baekduia sp.
CGGCCAAGCGCTGGGGCGTGAGCCGCGAGGCGCAGGACGAGCTGACCGCGGCGAGCCACACCAACCTGGCCGCGGCCTACGAGCGCGGCTTCATGGACGACCTCGTCCGGCCCTTCCTCGGTCAGACGCGCGACCAGAACCTGCGGCCGGACTCGAGCGTCGAGAAGCTCGCCAAGCTCAAGCCGGTCTTCGGCGGGCCCGGCGGGACGATGACCGCCGGCAACTCCACGCCGCTCAGCGACGGCGCGTCGGCGGTGCTGCTGGCGTCCGAGGACTGGGCGCGCGAGCGCGGCCTGCCGGTCCTCGCCTACTTCAGCCACGGCGAGGCGGCGGCGGTCGACTACGTCAGCGGCGAGGAGGGCCTGCTCATGGCGCCGGCGTACGCAATGCCGCGGATGCTGGACCGGGCCGGCATCACCCTGCAGGACTTCGACCTCTACGAGATCCACGAGGCGTTCGCCTCGCAGGTCCTCTGCACGCTCGCCGCGTGGGAGGACGAGGCGTTCTGCCGCGACCGGCTCGGCCGTGGCGAGCCGCTGGGGTCCATCGACCGGTCCAAGCTCAACGTCAACGGCGGCTCCCTGGCCGCCGGCCACCCGTTCGCCGCCACCGGCGGGCGCATCGTCGCGTCGCTGGCCAAGGCGCTGCACGAGCGCGGCGGCGGGCGTGGCGTCATCTCGATCTGCGCGGCGGGCGGCCAGGGCGTCGTCGCGATCCTGGAAGGAGCGCAGCAGTCGTGAGCCTCTACGAGCAGGTCATCAACACGCCCGTCGGGCGGATCGTCGCCAAGAACACCCCGCTGCCGCAGCCGGCCGTCCTCGACCGCTGGACGCCCGGCCAGCCGGTCGTCGACGGCGTCGTGCTGACGGGGGCCGCGACCGGCGGGCGCCTGGGCGGCGCGGTCGCCGAGGTGTTGGAGGGGGCGGGGGTGACGGCCGCCACCGAGCCGCGCCCGAACACCACCGTCAAGGGCCTGGTGTTCGACGCCACCGGCATCAAGGACAGCACCGAGCTCGAGCAGCTCTACACGTTCGTGCACGAGTCGATCCGCTCGCTGGCGCCCAGCGGGCGGCTGCTGGTGCTCGGCACCCCCATGGAGGCCGCTGCGTCGCCGCGCGAGGCCACGGCGCAGCGCGCGCTCGAGGGCTTCGTGCGCAGCGCCGCCAAGGAGCTGCGGGCGGGCGCGACCGCGCAGCTGGTCAAGGTCCACCCGGGCGCCGAGGACCACCTCGCCTCGACGCTGCGCTTCCTGCTCTCGCCGAAGTCCGCCTACGTCAACGCGCAGGTCGTCGAGGTCGGCGAGGGCACGGTGGTGGAGCCCGACGACTGGGAGAAGCCGCTCGCCGGCAAGGTCGCGCTGGTGACCGGCGCGTCGCGGGGCATCGGCGCCGCGATCGCCGAGGTCCTGGCGCGCGACGGCGCGAAGGTCGTCGGCCTCGACATCCCGGCGCTCAAGGACGACCTGCAGGCGGTGACCAAGGCGCTCGGCGGCCGGGCCGTCACGCTCGACATCACCGCGGCCGACGCCCCGCAGAAGCTCGCCAAGGAGCTGTCGAAGACGGGCGTCGACGTCGTCGTGCACAACGCCGGCATCACGAAGGACGTGACGCTGGCGCGCATGCCGGCGGAGCGCTGGCGGGCCGTGCTCGACGTCAACCTCAGCGCGCAGGAGCGCATCAACGACGCGCTGCTCGACGGCGGCGTGCTGAACAAGAACGGGCGCATCGTCTGCGTGAGCTCGATCAGCGGCATCGCCGGCAACGCCGGCCAGGCCAACTACGCGGCGTCGAAGGCCGGCGTCATCGGCATGGTGCGGTCGCTGGCGCCCGTGCTCGCGCAGCACGGCGCGACCATCAACGCGGTCGCCCCGGGCTTCATCGAGACCCAGATGACCGCGAAGGTGCCGATCGTCATCCGCGAGGCCGGCCGGCGCATGAACTCGCTGTCGCAGGGCGGCCTGCCGGTGGACGTCGCCGAGACGATCGCCTGGTTCGCGAGCCCGGGCTCGGGCGGCGTCAACGGCAACGTCGTGCGCGTCTGCGGCCAGAGCCTGCTGGGGGCGTGATGCTCACGACCTACGCCCGCGCGGCGCTGCCGCTCGTGCCGCTCGCCTCCCGCCTGCCCTTCGTGGCCGGCGGGGGCGGGGACATGCCGCAGGACCTCGAGCGCACGCGGACCGCAACGACGGACACCGGCGCGCTGGCGGCCTACGCGAAGGTTTGCGGCTTTCGCCTGGGCGACACCGTGCCGCCGACGTGGCCGCACATCCTCGCCTTCGCCGACCACATGTCGCTGATGACCGACGGGCGGTTCCCGTTCCAGGCCATCGGCCTCGTGCACGTCGCCAACCGCATCGAGCAGCGAAGGGCCATCGGCGTCGGCGAGGAGCTCGAGCTGACGGTCCGCCCGACGGCGGTCGAGCCGCACCCGAAGGGCAAGGCGTTCTCGCTCGTGACCGAGGCGGCGGTCGGCGGCGAGGTGGTGTGGGTCGAGACGTCGACGATGCTGCACCGCGGCGGCGGCTCCGGTGAGGAGCGTGGCCCGCGCGAGGCGGCCGAGCCGCTCGAGCCGACCGCGACCTGGAAGCTGCCGGGCGACCTCGGCCGCCGCTACGCCGGCGTGTCGGGCGACTCGAACCCGATCCACCTGCACCCGCTGACCGCCAAGGCCTTCGGCTTTCCCCGCGCGATCGCGCACGGGATGTGGACGAAGGCCCGCGCGCTCGCCGCGCTCGAGGGCCGGCTGGCCGACGCCTTCACCGTCGAGGTGGAGTTCAAGCGGCCGGTCCTGCTGCCCGCGACCGTGACGTTCGCCGTCGCGGGCGACCGCTTCGAGGTGCGCGACAAGCGCAAGCAGACCCCCCACCTGGAAGGACGTCTCTCATGACCGTCGCCGACCGCGGCATGGAGGCCGGCTTGCGCGCGCTGCGCATGCTCGCCGGCTCCCCGCTGCTGGACCGCACCGGCCTGCGCCCGCACGCCGAGCGCGCGGTGTTCACGCTCACCAAGCACGGCTTTCGCGCCGCCGGAACCGCCGGGCGCACGTTCGCCCGCGTGAGCCCCAACGGCGCCAAGCCCGTGCGCCAGGGCACCCGGACCCCGACCGGCCTGTTCGACCTCACCCCGGACGACGAGCAGCAGATGGTCGTCGAGTCGCTGCGGGCGTTCGCCGCCGAGCGGCTGCGGCCGGTGGCCCAGGACGCCGACGCGGCGTGCGCGCCGCCCGAGGGCCTCGCGGCCGAGGGCGCCGAGCTGGGGCTCCCGATCCTCGGCGTCCCGGAGGAGCTCGGCGGCGCGATGAGCGAGCGCTCGTCGGTCACCGGCGTGCTGGCCGCCGAGGCGCTCGCCCACGGCGACATGGGCCTGGCGGTCTCCCTGCTGGCGCCCGCCGGCGTGGCGACCGCCATCGCCCGCTTCGGCACCGCCGCCCAGCAGCAGACCTACCTGCCGGCGTTCACCGGCGAGGACGTCGCGCCGGCAGCGGTGGCGATCCTCGAGCGCCGCCCGCTGTTCGACCCGTTCGCGCTGGAGACCACGGCCACGCGCTCCGGCGACGGCTGGACGCTCGACGGCGAGAAGGCGCTGGTGCCGCTCGCGGCCTCCGCGGACCTCCTGCTGGTCGCCGCGCTCTGCGACGAGGGCCCGGCGCTGTTCCTCGTCGAGACGTCGGGCAAGGGCGTGACCTACCAGGCCGAGCCGGCCATGGGCGTCCGAGCCGCCGGCACCGGCGTGGTGCGCTTCGACGGCGTCGCGCTGCCCGAGGACGCGCTGCTGTGCTCCGGCGCCGACTACGCCGAGGCGGTGCTGCGCTCGCGCCTGGCGTGGTGCGGCCTGGCGGCTGGCTGCGCCAAGGCGGTGCTCGACCACGTCATCCCGTACGTCAACGAGCGCCAGGCGTTCGGCGAGCCGATCAGCCATCGCCAGGCGGTCGCGTTCACCGTCTCGGACATCGCGATCGAGCAGGCCGGGATGGGCCTGGCCACGCTGCGCGCCGCCAGCCTGCTGGACGCCGGCAAGGACGCGACGCACGCCACCGCGGTGGCGCGGCGCCTGTGCGCCGACAAGGGCATGGCCATCGGCTCGCACGGCGTGCAGCTGCTGGGCGGCCACGGCTATGTCAAGGAGTACCCCGTCGAGCGGTGGTACCGGGACCTGCGGGCGACCGCGATCATGGAAGGTGGGGTGATGGTCTAGTGAGCATCTGGCTCGAGACCCCCAAGAAGTTCCGGCCGCTCGTCGAGCAGGCCCACCAGGTCGCCGAGAACGTGCTGCGGCCGATCTCGCGCAAGTACGACGCCGGCGAGCACGACCGGCCCGTCGAGCTCGACATGCTCGCGAGGCTCATCGACGGCATGAACGAGGGCTCCGACCTCGGCGGCGCGGGCGCCACGGGCGTGCGGCGGTCGGCCAACGGCGACGGTGGCGGCAACCGCAACGGCTCGAACCTGTCGACCGTCCTCTCGATCATGGAGATGTGCTGGGGCGACGTCGGCCTCACGCTCGCCATCCCGGGGCAGGGCCTGGGCAACTCGGCGATCGCGTCGGTCGCCGACGACGAGCAGTCCGAGCG
>DASPKC010000110.1:0-15547 GCA_035628295.1 Baekduia sp.
CGGCGCGACGTACGTGACGGAGTTCGGCGTGCGCGCCGTCGACGCCCAGGCGACGGTTGCCCCGGCCCAGGACGCGGGGGCGCGCGACGTGGCCAGCACCTCCGGGGTGCGGACCACCAAGAAGGTCAAGCGCGCCGCGCGCTGCAAGCGCGTGGTCAAGAAGGTCCGCCGCAACGGCCGGACCGTGCGCGTCAAGCGCATCGTCTGCCCGAAGCGGGCGACGTCCTCGCGCAAGAAGAGCTGATCCCGCCGCCACGGCGGAAGACTCGGGGGAGCGCGCGTGCTGGCGGTGCCGTCGCCGAAGGGCGACGGCACCGCAGCCGCCGCGGCGCCTCTTGCTCAAACGCCGACGCGCCGCATGCCGCGCATGGCGAGCAGGCCGAACACGGTCACCAGACCGCTCACGGCCACCAGCGCAGGCCACGTGTCGGCCCACGTGACGTCGCCCACGAACCCCTGGCGCACGCCCTCGAGCACGAGCGTCACCGGGTTGATCGTGGCGACGGTCTCCAGCCAGTCGGCCATGAGCGCCTTGGGCGCGTAGGCCGTCGTGAACAGCACCGCGACGAAGCCGGCCACCTGCATGAGCGGCGCCGCCGCCTGCGTGCGGAACCGCAGCGCCACGACGATGGCGTAGGACGCGATCGTCGCGGCCAGCGCCATCACGAGCACGGCGCCCAGCAGGACGGTGTCGACGCCGGGCCAGTCCACGCCCATGGCGAAGGCGACCAGCAGCAGGAACGTCATCGGCAGCAGCGCGCGCAGCGCCGCGGAGCCGATCAGTCCCAGCAGCAGCGCCACGCGCGGTGCGGGGCAGACCAGCAGCCGGTCGAACCAGCCCTGCTCGATGTCGCGCGCCAGGTTGACGCCCGTCGCCGCACCGGTGAACGCCGCGCCCTGCAGCATCCCCACCGGGACGATGAACTCCCGGAACGAGTCGGCCTCGAAGCCGCGCAGCTGCGCCGCCTCGCCGAAGACCGCCGACAGCCCGATCATGAAGATCGTCGGGGCCAGGACGCCCGGGATCGCCGCGCCGGGCACCCGCAGGATCTCGTTGAGCGCGCGGCGCACGAGCGCCCCGACCACCACGCCCGTCTGCGTCATCCCGCCCCCAGCCTCCCGCGCAGGGCGACGATCGACAGGCCCCCGAAGACGACGACCACGCCGGCCGCGGCGGCCACCCCGCGCAGCACGGGCGTCGCGCTGATGCCGTCGATGATCGGCGCCCGGATGCCGTCGGCGATGTAGCTCAGCGGGTTGTAGGCCGCGACCCAGTCGGCCGGGGCGTGCAGCAGGTCGGCCGGGAAGAAGGCGCTGGAGAGGAACAGGATCACGAAGACGATCGGGAAGATGCCCTGGACCGTCGACGCGTTGCGCGCTCGCAGCGCCAGCAGCACGCCGATCGCCCCGAACCCCACGCCGGCCAGGACGCCGATCGCGTAGACGACGAGCACGCCGCCCACGCCGCCCTCGATCGTCGCCCCGAACACGAGCCCGACCGTCAGGAACCACGTGACGACGAGCGCGCCGAGCACGCCCGCGGCGAGCAGCCGGCCGACGACGATCGCACCGCGCGGGATGGGGGAGGCCACGAGACGGTCGAAGAAGCCGCCCTCGATCTCCAGCGCCGTGGCGATGCCCGACGTCACCCCGCCCAGCAGCAGGGCCTGCACCATCGCGGCGGCGAGCTGGAAGTCCAGGAAGCCGTTGACCTCCGGGAAGCCCGGCAGCTGGGTGGTGCGCTCGAGGCCGCCCGTGTTGATGGCCAGCAGCAGCGACGGGAACACGAGCATCGGCGCCAGGAACTGCGGACGGCGCAGGTTGAGGCGCAGAGCCCGCTGCGCGAGCGCGAGCGTCGCGCGCGTCACGCGGCGCCGCCCACGGCGGCGGCCGGCGCGCCGGCGTCCTCGCCGGCCTGCCCGGCGCCCTCGAGGTGCCGGCCCGTGTGCTGCACGAAGACGTCGTCGAGCGTCGGCTCCACGAGGTCGAGGCCGGCGACGGCGAGCCCGGCCTCGTCCAGCGCGCGGACGACCGGGGCGATCGCCGCCGCGCCCGCGGGCGCCTCCAGCGACAGATGCACGCCGGCCGGCGGCGGCAGGTGCGCACCGAAGCGGCCGAGCACCTCGCGCGCGCGGCCCGCGGCGCCGGCGTCCGACAGCGTGATGTCCAGGTGCGGCGATCCGACGCCGGCCTTCAGCTGCGCGGGCGTGCCGTCCGCGACGATCCGCCCCCCGGAGATGATCCCCACGCGATCGGCGAGCTGGTCGGCCTCCTCGAGGTACTGCGTGGTGAGGAAGACCGTCGTGCCCTCGTCGCGCAGGCGCCGGACCTCGTCCCAGAGCGTGAGGCGCGAGACCGGATCCAGGCCCGTCGTCGGCTCGTCGAGGAACAGCACCTGGGGCTCGTGGATGAGCGCCATCGCCAGGTCCAGGCGGCGGCGCATGCCGCCCGAGTACGTCCCGACGCGCCGGTCCTGGGCCTGCTCGAGGCCGACCCGGCGGATCAGCTCCTCGCCGCGTGCCGCCACGTCCGCCCGCGGGATGCCGTGCAGCGTCGCCTGCAGGCCGATGAGCTCCCGGCCCGTCATGAGGAGGTCCAGCGCCGCCTCCTGCAGCGCGACGCCGATGCGCCGGCGCACCTCCGACGGGTGCTCGGCCACGTCGAACCCCGCGACGCGGGCATGCCCGCCGGTCGGGCGCAGCAGCGTCACGAGCATCCGGACGGTCGTGGTCTTGCCGGCGCCGTTCGGGCCCAGGAAGCCGTAGACCTCGCCGGGGGCGACGGCCACGTCGATCCCGTCGACGGCCTTGACGCCGCCCTTGAACGCCCGCTCCAGTCCGACGGTCTCGATCGCGGCCCCCACGGCGAGGGATCCTAGTGCGGGGGCTGGGCACCCCGGGGCGCGCGCGTGGCGCGCCCCTCCCGCGGGTAGCGCTGACGGTGATGGATCTCTCCGACGATCGTGTGCGCGCCGCCGTCACCCAGCTCCTCGACGAGGCCGAGGAGCGGGGCTGTCTGAACCTCTCCGACCTCAGCGACCTCGTTGCCCGGCTGGACCTCGACGACGAGGCGCAGGGCGAGATCGAGCAGCAGGCGGCCGACCGCGGCATCAGCGTGGGCGACGACTGCGGGCGGGCCACCGTGCCGGCCACGACGTATCTCAACGGCGCGCTGGCCGGCGCGACGACCGACGCCCTGTCGCTGTTCCTGCGCGAGGTGCGCAAGCACCCGCTGCTCACGGCAGAGGAGGAGGTCGAGCTGGCCAAGCGCATCGAGAACGGCGACGAGGCCGCCAAGGAGCGGATGGTCACGTCGAACCTCGCGCTCGTCGTGTCCATCGCCAAGCGCTATCCGACGGACGGGATGACGCTGCTGGACCTCATCCAGGAAGGCATCTTCGGCCTCATCCGGGCGGCCGAGAAGTTCGACTGGCGCCGCGGGTTCAAGTTCTCCACGTACGCCACCTACTGGATCCGCCAGGCGATCCAGCGCGGCATGGAGAACAAGGAGCGCACGATCCGGATCCCGACGAACGTGCTGCAGCGCGAGCGCCGGATGGTGCGGGCCGAGAAGGAGCTGGCCGTCGAGCTCGGGCGCGTGCCGACCGACGAGGAGGTCGCCCGGCGCGCCGAGCTCAGCCTCGAGGACGTCGAGACGCTGCGCGACATGGCGCGCACGGTCACCTCGCTGGACCGGCCCGTCGGCGAGGAGGGCTCCGGCACGACGGCGTTCGGCGACCTGCTCTCCGACGCGCGTCCGAGCCCGGAGGAGGAGGTGCACGTCTCGCTGCGCGAGCAGGCGGTGCGGCGCGCGCTGGAGGAGCTGCCCGAGCGCGAGCGCGAGGTCGTCCAGCTGCGCTACGGCATGGACGGCATCGGCCGGCCCGTCGGTGTGCAGGAGACCGCCAAGCGGCTGGGCATCCGCCAACCGGAGGTCCGGGCGCTGGAGCGCAAGGCGCTCGAGCGGCTGGCCAACGTGCGCGAGATCGAGGCGCTGCGCGAGGCGGCCTAAGGCCGGCGCCGGCGCGGATTCGGGCCCGTCGCCGCGTTCGCGCCGTCCTCGCCGCTGGGCGCGCTCGCCACCGCGCCGGGGTCCTCGTCGTCGTAGCCCGAGACGTACAGGTTGAGCTCGACGCGCTCGGGGCGGCCCTCGATCTCGTCCACGTAGCGCGCGATCTCGGGGAAGCGGCCGCGGTGGGGATGTCCGAGCGCGTCGCGCAGTCCGACCTTGCGGCGGCGCAGCGCCCGGGAGACGGCGGTCAGCGACTCCAGCAGGACCGGCACGGTCCGGGGGTGCAAGCGACCGCCGTAGGAGTCGGTCAGCAGCTCGGCCTCGTGCAGCAGCCCGTTGCGGCGCACGTTGGCAACGAAGCCGTGCTCGTGGCGGCGGCCGTTGTTGCCGTCGTCGATGGCGTGGTCGGTGGTCGCCATGCGCCGCAGGCGCATGATCTGGTTCATCGGCGCGACGCCCTTCGGGCACGCCTCGATGCACGCGAAGCAGTGGGTGCAGTCGTAGAGGCCGTGCGGGTCCTCCGCCAGCCGCCGCAGGCGCCCCTCGTGGTCGGCGTCGCGCGGGTCGGCGGCGAAGCGGTAGGCCTTGGCCAGCGCGGCCGGGCCGACGAACGCCGGGTCGACCTCGAGCGACAGGCAGTCCGAGACGCAGGCGCCGCACTGGATGCACGCCATCGCCTGCGTGACGTCGACCATCGTCTCGTGGGCGACCTCGTACTCGAGCTCGCGGCCGGGGTCGGCGCCGACCAGCCACGGCTGCACGGACGCGACCTTGGCCCAGTGCACAGGGTCCATGTCGACGATCAGGTCCTTGAGGACCGGCATGTTGCCCAGCGGCTCGACGACGATGACGCCGCCGGAGGCGGTGGCCGCGGCCTCGCCGAGCTGGGTGTGGCAGGCCAGGCCGGAGCGGCCGTTGACCCGCACGCCGCACGAGCCGCAGATCGCCGCCCGGCAGGAGAAGCGGATGGCGAGCGTGCCGTCGCGCTCGCGCGCCTCCAGGATCGCGTCGAGCACGGAGCGGTGCGCGTCGAGCTCGACCTCGACGTCCTGCCACCAGGCGTCGGGACGGGTCTCCGGGGTGAAGCGGCGCAGTCGCAGGGCGTAGCGCGGCATGGTCAGTAGCGCCGCTCCGCCGGCTGCCAGCGGGTGATGGTCACGGGCACGGTGGACAGCGCCGGGCGCCCGTCGGCGTCGCGGTCGACGACGAGGTGGCGCAGCCAGCGCTCGTCGTCGCGCTGCGGCGCGTCGGCGCGGAAGTGGCCGCCGCGCGACTCGTCGCGCTCGAGCGCGCAGACCACGATGCACTCGGCGACGTCGAGCAGGAAGCCGAGCTCGAGCGCGCCCAGGACGTCCTGGTTGAACATCGTGCCGGCGTCGTCGATCCAGGCGCGGTGCGCCTGCTCGCGCAGCCGCTGGACCGCCTCGTGGGCGCTGCGCAGGCCGTCGGCGTCGCGGAAGACGCCGGCGTGGCGGTGCATCGTCGCGCCGAGCTCGCGGCGCACGTCGGAGACCTTGGAGCCGTCGTGCGGCCGGGCGATGATCGCGTCGATCGCCCGCCGGTCGTCCTCGACGTGCGCCGACGGGATCGGGGCGGCGGCCATCGCCTGCGCGTGCCGCGCGGCGTGCGCCCCGGCCCGCCGGCCGAAGACGAGCGTGTCGAGCAGCGAGTTGCCGCCCAGGCGGTTGGCGCCGTGCACCGAGACGCAGGCGGTCTCGCCGGCGGCGTAGAGGCCCGGCACGGTGGCGGCGCCGTCGGTGTCGACCTTCACGCCGCCCATGAGGTAGTGCATGCCCGGGCGGATGTGGATGGGCTCGCGGGTGATGTCGATGCCCGCGAAGTCGCGGCCGATGTTGACGATCTCCCGCAGCGCCTCGAGCGTGCGCTTGCGGGGCACCTTCGTGATGTCCAGCGCCACGGTGCCGTCGGGGAACCCGCGGCCCTCGTCGATCTCCGTCTGCTCGGCCCGCGAGACCACGTCGCGCGAGGCGAGCTCGAGCTTGTCGGGGGCGTAGCGCTCCATGAACCGCTCGCCCTTGGCGTTGTAGAGGTGCGCGCCCTCGCCGCGGGCGCCCTCGGTGATGAGGATCCCGACCCCGGCCAGCGTGGTCGGGTGGTACTGGATCATCTCCATGTCCATCAGCCGGGCCCCGACCCGGGAGGCCTGCGCGATGCCGTCGCCGGTGCAGATGAACGCATTGGTGGTCGGCTGATAGCACTGGCCGGCGCCGCCGGAGGCCAGGACGACGCTGGGCGCCGAGAACGCCTCGAGGCGCCCGGTCCGCACGTCCCGCGCGACGCAGCCCGCGACGGCACCGTCGTCGTCCTGCACGAGCCGGGTGACGAACCACTCCTCGTAGCGCTGCACGCGCTCGCCGTGGCGCAGCAGCTGCTCGTAGAGCACGTGCAGCAGCGCCTGGCCGGTGATGTCGGCGACGTAGCACGTGCGCGGGCGCGAGGCCGCGCCGAAGGGCCGGGTCGCGAGCCGGCCGCGGCGGTCGCGGTGGAACGTCACGCCGAGGTGCTCCATGTGGCGGATCTCGCGCGGCGCCTCCTCGCACATGACGGCGATGGCGTCCTGGTCGCCCAGGAAGTTCGAGCCCTTGACCGTGTCGGCGGCGTGGTCCTCCCAGCTGTCGCCCTCGCCGACCGCCGCGTTGATGCCGCCGGCGGCCGCCACGGAGTGCGAGCGCACAGGGTGGACCTTGGACAGCAGGCCCACGGTCGCCCCGGCGTCGGCGGCGGCGAGCGCCGCGCGCTGCCCCGCCAGCCCCGCGCCGATGATGAGCACGTCGTGGGCGGGCATCGACGGCGTACTGCCCCCGCGCGCGCGGGGCGCAAACGCCGCGCGCTACGGCAGCAGGTCGAGCTCGGCGCGCAGCTCGGCGGCCGCGGCCTCGATCTCGGCCTGCCCGCCGCGCAGGGCGTCGAGACGCTCGGCGCAGACGGCCAGCATGCGGGCCCGGGTGGCGATGGCCCGGACCACGGTCGGGTCCGTCAGGTCCTCGACCTGCAGCGACGAGAGCGCGGCGAGGTGCTCGTCGCACCACAGCTCGAGCTCCGCCTCGCGGCGCTTGGTCCAGGTGGGAAGGCCTTCGTCGGGCAGCACGGGATGCAGAAGAGTACGAACGGACGTTCGGTGACCGTGTGATCTCGGTCACACGTGGCACTCGTATGGTTCGGTCGGATGCCGGACTCCTTGAGATCCATGCGGCGCGAGTACCAGGCGGCCGGCCTCGCCGAGGCCGACCTGGCGCCCACGTGGGTGGCGCAGCTGCGCGCATGGATCGCCGAGGCCCAGGCCGCAGGCCTGCTCGAGATCAACGCCATGGTCCTGGCCACCGCGTCCGCTGACGGCGCGCCGAGCGCGCGCACCGTCCTGCTCAAGGGGCTGGACGACCGCGGGCTGGTCCTGTTCACGAACCTGCGCTCGCGCAAGGGCCGCGAGGCGCTGGCCAATCCGCGCGCGTCCCTGGTCCTGCCGTGGGTCGACCTCGGCCGCCAGGTGGTGGTGTGCGGCACGATCGCGCCGGTCGACGACGCCGAGAGCGACGCCTACTTCGCGTCGCGCCCGCGCGGCGCCCAGCTCGGCGCGGTCGCCAGCCCGCAGTCGGAGGTGGTCGCGTCGCGAGCGGCGCTGGAGGAGGCGTGGGCCCGGGCGGCCGCCGAGCACCCCGACGGCACCCCGGTCGCCCGCCCCGCGCACTGGGGCGGCCTGCGGGTCGCCCCGGAGACGGTCGAGTTCTGGCAGGGCCGCGGCGACCGCCTGCACGACCGGCTGCGCTACCGGCGCGAGGGCGAGCGGTGGCGCATCGAGCGCCTCGCGCCCTGAGCGCTCAGGCCGCCAGCCGGGCGATCGCGTCGCGCAGCTGGACGGGCAGCCCGGGCCACGCCAGCAGCTCCGCGCACCGCTCGCGATCATGGGCCAGGAGCTCGAACGCCGCGGCGATCGTGAGCTCGTGCGCGCCGCGCGCGACAAGCTCGATCCTGTCGCCGGCCCGCACGGCGCCGGGCTCCAGCACGCGCAGGTAGGCGCCGGGCCGCCGCGCGTGGGCGAACCGGCGGACCATGCCGGGGTCGCCGAAGCGCAGGCCCAGCTTGAAGCAGGGGATGCGCGGCTGGCAGACCTCGAGCAGCGTGCCGCCCACGGACCACCGGTCGCCCAGCCGCGCCGCCGCGAGGTCGATGCCGGCCGTCGTGAGGTTTTCGCCCAGCGCGCCCGGGCCGAGGTCCTCGCGGTCGAGCTCCTGCGCCCACCATGCGACGTCCTCGGCCGCGTAGGCGTACACCGCCTTGTCCGGGCCGCCATGCACCCGCAGGTCCGCCTGCCCGTCGCCGTCGAGCCCGGTGGGCCCGGCTGTGACGGGCCCGGCGACCGGCGCCTTGGCGATCGCGCTGCGGACCGGCCGCCCGCGGCGGACGCCGATCTGGACCGGGACACCCACGTTGACGGACTGCACGACGGCGCGCATCCGCGCCATCGTGGCAGGCGCGACGGCAGTCCGGGCGGGCCCGCGGGCCCGCCCGGTTCCGTCTCGGTCCTGGACCACCACTGACTTCCTACGTCCCAGGACTGATGATCGTGTCTGCCTGGGCGGCGTGACACTCCCGACCCCCGGGGCTGGCCACCGGCGCGAGGCCGGTGCGGGACCCGGGTCCGCACCCGAGGGCGCGGTGGCCGAGTGGGCGGTCCGCCGAGACCTCGCACGGTAGCGCCTTGGCAGACCGGGTACGCGGGGCGCCATGGAAGACAGCACCGAAGAGCGCACCGCCGGCGGCCTCGCCGGCAAGCTCGTAGGCAAGGCGAAGGCCGCCGCAGGCACCCTTGCCGGAGACGACCAGCTGGCCCGCGAGGGCCGCCTGCAGGAGGCGTCCGCGGACGCCGAGCGCGAAGCCGCCGAGCGCGAGGCCGAGGCCCGCCGCCAGGACCAGCGCGCCCAGCTCGAGGCCGAGCGCACCGAGACGGAAGCGGAGCGCGAGCGCCTGAGGGCCGAGCGCGAGGAGCGCGAGCGCGAGCTCGCCGCCGAGCGCGATCGCGCCCGGGCCGAGCAGGAGGCCGAGGAGCGGGCGCGCCGCGACCGCGCGGCCGCCGAGCAGGACCGCCAGCAGCAGGAGGCCAAGGCCGTGGCCGAGCAGGCCCGCGCCGCGGCCGACAGCGCGGCCGAGGAGGCCGACGCCGAGCGCCTCGAGCGCGCGGCCCGCGAGGCCGAGGAGCGCGCCGCGGCTCTGGAGGGTGAGCGCTGATGGCCATCACCCCGATCCCGCGCCTGGCCGTCGACGCCGCCCTGCGCGTCGGCCGCCTGCCCGCCAGCACCGCCGCGCGCCTGCTGCGCCGCGGCTCGTCGCCCTCGGGCGCCGAGCTCGCGATCGATCGCGTCGACGCCACCGTGCGCGGCGTGGCCGGCCAGCTGCTGCGCGACGAGGCGCTGCAGGAGGACGCCCAGCGCCGGGCCGCGGCGACGGACGAGCTCGAGCGGGCCGCCCGCCTGCGCACGACGGCCGAGGGCATCCGCGAGGAGGCCGAGCTGCAGGAGGCCGAGGCCCGCGAGCGCGCCGAGCGCGAGCGCCAGCACGCTGCCGAGCAGGCGAAGGCCCGCAAGCAGCGCGCGGCCGAGCGCAAGCAGCAGCAGGCGCAGAACGCCCGCAAGACCGAGCGCAACCGCAAGACGACGGCGCGCGAGACGGCGGAGCGCAAGCGCCAGAAGGCCCGCGACAACGAGCGCGACAACCGGCTGCAGACGCTGGAGCGCCAGGAGGAGGCGCTGGAGGAGCGCGAGGTCGCGCTGCGCACCGACGACGAGGCGCAGCGGCTGCAGGACGCGGCGGCGCGCGCCAAGGAGCAGCGCAAGTCGTAGGTTCGCGCGGTGGCCCGTCGCCACCGCGCCCCGCAGGTCCTCGCCCGTGACGGGGCGCTGGCGGTCCTCTCGGACCCCCGGCGCCCCTCCGGGCGGCTGCTGCTCCAGGACGACCTCGAGGCCTCCTACGTCGACCTGGCCGATCCGCGCCACCTCGAGTTCGACTACGTGCGCCGCCTGCACGATGTCGTCGTGGCAGCCGGCGCCCAGGAGGTGGTCCACATCGGTGGCGCGGCGTGCGTCCTGGCCCGGGCGCTGGCCGCCGAGCGGCCCAGCGCGCGCCAGCTGGTCGTCGAGGCCGATCCGGCGGTGCTCGAGCTCGCCCGCCGCCATCTCGGCCTGCGCCGTGCGCCGGGCTTGCGCGTCCGGGTCGGCGACGGACGCGACGTGCTCGCCGGGCGCCCGGACGGCTCGGCCGACGCGGTGGTGATCGACGCCTTCGTCGGCGCGCGGGTGCCGCGCCACCTGGTGACCGTGGAGGCGCTGGGCGACGTCGCGCGCGTGCTGCGCCCCGCCGGCGTCGTGGCGGTCAACGTGGTCGACGTCCCGCCCCTGCGCGACGTGCGGGCGATCGCCGCCGGCCTGCGCGAGCGCTTCGCGCACGTCGCGGCGCTGGGCGCGGGGCCCGTGGTCCGGGCGCGCCGCGGCGGCAACGTCGTGCTGGTGGCCGGTGCCTCGCCGCTGCCGCTCGAGCGCCTGCGCGCCCGCGCAGCGGCCGATCCCGAGCCCGCCGCGGTGCTCGATCCGGCCGCGACCGCCGAGCTGGCCGGCGGCGCGGCGCCCTGGCGCGGGTGAGCGCGGTCAGTCGGCCAGCCGGGCCCGGCTGAAGCGCAGGAGCTGCTCGACCGGCAGCTCGCCGCCCGCGGCCCGTTCGCGCAGCCGGTCGCGCAGGGGAGAGGCCGGATTGGCCAGGGTGGACCCGACGGCGTCGACGAGCTCCTGGTGGCGGCGCAGCTCGGTCACCGCGACGCGCTCGGCCCGGCTCGTGGCCGCGCCGAGCACTTCGAGCGCGCGCTCGCCGGCGGCGTGCGCGGCCTTCGCCGCCTCCTGGGCGGCGCCGGCCGACGCCCCCGGGCGCAGCGCCCGCAGCGCCTGCCCGAGCCGGGCGTCCGCGGCGGCCACCGGGGCGCGCGCGGCCGCGACCTCCCCGGCGCCTGGCCCGCCGCCGGCCCCGGCGACCACGACCGTCGTCGCGACGAAGCACGCGACGAGCGACGAGACGGCGAGGGCCCGCTGCGCCGTCTGCCTCGGGATCGCCTGCGTCCGGGCAAGCAGGTCCCTGCCCGTGGCGACCATGGTGCTGCGCGCCGAGGCCGGGCCGCGCTCAGCAGTGGGTGAGGTGCTGCTCCGCATTGCGGCCGGAGCAGTGCCCGGCGCGGCCCCGCGCTACACCACCGGCATGTCGCCGATCGGGCGCTCGCGCACCTCGAGGCGATCCAGCAGCACGTCGGCGGCGCCTGCCGCGCGGACGGTGAAGCGCAGGTGGGACCCGGCGCGGGCGCACCCGACGACCACGACTTCCGCCCCCGGGACGGCGTCCTCGAGCGCCTCGGCGCCGCGGCCGGCGGCCTGCGGGTTGGCGACGACGAGCGGGCCGAGCACCGGGGGGCCTCCGGGAACGACGGCGACGGCGAGGAAGGCGGGGTTGCCGCTGTCCAGCAGACGGTGGCGGGCAGCGTTCAGAGCGCGCTCGGCAAGGTCCATGACCGGGTGATCGGCAGGACCGGCGCCGGCTTCACCTCCGCAGCGCGTCGCCGGCCGCGCAGCCCGCGAGGTGGTCGTTGACCATCCCGGCCGACTGCATGAACGACCACACCGTCGTCGGCCCCACGAACCGAAAGCCGGCCCGGCGCAGCGCGGCCGCGAGCGCGCGCGACTCGGCGGTCTGGGCCGCCACGTCGCCGGCGCCGGCCGGCACCGGCCGCCCGGCCGCGTCGGGGGCGAAGCTCCAGGCCAGCTCCGCCAGCGAGGTCCCGCGCTCGTGCAGCCCGAGCACCGCGCGGGCGTTGGCGATCGCCGCGTCGATCTTGCCGCGATGGCGCACGATCGCGGCGTCGGCGAGCAGGCGCTCCACGTCGCGGTCGCCGAACGCCGCCACGCGCTCGGGCACGAAGCCGCCGAACGCGGCGCGGAACGCCGGGCGCTTGCGCAGGATGGTCAGCCAGGACAGCCCCGACTGGAACAGCTCGAGCGTCAGCAGCTCGAAGAGCGCGCGCTCGTCGTGCTGCGGGCGGCCCCAGTCGTCGTCGTGGTAGGCGATGTACTCCGGTGCGCCGAGGCACCACCAGCACCGCGGGATGCCGTCGGGGCCCGGCTGGACGCTGCGGTCGGGGGTCGGCGGCATCGGGGCGAGGATGACAGCAGCGCTCAGGACGGTCGCACCGGATGCCGATGTACCGGGTCAGCACCCGTGCCCGCCGCCACCCCGACCGAGTTCCCCGCCCTGGCCCGTCTCGTGCCGGGCGCGCTGCTGCACGTCGCCGGCGGCCGCGTGCTGGCGGCGGGCGGCGGTGCCGGCGCCCTGTTCGCGGTCCCGGCCGACGAGCTCGTCGGACGGCGGCTGGCCGAGCTGCTGCCCGACGGCGCGGCGGCGCTCGAGCGCGCCGCAGCCTCCGGCGCCCGCGAGCGGGCCCGGGCCATGCGCGCCACCGGCGTCCCGGTCACGGTCGACGTGTCGGCGCAGCCCGCGCCCGGGGGCGGCCAGGTCCTTCTCGTCCAGGAGCTCGGCCCCCAGCAGCTCTCCCACGAGGCCGATCGGCTGTTCGGCCCGCTGTTCGAGACCTCGCCCGTCGGCATGGCCCTCTTCGACAACGACGGGCACTACGTGCGCGTCAACGCCGCGTTGTGCAAGTTCCTCGACCGCGCCGAGGACGACCTCCTGGGGCGGCGAGACCAGGAGCTCACGCACACCGACGACCGCGCGTCCGACGTGGCCGCCGCCTGGCGGATCCTGCGCGGCGAGCTCGACTGCTGGCAGACGGAGAAGCGCTTCGTCCGGCCGGACGGCTCGGTGGTCTGGGCCATCGCGAACCTGACGTACCTGCGCGACGACGACCGCCGGCCGCTGTGCTGGGTCGGCGTCTTCCAGGACATCACCGAGCGCAAGCGCCTGGAGGAGGAGCTGCGCCGCGAGGCCGACCACGACCCGCTCACCGGCCTGGTCAACGTCCGCCGGCTGCGCGAGGAGCTCACCCGGGCCCTGCGCGTGGCGCGCCAGGACGGCACGCCGGGCGCCCTGCTCGTCGTCGACCTCGACGGGTTCAAGGCCGTCAACGACAGCCACGGCCATCGCGCGGGGGACGAAGTGCTCGTCGGGGTCGCGCGGGCCATGCGCGCCCGGCTGCGCGCCACCGACGTGCTGGCGCGCGTGGGCGGCGACGAGTTCGCGGTCCTGCTGCCGCGCGTGACGCCGGCCCAGGCCGCCGCGGTGGCCCGCGACCTCGGGGCGGTGGTCGACGGGGCGGGCGCGTAGCAGCGCGTCACCGGCAGCGTCGGGCTGGCCAGCTTCCGCGGCGAGGACGGCGAGGACGCCGACGGCCTGCTGGCCGCCGCCGACCTCGCGATGTACGCCGTGAAGCGCCGCTTGCGCGCCGCCTGACCGCCGACGCGGCTCGTACGGACGTCCAATCGCGGACATCCCGCCCACTTCCCGGCGGCAGGCGGGGTGGAGGGGGTGAAGGACACCCGCCGTCCACAGGAGGAGCACCCCCGAGATGAAGACCAAGATCACCCTCGCGCTGGCGTTCGCCGGCCTCGCCGCGCCGGCCGTCGCCGTGGGCGATACCGCGCCGACCCAGACCGATCGCACGAACGCGGCGCAGGAGTGCCGCACCGAGCGTGGGACCACCGACGCCACGCGCGAGGCGTTCGCCCAGCGCTACGGCACGAACGCCAACAAGAAGAACGCGTTCGGCAAGTGCGTCTCGAGCAAGTCGCGCGACGAGGCCAAGGAGCGCGACGAGGCGACCGATGGCGCCGCCGCCGCCTGTCGCGCCGAGCGCGGGACCACCGCGGAGACCCAGAAGGCGTTCGCCGACAAGTACGGCACGAACAAGAACAAGAAGAACGCCTTCGGCAAGTGCGTCTCCGGCAAGTCGAAGCAGCTTCAGGCCGAGGCCGACCAGGAGGACCGTCAGGTCGCCCTGGCGCGCCGTCAGGCCGCGAAGGACTGCGACACCGAGCGTGGCGAGACGGACGCCTCGCGCAAGGCGTTCGCAGAGAAGTACGGCACGAACCGCAACAAGAAGAACGCGTTCGGCAAGTGCGTCTCGGCGAAGGCGAAGGCGAAGGCCGACGCCGAGCAGGCCTCCTGAGGCCGCGGGAACGTCGCGTCCGGCGCGGGGCTACGGAGGGCCCCGCGCCGGACCGGCACACCGCTCAGCTCAGACCTCGGCCTCGACCAGCATCCGGATCGCGTCGAGCGTCGCCTTGATGTCGTCGTGGGACTGCACGTGCGCCGTCGACAGCTCCAGGGTCAGGCGCGAGCCGTCCTCCTCGGGCTCCACGACCATCCGGCCGTGATAGGAGCCCTCGCCGGCGCCCCACTCGATGATCCGGCTCGTCTCGTCGGTCTTGAACCAGGCCTCACCGTGCTGGGTGTGACCGTCGTAGCGAGCCTCGACCTCGACCTTGTCGCCGTCCTTCGCCGACGCGGCGGTCATCTGCGGGACGAAGTGCGGCAGGTTGCGGACGTCCGCCAGGGCGGCGAACAGCGCGTCCGGGGATGCCGCGACGTGCTCGGCGTGCTGGTGCTCCATGGGACCTCTCCTGTCGGGGGCGGGTGGCGCCGACGCTATACCCGCCGCCACCGGGCGGTCCACCGCAGCCGCTCAGGCTGCGTCGTGCACGGTCTGGCACAGCACGGACGCCTCGAGCCTGGCGGCCTCCCCGGCGGCGACCGCCTCGTGCACCGCGTCGGGTGTCAGCGCTGCGCCGTCGTAGACCACGACGACCGCCTCGTCGCCGGCCTGCAGGAACGTCGACTCGCCGAGCGGCGTGTAGCGCGTCGCCCCGATGCCGACGAGGGCCGTCGCAGGGCGCCCAGCCTGCTCGAGCAACGCCCCCACGTCCTCCAGCGGGGAGGCGTCCGCGCCGCGCTGCTCGCGCAGCCGGTCGGCGATCCAGTCCAGCAGGCGCCGGCCGTAGTACGAGTAGCCGGGCAGCGGGCTGTCGATGCCGTAGGCGTCCGTGCGGTCGGCACGGCGCAGGAAGCTGGCCAGGCGGAACGCCGCCGTGGGGCCCTCCGGGTCGAGGTCGGAGACGGCGAATCCCCGCGGGGCGACGCCCTTGGAGTCCGGGCCCCAGTTCTTCTTGTGGCTGATCTTCGGGGCGCCGGGGCGGCGGATCGAGCAGTCGTCGAACGCCGCCAGGGCATAGGGCGCCACCTCGCGCACCGCGCCGGCGTCGTCGTAGGACAGCCGGCACAGCACCCCGACCTCCGGCTCGATCTGCAGGTTCACGGGCTCGTCGGAGCGCGGCTTGGCCAGCCGGTCATGCGACAGCGGGAACGTCCCGAGGAACGCCGGCGAGCCCGGGACGTACCACGGGAAGATGCCCTTCGGCGCCTCGGCCGCGGCGGTCTGGACGCCGACGAAGTCGGCGGCCTCGCCGGCCTGCTCCAGATGGCCGGCGAAGTTCCCCGCCACGCCGAGGCCGAAGGCGCCGCGCAGCTCGTCGAGGTC